>JAADBR010000129.1 GCA_009995705.1 Microcystis aeruginosa W13-11
GTGAAACTTCACCGTGGCCAAGATACTTGTCGGGTTGCCGACCGGGACAATAGCTCGATGCCAGGATTGTTCTTTCCTACCCCTCAATCTCACCAGATTGGGGGGTTTGGTTTTATCTAAGCTATGCTATGGTCTGAATTAACACAAAAGGTTGCACGATTAGTGTATTAAAAAGGCTATCGGGATGGGAATTCCAATCGCTTAATTGCTCTTGTGTCGGTTTTTCTAGTAGTTTTTCCCCAATCCAATTCTGCACTTGAGCAACCTGATCACCGGCGATCGCTTCTGCTACTTCGATTAAATTGAGGGAATCCGAAACCAGGATCAGCGCATCCCTTTGAGCATGGGGGATCAAGTCACTCCACTCCACTTCGGCTAATTCCTCTAATAACTGCTCGTGAATATTACCCATATTGTCAATCCTGGCGAAAAAGCTCGCTCAATAACGAATTAGCTCCTCTTTCTAGCATACAGGCAAAGGGACAGCCGATTTCCCCATTCATAGTAATATTAAGCTAAAATATAACGAGCGTTCGATATTCAACTTATGCCTAAGATAGTAGATGTAGAACAATACCGAAAAGAACTCCTCTTAAAAAGTGCCGAACTCTTTGCCGAAAAAGGCTATGCTGACATGACGACGAGAGAATTAGCGCAAGGATTGGGAGTGTCCACGGGAACGCTGTACCACTACTTTCCCAGTAAAGCGGCACTTTTCGAGCAATTAGTCGAGGAGATGTGCCGGCAGGATGTTTTATTAGCTAAAGTCGAGATCGATCGAGGAAAAACCCTGATAGAAAAGCTAAAAATTCTCGGAAAATTTATGACTAATCGCGAGGATTCCTGCATCAAACAATTATTCTTATGGATTGATTATTCTCAATATCAAGGACGAGAAGAATTGCGTCGTAGTCAACTTTTTGAGCGCGTTGATCGCCGCTATCATCAGGCAGTAATCGAGATTTTAGGTATTAGCGATCCGAGTGTAGCTTGGTTAGTTGTCAGCGTTATTAATGGACTGATATTAGAGCGCCTGTGGTGCAATGAACAGATTGCGATCGATGAACAAATGGAATTATTAGGTAAAATTCTGACTCCCTATTTTCAGAAAAACTGTTAACCACCAACAATCACTTATTAACTAAAAAATTATGAAAGGTAAAACTTTTGTGAAATCAAATCAAAAGTTAATAATCGGGTTAATAGTATTAGGCACAGGATTATTAGGAATAACCACCTTTTATAGTCTTTCCCAAGTCGCCCCCAAACCCGAAACCAAAACCCCTGTAATTGCGTCGCCCGCACCGCAAAAAATCACCGCTTTAGGCAGAATTGAACCGAGGACAGAAATTATCAGTATATCTGCTCCGATGTTGCTTGATTCCGATCGAGTCATGAAATTATTAGTCGATGAAGGAGATAGCGTCAAAACCGGGCAAATAATCGCCATTCTCGAAAGTCAGGAAAGATTAGAGGATAACCTGCGACAGGCACAAGAACAGGTGAAAGTAGCCGCAGCCAAACTAGAACAGGTGAAAGCTGGGGCAAAAGTCGGAGAAATCGATGCTAATGCTGCTAACGTGCGAAAAATCGAGGCACAATGGTTAGGAGATCAAGCAACCCAACGGACAACTATCCAAAGATTAACAGCGCAATTAGAAGGGGATAGGGCTGCCCAAAAAGCGACAATTGCTAAATTAGAAGCAGAATATCGCAATGCCAAAGCTGAATTTGATCGCCACGAAAAACTCTATCAAGAAGGGGCTATTTCCGCCTCTAGTTTTGATAGTAAAAGACTGAATTTAGAAACCAGTAATCAACAACTAACAGAAGCAAAAGTTACTCTAGAGAGGATTGAACGCACTGGCCAACAAGAGATACAAGAAGCCAAGACTACCCTAGCCCGGATTGAATCCACCGGTCAACAGCAGATCAAAGAGGCCAGATCCACTTTAAATCAAGTCTCAGAAGTGCGGGGAGTCGATGTGCGGGCAGCCCAAGCGGAGGTAAATGCTGCCCTAGTTGCCGTTAAAAAAGCCCAAACCGAGTTAAATCAGGCCTATATTCGATCGCCAATTACCGGCAAAGTGATTAAAGTCAATACCCGTATCGGGGAACAAATCAGCGCTCAAGGAATTGTTGACCTCGCTGAAACTGATCGCATGGAAGTAATTGCCGAAATCTATCAAAGCGATATCGGTTTAATTCGCAAGGGACAAACTGCCACGATTACCGGATCGGCGTTTAAGGGCGAAGTTAGCGGAAAAGTGCGCTTAATTGCCTTAAAAGTTGACCAACAAAATATCTTCAGCAATCAACCAGGAGAAAACTTTGATCGTAAAGTTATCTCTGTCCGTATTGCCTTAGATCGCGAAAACAGTCAAAAAGTGGCAAGTTTAACCAATTCCCAAGTAACTGTAACTATCAATGAGTAGGTTTTCCATGAAACTAACCCATCTATTCAAAAAAACGCCCCTATCTTGGTTACAGGTGACGCGAGAGAAAACCCGTTTGATCGTGGCTATTGCCGGGATTGCTTTTGCTGACTTCCTAATTTTTACTCAGTTGGGGTTTCGGGATGCCTTATTTGATGCTTCCGTTAAACCCCATTATGTCCTCGATGCGGATTTAGTCCTGATTAATCCCCAATTTGATACCCTCTTTGCGGTGAAAAGTTTCTCACGCGATCGCTTGTACCAAGCTAAAAAAGTCGAGGGCATTCAATCTATAGCCCCAGTTTATATTGCTTCGGCCCAGTGGCGCAATCCCGAAACCACCCTAGAAAGAACTACTTTAGTCTTTGGTTTTGATCCCAGTCAACGGGTTTTTACTCTCCCGGAAGTCAATCAAAAATCCAGTGATCTAAAGATGTTAAATCGTGTCTTGTACGATCAAGCAGGAAGACCAGAATTCGGACCAATTGCCGATTTACTCCGGAAAAAACCCGATTTGACAGTTCAGTTAAATAGAAAAGAGGTAGAGGTAGCAGGAATTTTTACCCTTGGTGCCTCCTTTGCTGCCGATGGTAACATCATTAGCAGTGATTCTACCTTTTTAAGGCTCTTTCCCGAACGTCAACCCCACGAAATCGATATAGGACTGGTGAAACTGCAACCCGGAGCAAATATCGAGGCAGTCAAAGCCAATTTACAGGCACTTTTCCCTAAAAATGAAGTAATAGTCCTTACTTTAAAAGAATTTGCCGAAAGAGAAAAAACCTATTGGGCAAATGGTACAGCCATTGGTTTTATCTTTGGTTTAGGTACAGTAGTCGGTTTTATCGTCGGTATCGTCATTGTCTATCAGATTCTCTATTCCGATGTCACCGATCACTTACCCGAATACGCTACCCTAAAAGCTATGGGTTACGGTGATTGGTATTTAGTCGGGGTTTTGATGCAAGAGGCTTTATTACTAGCGGTTTTGGGATATATACCCGGGTTTATCGTTTCTCTTGGTGTTTATCATCTCGCTTCCTCAGCTACACTTTTACCGATCGTGATGACTACCGCTAGGGCGATCGAAGTTTTAATCCTAACAATTATCATGTGTATTGCCTCTGGAATTGTCGCTATGGGCAAATTAAGGACAGCAGATCCGGCCGATATTTTTTAAACTATCAAGGGTGAAATAATGCTGATTTTTCAAAAAGAGCGAGAATTAGAGGATTTTAGCCCTAATGAACCCGTAATTGCCATTAAAGGCTTAAATCACTATTTTGGCACGGGAGAATTAAAAAAACAGGTTTTATACGATATCGATCTGGAAATTAAAGCGGGGGAAGTAGTAATTATGACTGGTCCTTCGGGATCGGGGAAAACTACTTTATTGAGTTTAATGGGCGGTTTGCGATCGGCACAAGCGGGCAGTTTAAAAATTCTCGGCCAAGAAATGTTAGGAATTGCTAAGGGCAAAATGCTGAAAATTCGCCGTCAAATTGGCTATATTTTTCAAGCACATAATTTACTAAAATTCCTGACAGCGAAACAAAACGTGAGGATGTCCTTGGAACTGCACGAGGAGTTTTTAGAACAAGATCTCGATCAAAAAGCCACGGCAATTTTGGAGTCGGTAGGTTTAGGGGACCGCGTTGATTATTATCCCCATGATCTATCGGGGGGACAAAAACAACGGGTTGCGATCGCTCGCGCCCTCGTCAGTCATCCCAAATTAGTCCTCGCTGATGAACCGACCGCGGCCTTAGATAAACAATCTGGGCGCGATGTGGTGGAAATCATGCAGAAATTGGCAAAAGAACAGGGCTGTACGATTTTACTCGTCACCCACGATAACCGGATTCTCGACATCGCCGATCGCATTGTCAATATGGAGGATGGTCGTTTAAGCGATTAACTGCCCAAAAATTACTTGCCAAAAATCGGCCCTTCATGTTAAAATGAAATAATGTCATCTTGGAGAGGTGGCAGAGTGGTCGAATGCGGCAGATTGCTAATCTGTTGTACGAATCGTAAGACCGTACCGAGGGTTCGAATCCCTCCCTCTCCGTCTTCTTTCGGTATTTTCGATGACTGCTCGCCAAGATTATTTCTGCTCCGTATATGGCCCGGTTGCCTCTTGGCGTTTCGGCAGTTCCCTGGGCATCGATCCGATTGGTTTAGTTTCCACCTGTTCCTTTAACTGTGCCTACTGTCAGTTAGGAGAAATTGAGCAAAAAACCGAGCAACGAAGAATTTTTATCACCAGCGAACAAATTAGCAGGGATTTAAGTGCCTTTGCCCCTTGGGATGTGGATATAGTCACTCTCAGTGGTAGCGGGGAACCCACCCTCGCCCTCAATTTAGGGGAAATACTGGCCACCGTCAAGGAAATAACCAGGCGGCCGGTGGCAGTCTTAACCAATAGTACCCTCTTGGGAGATGCCCAAGTGCGTCAAGACTTGAGCAGGGCTGATATCGTCGCCGCTAAAATCGATGCTGTTTCCGAGTCCCAATGGCGACGGGTTAACCGTCCGGTCCCCGGTCTGGATTGGCAGGAGCTTTGGTGGGGATTAAGACAATTTCGCCAAGAATGGTCGGGAAAACTAGCAATTCAAACCATGCTGCTGGCCTCTTGGTCGCCCCAAGATCAAGACCAGTATATCGATTTGATGCAACAGCTACAACCGGATGAAATTCAACTTAACACCCCGACCCGTCCCCGGGCAAGACAAAGACAATTAGAAACCCGCGGTAATAATCCCCTCACCGCTGCCGACGGAATGCAAATTCTCAAACCGGTAAACGCTGAAATATTGGCAATTTGGGCGGAAAAAATCGACAAGGCCACGGGAATTACTGTGCGCTGTGTGCCGCTTACCGCCACAGGTCTCTAGGGCTTCGGCCGGGGTTTTTCTTCTTTGGGTTTGATATTAAAATAAGCCTCCATTACCTGACGTACCATAGGTGCGGCCACTTTACCACCACCACCGCCGGAATGTTCCGCAAAGGCGACCACAACAATTTCGGGCTTGTCGAAGGGGGCGAAAGCTCCAAACCAAGCGTGGGACTTGCCCGGAGGTGCTTCTGCTGTGCCGCTTTTGCCCGCTACGGGCGGTAAAGCGGGGTCTGATAGGGCCAGACCGGTTCCTTCCGCTACCACGGCTCTCAGGGACTTTCTCAGGGTGTCTAGGGTGCTAGGTTTCATGTTCAAAGACTTTCGCCATTCCTTAACATCGCGGGCATCCTGTAAAAGGTGCGGTTTCACCAAAAAACCGCCGTTAGCGGGGACAGCAAACATCACAGCTACCTGTAGGGGAGTCGCGAGGGTAAATCCTTGACCGATCGACATATTAATCGTATCGCCTACGGACCAATCCCAGTTTTTAAAATTACGCAGTTTCCAATCGCGATCGGCAATTAACCCCGGAGTTTCTTCCGCTAATTCTATACCGGTTTTCTGACCGAAACCGTAGCGCCGAGCCATGGCAATTAAAGCCGGACCCCCCACCCCGCGACCAATTTGACCGTGAAAAGTGTTACTACTCATGGCCATGGCCCTGACAAAACCGATCGGCCCAAAACCGGCGTGATTCCATTCTCCAAAAGCTGTCCCCCCCACATAAAGGGCGGCAAAGGTATTTAAGACCGTATTGGGGGGAAATTTACCCGATTCCATGCCGGCAGTGGCAGTGACGACTTTAAAGGTGGAAGCGGGGGGGAATCCTTGCAGGGCGCGGTTAACAAACGGGTTGCCCTCCGCTTGTAGTTTTTTCCAAGTGGCGGTGGTAATTGGGGCCGAGAACACATTGGGATCGAAACTAGGATAACTGACCAGGGCCCGCACGGAACCATCCCGGGGATCGATCGCCACGATCGCACCTTTGCGTTTTCCTAAAGCGGCCTCGGCGGCTTTTTGGAGTTTTAAATCTAGTGTCAGGGTGACATCTTGGCCCGGTTTAGCAATTTTTTGGCCGAGAATTTGGATTACTTGTCCCGATCCGTTGACCTCTAACTGCATTCCGCCCCATTCTCCCCGCAATTTTGACTCGTAGGCGGCTTCTACACCCATTTTACCGACGACATCTCCCAACCGGTAGCCCTGGGGTCTTTTGGCTTGATATTCCTCCGGGGTTAGTTCCCCAGTATAACCGAGAATATGCGCCCCGATTTTACCATTGGGGTAGTAGCGCACTGATTCCACGTCCACTTCAATGCCGGTTAATTCGTCTTTGTATTCCTCTAGGGCGATAATTTGGGCCGGAGTTAAACCCCTAGCGATGCGGATCAGGGTGGAGGGGTTTTCGTCCGCTTCGTTAATGCGTTTTTCTAGGTCGCTTCTGGGAATGCCTAAAATACTGGCTAAACGGTCAAGATTGAGTTTTTGGGCGGGATTACGCTGGGATTTCGGCCAAATATAGGCCGCATGGGTTAAGCGGGCCGTGGCCAAAACTTTGCCATTGCGATCGAATAAGTTGCCCCGGACTGGGGGTTTGGGAAGAATGCGAATCCGGTTATTTTCTGCCCTTTCTCGGTTAATTTGTCCTTGCTGCAGTTGTAAATAGGCCAAGCGCGAGCCAACTCCTCCTAGCAGGACAAGGCTAATTAAGCCCATAATTAGCCATGACTGACGCTGACGACCGACTAGACGCTCTTTATCTTTGATTTTATTCTGTAATTTATTCGGCGCTGGCCGCGTCGGCGAGGTGAGCGTTTTTTTCGGTTTCAGTTTGACTTTGGTTTTTGATAGGAGTCCGCTATTACGCATTTGTTTAAAGTTAAAAGTTATCAGTTATGAGATTTGAGTTCTAAGTGAGTAGTTTTAAATAGCACTTTCCCGATGTCTTTTCACTGATTACTGTTTACTGTTCACTGAAAAGGACGCAATACTGGGTGATTTAGCTCCTCTGTTTACTAAAGTCCAAGGTATCCACAATATATCTTAACAAAATAAGTGTAAATACAAAGGAGTGGAAGGAACCACACCAGACACAGGCAGGGGACACAAAGATTGATCGCTTCTATAGTAAGTTAAAGAGAGCTAGGAAACTGGCACAGACATATAGTTAAGAGTTTGTCAAGTATTTCTTAACTATATGTAACATTATCCCTGTTCAAAATGTAATCACACTGCGGATAGAATCTCCTTGTCGCATCAGGTCAAAAGCCTCGTTAATTCTTGCCAGAGGTAGAACATGGGTGATTAAATCATCAATATTAATCTTGCCGTCCATGTACCAATCGACTATTTTTGGTACATCTGTACGACCTCTTGCCCCACCAAAAGCCGTACCTTTCCAGACCCGTCCGGTGACTAATTGAAAAGGACGGGTACTAATTTCTTGGCCGGCCCCGGCTACACCGATAATAGTGGCAACACCCCAACCCTTATGGCAACATTCCAAAGCTTGACGCATAATCTGGACATTGCCGATACACTCAAAACTATAATCGGCCCCACCTTTAGTTAAATCCACCAGATAGGCCACTAAATCCCCCTCGATTTCTTGGGGATTAACAAAATGAGTCATCCCGAATTTGGTCGCTAAAGCTTGTTTCTGGGGATTGATATCGACCCCGACAATCATATCGGCCCCCACCAAGCGGGCCCCTTGAATAACATTTAAACCGATACCTCCCAGACCAAAAACCACCACTTTTGCCCCCGGTTCCACTTTAGCGGTATTAATCACCGCACCGATACCTGTAGTGACTCCGCAGCCGATATAACAGACTTTTTCAAAGGGAGCATCGGGGCGAATCTTGGCTAGAGAAATCTCCGGCAGCACGGTATAGTTAGAAAAAGTCGAGGTTCCCATGTAGTGATAAAGAGGCTGACCATCGAGGGAAAAACGACTGGTTCCATCCGGCATTACTCCCCGACCTTGGGTAAGACGAATCGCTTGACAGAGATTGGTTTTAAAGCTGAGACAGTATTCGCACTGACGACATTCGGGAATGTATAGGGGAATAACATGATCCCCCACTTTTAGGCTAGTGACACCTTTTCCCACTTCTACCACGATTCCGGCCCCTTCGTGGCCTAAAATTGAGGGAAATAAGCCTTCAGGATCGGACCCAGAGAGAGTATAGGCATCGGTGTGACAAACTCCCGTGGCTTTGATTTCTACTAACACTTCCCCCGCTTGCGGTGGTGCTAATTGTACCGTTTCAATAGTTAGGGGTTTTCCTGCTTCTAGGGCAACTGCCGCTCGAACATCCATAGGCTCAAAGCAATAGGTTTTTTCCAGTATAATACCGTTAAACTGCTGAAGAGTTGTAATAGAACAATTCTAAACTTATCTCTATGTTAGTCCTCACCATCCGCGAAGAAGGAATGAACGATGGTGGCTTTACTGCTAGTCTCAATTTTGATAGCGGTAACAGCTACCCAATTACGGTTACTGACCCCTTTACTAACCAAGAAGAAAAAGACCTAGAATGGTACTTTGAGGAATGGTTAGTATTTCCCACCCTAGAGACGGATAAAGCGCAAAAAGCCGCCAACAGTGTCCAAAACTATGGCGAAAACCTATTTAAACAGGTTTTCCAGAGTAATTTAAATGCTTATGGGGAATATCGAGACTTGCGAAAGCAGTTAAGTCAACTGCAAATTATTATCGAAAGTCAGTCGCCAGAATTTCAAGCTTTACATTGGGAAGCGCTGAAAGATCCTGATTTACCGCGTCCCTTTTCTATAGATTGTATCATCTCCCGCCAGCGTCGAGGGGCTACAGTTGTCCCGGTGCAAATGGCCACTTATCCTACTATCAATCTTCTGGTGGTGATTGCGCGTCCTAATGAGGAATCTGATGTTAACTATCGCACGATTTCCCGTCCTTTAGTAGAACTGGTAAATAGTAGTGAAATACCAGTAAAAATTGATATTTTGCGTCCCGGAACTTATGAATCACTAACCAGACATCTGGATGAGAAGGGAGAAGGATACTATCATGTTATTCATTTCGATGTTCATGGCGGATTAATGGAATATGAACAGTACGAAAGACAGGTTCACGGGGACTCTTGGCGCTATCAAAGGGGATGGGGACTGGAGGATTTAGCAGAATATGAGGGAGTAAAAGCTTTTCTGTTTCTGGAAGGAGAAGAAAAAGGTCAAGCGACTCCGGTAGAAGCGACGGAATTAGCGAATTTACTCACGGGGAAAAATATCCCTATTTGTATTCTCAATGCTTGTCAGTCAGCAAAGCAAATTTCCCAGGAATCAGAAGACTATCGGGAAACCAGTTTAGGGAGTCGTTTGATGACTGCGGGAATGCAAGCTGTGGTGGCGATGGGATATTCGGTGACGGTTTCTGCAGCTAAGTTGATGATGAAACCAATTTATCAGCAATTATTGAACGGAAAAGACCTAACGGAAGCGATGCGAAAGGGACGGTTAGAGTTATTCAATAATAAGCAACGCCGCGCCTATTATAACACGATAATAGATTTAGAAGATTGGTTATTACCGGTGATTTATTGTCGCGGTAAAATTAATCTCAATTTGCGTCCATTTACTCCAGAAGAGGAGGAAAAATACTGGGAACATATCGGCAATCAATATGTCTTTCCTTTACCAGAATACGGCTTTGTGGGAAGGGATTTAGAAATTCTCAAGATGGAAAAGGCGCTGCTGAAACATAATATCCTTTTACTCAAAGGAATGGGAGGGACAGGAAAAACTACTTTACTCAATTATCTACGAGAATGGTGGCAAAAAACCAACTGGGCGACCCATATTTTCTATTTTGGTTATGATAAAAAAGCTTGGACGTTAGAACAGATTGTCTATGAAATCGGTCAGGGAATTTATAATCGCTTTGAACAGGGGAGTTTCCAAGGGATGAACCTGAAAGCGCGGGTGAGGAAACTAGAGCAAAAACTCCGCAGTGAGGCGTATATTCTCATTTTAGATAATCTGGAGTCGGTGACGGGACAACCGTTAGCAATTCAGAATACTTTACCGGAGAATGAAAGGGAAGCAATCGCCGAATTTCTCAAGAATTTGGTCGGGGGAAAGACGAAGGTGATTTTGGGTTCTCGCAGTGAGGAAACTTGGCTGCAACGCAGGACTTTTAAGGAGAATATCTATCACTTACAAGGATTAGACCAAGAGTCGAGAACTGAATTAGCGGAGAGAATTTTAGAACGTCAGGCGAAGAGTCGGAAAAATGCGATTAAAAAGGATGATTATTTTAAACGCTTGATGAAATTGTTGGCGGGATATCCGTTGGCGATGGAGGTGGTATTAGCGAATCTGAAGCGACAGTCACCGGAGGAGATTTGGCAAGGGTTACAGTTGGCGGAGTTAGTTAATGTGGGGGATGAGAATAAGACTAATAATATCATCAAGTGTGTGGAATATTCCCACAGTAATTTGTCGGAGGAGGCGCAGAAGTTGTTACTATGTTTAGCACCTTTTAGTGGGTTTATTCACCGGGGTGTTATTCCTGAATATAGCCAACAACTACAGCAATTAGAACTTTTACAAGGCTATCAGTTTGACCAATTTGATGCAGCGATTGAAGAAGCGATTCATTGGGGTTTGCTTTCGCCGATGAGTGAAGAAATGCCGAGTTTATTGACTATCCAGCCCATTTTTCCCTACTTCCTAAAAACGAAGTTAAAGGAATTAGCACCAGAGGCGCAAGCAGCAATTTGGGAGGGTTTTAAGAATCATTACCGAGGATTGGCAAGTTATTATAATAACCTGCTAGATTCCAAAAATCCGCAAGAGAAGCAGTGGGGGATATTGTTCTGTCGCTGGGAGTATGAAAATCTGTTTAATGCGTTGCAAATCGCTCTCAATCAGCAAGAAAGCGTACTTAGTATTATTACTTGCTTGCATAGTTATCTGGATTTAAACCAAGATACTCAGACTAATTTAAAGCTCCTAGAGTTCGTTCTCGAAACTTTTGAAAACTATCCCCCTGAAGCCAAACAAGGGCAGATGGCACTAGAAATCATTGCTATAATTGCCGAGGCAGGAAGCAAATATTTACAAAGTAAAAATTATCAGAAAGCGAAAGAGATTTACCAAAAGAGCCTCGAATTACTCAAGCCAATTAGTGAAAGTTACAGTCAATTGAAGCAATTTTTGCAAGCCAGCATTCTGCACCAGTTGGGAATGGTAGCGGCAGAATTGAGGGAATGGGAGCAAGCCCGAAGCTACTACCGGCAAGCTCTTGAGATCTGCATTGAATATGGCGCTGCCGGAGGCACGCAAAGCGCCCGCTACGAGCAAGCCAGCACCCTGCACCAGTTGGGAATGGTAGCGCAAGAATTGAGGGAATGGGAGCAAGCTCGAAGCTACTACCGGCAAGCTCTTGAGATCAAGATTGAATATGGCGCCCGCTACAAGCAAGCCAAAACCCTGCACCAGTTGGGAATGGTAGCGGCAGAATTGAGGGAATGGGAGCAAGCTCGAAGCTACTACCAGCAAGCTCTTGAGATCAAGATTGAATATGGCGCCCGCTACGAGCAAGCCAGCACCCTGCACCAGTTGGGAATGGTAGCGCAAGAATTGAGGGAATGGGAGTCTTGAGATCTACATTGAATATGGCAATCGCTACGAGCAAGCCAGCACCCTGCACCAGTTGGGAGCAGTAGCCCAAGAATTGAGGGAATGGGAGCAAGCCCGAAGCTACTACCAGCAAGCTCTTGATATCTACATTGAATATGGCAATCGCTATGAGCAAGCCGGAACCCTGCACCAGTTGGGAATGGTAGCGCAAGAATTGAGGGAATGGGAGCAAGCCCGAAGCTACTACCAGCAAGCTCTTGAGATCAAGATTGAATATGGCGCCCGCTACGAGCAAGCCAGCACCCTGCACCAGTTGGGAATGGTAGCGCAAGAATTGAGGGAATGGGAG
>JAADBR010000130.1 GCA_009995705.1 Microcystis aeruginosa W13-11
TACCTCATCCGACTGCATACCGCTATATCTCCTTTTTTTGACTCCCTGTAGTCTTCTTATCATTAGACCAAACTGTGCAGTTTGGTTGCAGGTTGAGTTAGTCTAAACTCCAGGATATAAAGATGTGATTGAAAACAGAACCAGACAGTCACATGAACTGGTTATTGACCATCGTTTTCCTATGGAACGTTGGGGGATAAGTGAACCAAGTCATGATGTCAATATGAGTGTAGCTGAGATCAGAAACAAGTTTCAGCTTCTTAAAAAAGATAGTGCGGGAAATCATAATTTATTAAAGTCAAGAAGTTGTGAAAAATGTATTAAAACTGGTCAGCGAGGAACACCAATGGATATCAGATTTTGGTATTCTGGTGGAGAGAACTGGCCGGAAAATATTCCTCAATCTGGAGCAGAAGCAGAACAGGGCTGTGTAGGTTGTGGTTGGTATGATTTTGAAACATGGCGTAATTCTCTTAATATCAAATTAGCTGAAGAGCGGTGATTTATCTTGCCAAATCTTCAATATTTTTATTACCTGTAGCTATGAGATTTAAGTAGGGAATAAGAGCATAGCCAATACACTCTGCCAAACGTGGAGGTACGGCATTTCCAATTTGCCACATCGCTTTTTTCATTGTTCCTTCAAAAATAAAGGAATCGGGAAAAGTTTGTAATCTAGCCATTTCTCTGGCTGAAATAACCCGATTTAAATAGGGATGGATATGAGTACCGCCATGATTTTCTTTAATTGTCATACTTGGCTTACCTGAATACTGTCTTTTGAAGGCATCAACATAAGTTTCATACAAGGAACCACCGGGAGGAACTTGAGCTATTCTGTCCATATATTCAGGCGAGTGACGAGTCCATTCGTGATTGATACTGGGAAGAGGTTCATAAGCAGGTAAATCGGAGATAGCTGCTTCAATCGGTTGGTATTTCTCCGGTACTAATTGAGGACTTGGATAAGGATTTGGCAGCCCAAATCTATTGGCTATAAAAATAGCTCTTGGTCTTATTTGAGGAACGCCATAGGCGGCAGATTCAAGAATTGCTATTGAAATATTTCTATAGCCAATACTTTGAAAAGCTTCCAGAATATTTTGCTTAATTTCTCCTTTTTTTATTGTTAGAATACCGGGTACATTCTCCATGACAACATACCAAGGATTTACTTCAGCCACAATGCGAATAAATTCTTTAAACAGATGATTCCTCGGATCATTAGCATCTCGTTTTCCAGCCACAGAAAATCCTTGGCATGGCGGACCACCCACCACAAGATGAATGAATGGATTGTCAATTTTTTCCAACCATTCTTGAGTATTAAAATCATGGATATCACCGCAGAAATGATGACAATTAGGAAAATTATTTTGATGGGTTGCTGAGGCGATCGGGCTAATTTCTGCACTGGCTACAGGGTTAAAACCTGCCTGCAATAAACCTTGGGTTATACCGCCCGCACCGGAGAATAGATCGATAAAATTATAGCTATTGAGAGGCTTAAGCGGAACGTTAACATCGACCAGGACTTGATAGGGATCACGCTTTACCGTTGCTAGTTCGCGCTGAATTCTTTCGTAACGACCTAACTTGGCTTTTTTCTGTTTGCTTACCGCCTGACTTGGTTGATTATCTGGAAATAATGACAATTGCAAATCCATTACTTTAAGAACAAATGGCCTACATGACAATATTGTGACAGATAGTCCACAGAGTGTCAAGATCGGGCCGGAATGAGGGAAAAGACCTTCAGCAAAAGTTTTAGCGCCGCCTCAAACCCCAAAAAAGGCAGATTTTATGGTAAAATAGTCCTACAAATGGGCATATTCTGCACATCAAAAGGGTAAAAACCCGATTTTTAGCGAATTTACTCACAAAAACGCTTTTTTGCCTTGTTATTGGAGTTAAACCCTCTATGACCGCCGCCCAGGATCATGTCGTCCCCACAGACTTAAGCAATGAAATGTCCCGTTCCTATCTAGAATACGCCATGAGCGTCATCGTTGGGCGAGCCTTGCCCGACGCTAGGGACGGACTGAAACCCGTACACCGGCGCATTCTTTATGCAATGTACGAACTAGGATTAACCCCCGATCGCCCTTTCCGCAAATGCGCTAGAGTCGTCGGGGAAGTATTGGGAAAATACCACCCCCACGGGGATACTGCCGTTTACGATGCCCTCGTCCGCATGGCCCAGGACTTCTCCATGCGCGATCCCCTGATTAACGGTCATGGTAACTTCGGATCGATCGATAACGATCCCCCGGCAGCCATGCGTTATACCGAGTGTCGTCTGCACACCCTGGCCACCAACGCCCTACTACAGGATATCGAGTCAGAAACCGTCGATTTCGCCGATAACTTCGATGGTTCCCAACAGGAACCCGTGGTTTTACCCTCTAGAGTCCCGCAACTGCTAATTAATGGCTCATCGGGGATCGCCGTCGGTATGGCCACCAATATCCCCCCCCACAACCTGGCCGAGATCATCGATGGAACCGTTGCCCTCATCCATAACCCCGATCTCACCGATACGGAATTACAGCGTTATATCCCGGGGCCAGATTTTCCCACCGGGGGGCATATCCTTGGCAGAGACGGTATTCGGGAAGCCTACACCACCGGCCGGGGTTCTATTACCCTGCGGGGAGTCGCCTCCTTTGAAACCATCGAACAAAGGGGAAGACCTGATCGAGATGCTATTATTATCACCGAACTGCCCTATCAAACCAATAAAGCGGCATTAATCGAAAAAATCGCCGATTTGGTCAACGATCGCAAAATAGACGGTATTTCCGATGTGCGGGACGAAAGCGATCGCGACGGCATCCGGGTGGTGATCGAACTGAAACGAGATGCCTATCCTCGCGTCGTCCTCAACAATCTCTATAAACAAACGCCCCTCCAGTCGAATTTTGGGGCGAATATGTTGGCATTAGTCGATAACGAACCGAGATTACTGACTTTAAGGGAGTTTCTTCGCGTTTTCCTCGATTTTCGGGTAGAAGTGATCACCCGTCGTACCCGTTATGAACTCCGCAAGGCCGAGGAAAGGGATCATATCCTTCAGGGTTTACTAATTGCCCTCGCTAGTCTCGATGCAGTCATTGCCCTGATTCGCAGTGCTGCCGACACAGCTAGTGCAAAAGAGGGATTAGTGCAGAATTTTGGTCTTTCAGAGGTGCAAGCGGACGCAATCCTACAAATGCAGCTGCGACGGTTAACCGCCCTAGAATCGGAGAAAATCCAGCAAGAACACGGGGAATTACTGACAAAAATCGGCGATCTTCAGGATATTTTAGCCAGAAAAGAACGGATCGACAGCATTATCGAGGAAGAACTGCAACAGATCAAAACGATTCACTCTACCCCCCGTCGCAGTCATATTGAACAACGGGAAGGGGAAATCGCCGAAACTGACCTGATTGCCAACGAACAGGCCTTAATTCTTGTCACCGAACAGGGTTACATCAAAAGAATGCCCGTTAATACCTTTGAGTCCCAAAATCGGGCGACAAGGGGCAAAGCTGGCGCAAAAATGAAAGAAGACGACGGCATCGATCACTTTATCACCTGCCGCGATCACGATAGCGTCCTCTTTTTCACCGATCGCGGGGTTGTCTATAGTCTCAATGCCTATCATATCCCCACCGGTTCCCGTACCGCTCGCGGCGTTCCGATCGTGCAACTGTTAGAGATTCCCAAAGGGGAGAAAATCACCTCGGTGGTGGCAGTCAGCGAGTTCAGCGAGGATAATTACCTGATTATGCTCACACAAAAGGGATTTATCAAGAAAACTGCCCTCGCTGCCTTTAGTAATATTCGATCAAACGGTTTAATCGCCATTTCTCTCGAAGACGGTGATCAACTACGTTGGGTTCGCTTGGCTAAAGAGGAAGATAGCGTCATTATCGGTTCTCGTCAGGGGATGGCAATTCATTTTAAAGCCGATGGTCAACAATTGCGCTCCCTGGGAAGGGCAACTAAAGGCGTAAAATCGATGAAATTGCGCTCAGGTGACGAATTAATCAGTATGGACATCCTGCCTAGTCAAATTGTCGCCCAAATCGCTGAATCTAACGAAGAAGAAACCGAGGACGAAAGCGAAGAAATTAACCCCGAAGTGGCTAATAATGGCCCCTGGGTGTTAGCAATTACCATGGCAGGACTAGGAAAACGGGTTCCCGTTACCCTCCTCCGGCTACAAAATCGGGCGGGATTAGGAGTCAGAGTGATTAAATTCCGCAAAAAGAACGATAAATTAGCGGCTCTGCACGTTGTTAACCCCAACGAGGAATTTATGATTATCACCGCACGGGGTATTATCATCCGTCAATCCGTCGATGCTATTACTCCCCAATCGCGATCGGCCGGAGGCATCCGGGTACAAAAACTCGATGAGGACGATGCGATCGCTGCTGTCGCCCTAGTTCCCCCTAGTGATACGGAGGAATCTGAAGACAGTTAGGGTTTGCTGAAAAGGTTCCTTGTGGGGTGATGGGGAAGTGGGGAAGTGGGGAAGTGGGGAGAATAAATAAAAACAATCTCCTGACTCCTATCTCCTGTTCTGAGTATTTGGGATTAAAACTGAAAAAAGTGCATTAATTGGGAGATTTCCTGAGCGTCTAGGGATAAACGCCCTTTAAAATCCACAATATTCTTAAATAATCCCTGTTCTTCTCTGTTTTTTATAATGGCAGCTGCCAAATTATCACTGATCAGGGGTAGGGTGGTTAACTGCTCGATCGAGGCGGTGTTAGGATTGATTTTAGGGGGTGCGAGGTGACTTTCCAGGCTATAATAGGCAAATTCTAGAATCGGTTCCCAAGCTTTCAATCTAGCCACAGGAACACTCAAAGCAGCCGCCAGATCTTCGAGACAAAGCAATTCTACCCCCATACCCAGTAATTCCACCAACATCCGCGCTTGATGGATGGATATCCCCGGCAATCGCAGCCAATCATCCACACCCGCTTGACTGACATTGATTTTAATGCCCAATTGCGCCGCCATAGCGATCTCATCGAGGGAACGAAAGCGATAATAGGGATCATTGCTAATTTTGGCTTTTAAAGGGTTAAAAGTGCGTCCTAACCAGTTTTGCGGTGTCATTATAGTAATTGTCGCCGTTTTTCTTCAAATTCGTACTCAGAAATCAATCCTTCTTGCCGGAGGCGCTCTAATTCCCTTAAAGCTGCCCCGATCGCCTCTACTTGTTTAGGCTCTAAACTGGGGACAGTGGCAGCAGCGGCAGTGGGAAAATAGTTAGCCAAAAATTGGTTATCTTGGATTAAATACCACACCGCATCGATCGCGCAAGCCACCCGGGGAATCGGAGTTTGCCAAAGGAGAAGATAAATAATTCCCCAGAGAGGCTGACCGAGATAGAATTTATGAATACCGGCGATAGGAAAGGGTAAAGCGAGAATACTACCGATAAAAGCCAGAAAAATCGCTAATTTACGGCTTTTGGGCTTATTTAATAATTTTTCCACCAGAAGCATGAGATCTGTTCGAGATTGATTTTAGCCTGATCTGAACCTTCTATCCTAAAATACTCTTTGGTTATAAGTAGGGAGACACAATTATTTGTAGGATGGGTTAGCGGTAGCGTAACATAATCTGGCGTTGGGTTTCATGCTTCAACCCAACCTACATTCATCTTATATTTAATTCCACTCGCCCACTTAATATAGGGATAAGCAATGACTAGCACAATCAAGGAACTTTTTCAGACAGGACAACCGGATCAATCCGTCACCGTGCAGGGTTGGGTGAGAACAAAACGAGAATTAAAAGAATTTACTTTCCTGGAAGTTAATGATGGCTCATCCCTGGCCAACTTACAAGTTATCCTCGAACCGACTTTACCCGATTATGAAAATGTACTAAAAACAATTAGTACAGGAGCGGCGATCGCTGTTTCGGGGAATTTGGTTCCTTCCCCGGGTAAAGGGCAAAATATCGAGTTAAAAGCGGCCGAAATCACCCTTTATGGTGATTGTCCTGCGGATTATCCCCTACAAAAGAAACGTCATTCCTTTGAATTTCTGAGAACTATTGCCCATCTGCGAGGGAGAACCAACACCCTAGGAGCAGTAATGCGGGTTAGAAACGCTTGCGCTACCGCTATCCATACTTTTTTCCAAGAAAAGGGCTTTATTTGGGTACATACTCCCATTATTACCGCTAACGACTGCGAAGGTGCGGGGGAATTATTTACTGTCACCAGTTTAGATTTAAAAAACCCCGCCAATTTTGCCGAGGATTTCTTTGGTAAACGGGCCTATTTAACCGTCAGTGGACAATTACAAGCGGAAGTAATGGCCATGGCTTTATCTAATGTTTACACTTTTGGCCCGACTTTTCGCGCCGAAAATTCTAATACTTCCCGTCATCTGGCCGAGTTTTGGATGGTGGAACCGGAAATGGCTTTTTGTGATCTGGAAGGGGATCAGGATTTAGCGGAAGCTTTTCTGAAATATATCTTTAAATTCGTCTTGGAAAATTGTCCCGAAGATTTGCAATTTTTTAACGAACGTATCGATAAAACGGTGTTAAGTACGGCCGAGAATATTGTTAATAGTGAGTTTGGACGGATTACCTACAGCGAAGCGATTAAGTTATTAGAAAAAGCCGATCGTCAGTTCGAGTTTCCAGTAGAATGGGGCGTAGATTTACAGTCAGAACACGAACGTTATCTAGCGGAGGAACTATTTAAAAAACCCGTGATTGTCACCAATTATCCCAGGACAATCAAAGCTTTTTATATGCGTCTAGATGACAATAATAAAACTGTTTCCGCTATGGATATTCTAGCACCCAAGATCGGCGAAATTATCGGCGGTTCCCAACGGGAAGAACGATTAGATGTATTAATCCAAAGAATGCAGGAACAGGGTATGAATCCCGATGATTTGTGGTGGTATTTAGATCTGCGTCGCTACGGTTCCGTTCCCCACGCTGGTTTTGGTTTAGGATTCGAGCGTCTGGTACAATTCATGACGGGAATGACCAATATTCGCGATGTGATTCCTTTCCCCCGTACCCCTTTAAGTGCCGACTTTTAGGTTGATGTCTAGAATCGACGGGAGAAAGGAGGAATGTAAATATTTATTAAATTGTAGCTTAAGCTACAGCCTTGAAGTAGAAAATGTGCATTGTTTTGTTGTCCGCCATTGGTGTTGGGTTGGGCTATTGCTTGACCTGACTGCGAGAGGTGGCGATCGCAATGTATCTAAGTTAACTCATTTTGCTGAAAATTATGACGGGAATCTTGACGCATTTGTTCAATAACTTCGGGATATTTTTCCAGATCTTCTAAGGAGTTTAAAGGTGGATAAACTACTCGATCTTTTCTTTCATTTACCTTATCTACATAAGCATAAAAAGCCTCGTCATCCTCACGATGAGATAATACATAACTTTTTAATTCTTGAGAGGTCATAGTTTTAAAATTAGGTTTTTGATTCATTTTATCCATTGTCCATTAGGTTTAATTTCAATCTCAATACCTTCACCAATTAACATGAAAATATTTTTAGTACGCTCATCCAATCTTATTAAGTTAATTGGTAAATAAAACCTTGTTGCCCAACAAGATAGGGTATAACATTGTAAGAGTTGTGCAAGTGTCGGAATATTTTTCCCTCCCAAAACTGAACGACTGAACGAATGACCCTAATTATAACAAAATAGAGAATCCGCTTCAACAACTTCGAGACAGAGATGAACGCAAAGGCGAATCCGACAGACCGCGCCACAATAACTCAAGGAAGAGGATAGTTCGTCTGAGAAGGGGTAAAACAGGGGAAAACACCTGAAAATCGTTCTTCTGTGAATCCCTAGTTAGGGAGAGAAATATAAAGATTTATTAAATTGTAGTATAGGATACAGATGCGAGGGGAAGTTTTTACCATTGCTCTGAACAACCAAAATCTCAAGGAGAAATAACAACTGATGAAAGTGTCTAAGAAAACCAGTAAATTTTTAGGCTTAATTTCTGGAGTTACCCTGGCAACTTCTGCAATGATTCTTGTTCATTCTAATCCTGCTAACGCCTCTCCCCCACCACCGGTTTCTATTCCCGAACCCAGTTCTATTATTGGTCTTGCAGTCCTCGGCACACTCGGTGGAGCTTTAACTCTCAAGCGCCAAATAAAATCATCTAAATCCAGCGAAAAAGAAACCACAAAAGTCGGCTAAATTGCCTCTAAAAATACCATAAATGCCCCTTCAATCAATCTTGAGGGGGTTTATTTTTTCCTTTCGCTTATTAAACAACTATCACCTCGTTGCTAGGGTCTCCTTGGCAAGGCATTTCCAGAGGTTCTACCTTAGAACCAGACAAAGCATTGATGATCACACAAGGTCGAGAAGAGCTAAATAGCCAATTTAGTGCCACAATTAGGAGTAGTTTATTTATTCTTCTCTCCTAGTTAAAAATATGCAAGTTAAAGAGCTAACCGTTGAAGAACTCAAGCTCCTCATTCAAGAAACTGTTGCCGAAACCATCCAATCTATCTTACTCGATCCTGACCAAGATAAAGAAGTCAAACCTGAAGTTAAGCAACAACTTCTTGACTCTCTAAGACGGACTGAAATAGGAGAAAAGGGGGTTTCAGCCGAGGAAGTAGCCAAAAAATTAGGATTAAACTGGTAGTGGCTTACTTTCTAGAATTTAGCCGCGAAGCAATCGCTGATTTAGAAGCACTCGCTCCTATCATTCAAGAGCGAATTTTGCGGAAAGTTCGCTGGTTGTCGGATAATTTTGAAAATGTTAGTCCTCAAGCTTTAAGTGCTAATTTGAGTGGTCTTTTCAAGCTTCGAGTCGGTGACCATAGAGTTATCTATTCTTTTGCACCCGAAGCAAAGCGGCTTACCATCCATAAGGTTGGACATCGCCGAGATATCTACAGTTGATAAAATACTGTGTTTGAGAGTGGGTGGTTTCTTTGCTTAACATGATTTTTAGGGGGTAATTGTACAACCTTATTGTACAATTTCAAGCTCTTGAACTCCCCAAAAACCCCGAAATCTGAGTCGCTCGTTAGGGAGAGGAATGTAAATATTTATTAAATTGTAGCTTAAAATACAGTTACGGGGGATAGTATGTGTTGTTGTATGGAGGATCGGTTATTATTACCTTTATCGAATCCGCTCAAAATACTACATCAAATGATGATTCATCATGGGATAGTGAAGATTGGGACCAATTTGACCAACTCATTGCCAATAGTCTTGTAGATTCAGGAATTGAAGATTGAGCATCCGCAACACGACCACTATATTTATCGAACACCGAAACGAGAATCCTATCCATGATTGGCAATGAAATTTGAAGTTGTTACCCCTTTGGGATTTACAGTTAGAACTTCAGAAGGTTATTGGCAGAGGCTAATGGGCAAACATCCTGAACTTGAGGAGTTGGAGGAATTAGTTACCCTTACCCTAGCTTTACCGGATGAAATTCGACGCAGTAGCCACGATGCTGGGGTGCTGCTATTCTATCGCCAGCGACAGGAAAAACGTTGGGTTGTGGCAGTGGCTCGGCGTTTAAATGGAGATGGGTTCTTGATTACTGCCTACCAAACCGATGGGATTAAAGAAGGGGAAATGCTATGGCTCAAGTAAAAGTTTTCTATGAACCGGAAACGGAATTACTCACTGTATTCTGGCAGCAACCCAGAAAGGAGCAGATTTGTACTGAACTGGGGGATGGGGTGATTTTGATTAAGGATTCGACGAGTAGCGAGCCGATTGGCTTGGAAATTCTCTCCTATCGCCCTGGGGACAATCGCTTTGATGCGGTGAGCGTTGAACTGGGGCAGTTGAGTCTCGTCCGTTGATATTGGTCGTTATTCTGGTTGTCCTCTAACTTCCGAAATCATCTGGGCGTTGAGGATGGGTTTCATGGTGGATAGCTCGTCAGAGAGAGGAATGTAAATATTTATTAAATTGTAGTTTTTGATACATTTGTGGGGGGGGTGTGTGCTGTTCTGTTATCCTCCTTCTATCTTGGGTTGGGCTATCCCTTAACCCAAGCTACGAGGGGGAACGTACTACGTTCTTTGTCCCCTTTCTCCTGTAACAGTTCTTAATAGGTTTGTCTGAGTTTAGCCTGATTGATAATGATAGCGAGCTTGTAAAAAATAAACCTTATTTCCCGTGACTTTATAAACCAAACGATGCTCTAAGTCGATCCGTCGTGACCAAGTGTCGGCAGCAATATACTTAAGAGGTTCGGGTTTACCCAATCCTGTAAACGGATCGCCATCCAAAATATCTGCCACTAAGTCTAAAATTTTATCGCCTTTTTTCGGTTCGTTCCGATACCACCAAGCTAAATCTGCTTTGAAATCAGGACTAAAAACGGGCAAATAACCATGAATAGGATTGTTTTTAGGTTTATCTGGCTTATTTTCTCTTTTAGGAGTCAATTCCTAACTCCTCTTTCAATTCAGCTAATGTTTGAGGAGTTGCATCTTCTGTCTGGGTCCATGCTAAAGAGCGAAATAAGCGTTGGGCATTTTCTGGCGATCGCAATAAATAAACACACTCTAATAAACTGGAAAGCTCATCTTCAGCAATTAACGCCACATTTTTCTGATTGCGACGCTTAATGACGATAATTTGAGATTCGTCACACACCTGATCTAAGAGACTCGCTAAATTCATTCTCGCCTGAGAGTAGGTGGTTTCTTTGCTTAACATGATTTTTAGGGGAGACTTGTACAACCTTATTGTACAATTCCAAGCTCTTGAACTCCCCAAAAACCCCAAAATCTCGATCGCTGGTTAGGGAGAGAAATGTAAAGATTTATTAAATTGTATCTTTTAATACAGTTGTGGGGGGGGGAATGTGTATTGTTTTGCTATCCGCCATTGGTGTTGGGTTGGGCTATTGCTTGACCTGACTGCGAGGGGGCAAACACTTATGTACTGCGTAGCGAATGGTGATGAAAAAAGGATTTTTCAGATGGCTACCAATTTTAGCCTTAACTATAGCTTTATCTTCTAACTTCTATCAGAATCACGATGATATTGCTCAAGCCCGTAATTCGAGACGTGTAAGCAATGGTTTTGCTTTCGAGATTCAGAATTGTAATAAAGACAATAATTCTGTAGTTTGTACTTTTATGGTTGCAAACTTAGGGGAAGTCAGAGATCTTACTTTTTATCCCAAAGACTCTATCATCATTGATTCTACTGGCAAGCAATTGACGGGATCGGAGGGCCGTATTGGAGGAATAGGTCGTGATCTAGTATATATGAGAGATATGCCTTCTAGAGTCCCCATTAACGGAAAAATTCTCTTTAAAGGAAATTTGCCCGGAAGAATCGTTTATCTGCGATTAGTAGGTTCTAATTTCTCAGTTGAATGGAGGTAATATATTACCTCCGTTAACTGTTAACTGTTCACTGAATAAAGACTCGTAGGTTGGGTTGACGCAAGTAAACCCAACAACTTCCTGGAATATTTTCACAATTTTTGTTGGGTTTCGCCTTTTAAGCCGATGGGTAATACCTGAGCAATAATGATAGCTCAACCCAACCTACGGCTCGATTAATTAATAAACTTATTCAGGAATGATAGTTATGGCAATCAGAATCAAACTTTGGGCAGATTATGGAAGTTACCCACTTTGGGGAGTAGATGAAATTGATAACATTGCTCCTGAAGAATTACCATTAAGTCAAGCAACCATTCAACGTTTAAATGCATGGCAGGATACTTACGATAAGAGGCTCTTCAGTTTGTGTTATGCAATGGACGGGGGTTATAAGGAATGAAACCCTTATATAGAAAGACATTGCTTCGATTTTTGCCAATTGTTTGCGATCTGGAGCGAACTAATCAATTAAATCTCTTGCCAGATAAGGATTTAGAGACTATCCACCTTTATCAGATTTTCCTAATCAGCAAGCTGAAACGGATTTTAAACAAGAAGGAATTAGTTTGTGGAAACAGTTACGTCTTGAACTGGCACCAGATTATGAAGTTTTCTACCAAAATGAAGGTCAATTGTTTAGAAATCCTAAGGAAATAACCACAAAATCTACAGTACAAAAAATAACAGTTTGAGTATCATCACCCTCGTAACATCAGGCGAAGCCTCAACCTTCAAGCGCCAACTAAAACCCTCTAAATCCAGCGAAAAAGAAACCACAAAAGTAGGCTAAATTGCTTCTAAAAATACCATAAATGCCCCTTCAATCAATTCCCTGCTGTCAACTCCGGTACTCATGGACAGTCTTAACGAGTAATTTAGAGAGTCAACCGCTCAGTGGTCTGTCAACCTTGAAATTGTGGATAGGGGAATGCTGCCAAATTATTCGCCTTCAATCCCTCAAAATCACCTTGACAGACCAATAGAATCACCCTTAATTTTTGTCAATTGTCGGACTCTAAATATATTCTTCCCCGACACTGAGATTAAAGAGCATTTGCAGGGATTGTAAACAGCGCTTACGCGCTTCGATATCCTGTTGGGCCCGCAGTTGTACCATGGGTTCGTGAAGGATTTTATTGACGATACCGCGGGTCATTGCTTCGATAACTTCTTGGTGTTTTTCGGCGAATTCCGTCC
Source organism: Microcystis aeruginosa W13-11 (assembly GCA_009995705.1). Classification (GTDB taxonomy): domain Bacteria; phylum Cyanobacteriota; class Cyanobacteriia; order Cyanobacteriales; family Microcystaceae; genus Microcystis; species Microcystis aeruginosa_F. Next base: position 12,597 of record JAADBR010000130.1, read on the forward strand.
CCAGACGGGAGAGGGCCTTTTCTAATTCCTGTTCGCGAATATCTTCAATTTTGCTTCTTAAACAGCTAATTGTCGGTACAGTGTCCAAAGAACGCCACCAAAGCTCGAAAGCTTCCACTTCTTGCTCTAGGAGTGCCTCTGCTTCCCTGGCCATCTGACGGCGACTTTCCTGATTGGCGGCAACCACCGCCTTGAGATCATCGACGTTAAAAGCTTGCACTTGTGCCAATTCCTTCACGTCGGTGTGGACGTTGCGGGGAACGGAAATATCGATTAACATCAGCGATCTAGCAGTAATCGTCACTTCTGTCAATAAATTTTTAGTTAAAATTGGTTCTGTGGCTCCCGTACTGGTAAAGACGATATCCGATGCCGCTATGATCGCCATCATCTCTTCTAAGCCATATAGTTGCAACGGTACATTGGGAAATTCACGGGCCAACTCCTCGGCCCGTCTTTGGGAGCGATTGATGATCGCAATTTGCTGAGAACCCTTAGCCAGAAGGTGCGTAACTAATAATCGGGACATTTTCCCTGCACCGATAATAGCAATTTTCTTGCTGCTGAGGTCTGTCACCTTAGCATGGGCTAACTCCACCGCCGCCGAACTGATCGATACGGCTCCCGTACCGATACTGGTTTCCGTGCGGACACGTTTACCGGCAGTCATCGCTTGTTTAAACAGGCGATCGAGTAATTGGCTAATAGTATTGTACTTCTGAGCTAATTTATGGGTATTTTTAACTTGAGCGAGAATCTGCCCTTCCCCGAGGACAAGACTTTCTAAACCGGCGGACACCCGGAGCAGATGACGCACAGCATCCTGATGCAGTAGGGTAAACAGATAACGACGCAGGACATTAAGGGGAATATGCCCGATTTCAGCGAGAAACTGGGTGATTTCCACCACGCCCTTCTCCGTATCCGTAACCACGGCGTAGATCTCCAAACGGTTACAGGTGCTGATAATAGCCACCTCTTGGATGTGGGGATAACCCTTGAGGTGGGTAAGGGCGGACTCGATTTTCGCTTCCGGGATACTCAATTTTTCCCGAATTTCCACAGGGGCTGTCTTGTGACTCAAGCCCACTACAGCAATATTCATTTATGTTCTCCTACAAATGTTGCTCAGGCTACAAAAATTATTGATAAAGATCAGTGCGTTATGTCTCTAATTGTTGCAATTTAGTCCCAATCGGGATGCAAATAAAAGATGTTTGAAAAAAAACTTTATATATTTTTACGAATTGGGGCGAGGTGAGCCATACCCACCCCACCGCGTCAGAGAATTATCTCAGTTGAATGTGTCTGGGTTGGTCGAACAGGTGAACGGTATCGACAAAGCGAGCGGTTTTCGATTGGGTGGAGATAACCAAGCTTTGGGTACGAGCGCCACCGTGGAAGAAGCGCACCCCTTCCATCAGGGTGCCGGGGGTGATCCCACAGGCGGCAAAGAGGACGGTTTCGCCACTAGCTAATTCTTCGCAACCGTAAACGCGATCGGGATTGGTGATCCCCATTTCTTGCAGACGAGCGATATTACCCTCGCGACTTTCACCGATTAAACCGGTTTTGACCACTTCGGGATCATAGATTAATTGTCCCTGGAAGTGACCCCCCAGACAACGCATAGCCGCCGCTGAGATTACCCCTTCTGGAGCGGCACCGATACCCATGAGAGCATGAATATTAGTTCCCGAAAAAGCGCAGGAAATAGCGGCCGATACGTCACCATCGCTGATCAGACGAACTCTCGCCCCAGCGTTGCGGATTTCTTGGATTAATTCCTTGTGACGGGGACGATCCATAACCACTACCACCAGTTCTTCGATGGAACGATTGAGACAATCGGAAAGAACTTTCAGGTTTTCCGTCGCCGATTTATTAATATCCACATGACCTTTAGCTGCTGGGGGAGCGGCTAATTTTTTCATATAAAAGTCAGGAGCGGCGAATAATCCACCTTTTTCGGATATCGCTAACACAGCCATAGAACCATTTTGACCGTAGGCAACTAAGTTAGTGCCTTCGCAGGGATCGACGGCGATATCGATTTCGACTAATTCGTCGGGATTACAATATTGTTTGGCATCAACTTGGGTACAGATACCCACCTCTTCGCCAATATAGAGCATGGGAGCTTCGTCTCTTTCCCCTTCTCCAATAACTATGCGACCGCGCATGTGAATTTTATTCATCCGTTCGCGCATCGCTTCCACAGCGACGTGATCGGCGGTATTTTTTTCGCCTTTACCCATCCACTTCGAGGAGGCAATGGCAGCCTGTTCGACCACTTCGATAATTTCTAATCCTAGCGTACTTTCCACTCGATGATCCTCCCTACAGCTGATCTATGATTTATCTAGTGAGTTTGTTTCCTTAACAGTCAAAAGTCTATCACCAGACGGGGATCATTCTTAAGTTTTTATATAGATCATCTGGAGGGGACTGTTATGGCTAGGTAGTTTTTGCGACTTCGAGGGACTAATCTTGGCTATTGGGGCTTTTATCGCTGATTTGGTCTGGCGATCACATAAAGGAAAGTTCTTACCCCTGTTATGAATGCTATATAAGGGCAGCTTTCTCGATGCTAAACATCTGGTGCGGTTTTGCTAATCAAAATTATAACGTTATCGGGTCAGGTTTTAAAATGAGCCATTTTAGTTGACGGTCTTTCTCATAAAGATGCAGTATAACCTAATTTGCTATCGACAACTGACTCCCCAAAGGGAAAATTTCCTATCTCATCCTTAAGATAAGCTAAGACGCATTTTAACTGCCTATAACTCGGTTTGTTAACGAAGCCAATAAACTATAGCGATAATAATACTCAGAATTACCACAGTCTGGCGCAGATAACTAGGAGAGATAATTCTAGCTAGTTTTCCCCCCAATAAACCCCCAATCAAAGAGCCAATTGCTACCACTATCGCCGCCGACCAATATACCTGATTAGAAAAGAGAAAAAACCAAGATGCGGCCACATTAACCACCAAAGAAAGCAACTGTTTTAAAGCATTTAATCTCGTGAGATTATCCTTGAGAAATAAGCCCAAAATTGCCAACTCAATCACCCCTAAACCCGCCCCAAAATAACCACCATAAATTGAAGCGAGAGCGATGGGTAAAACCGCCAAAATTTCTGGGATATGACCATTTTCGTCCCCCTGTCGCCGCTGTAGCCAAGAGCGTAAAGTATCTTGAAAAGCCAATAAAGCCGCCGCTAAAAGAATTAGAAAAGGAATCAGGCACTCAAATACTTTATCACTACTATTTAACAGCAAAATACCACCGATAATGCCGCCAATAACTGCCGATGGTAGTAATAATCGAATCCGTTTTTGTTGCCCGTGCAGGTCTTTTTTTTGGGCGAGGGTTGCCCCCAGATAACCGGGACATAAAGCGACGGTATTAGTCACATTTGCCATTACCGGTGGGATACCCACCGCCATCAGCGTCGGAAAAGTAATCAGACTACCACCACCAGCAAGAGCATTAATTAAGCCGGCAGCCACGGCAGCGATTGCCAAGAAGCCATACTGAATAGGCGTGAGCATTTAGGGGTTAGGGATAGTAATTAGGGCTAAATCGATTTTTTCCTCGTCAACTTGCTTAATTTCGGCTCTAATTCCTGGTCCAAAATATCTTTCGATTTTTTCCTGTTTTGCCAGCCACTTTTCTAGGGGTAAAAGGGGCGATTCAAATTCTAGAGTAAAACAATAGGCGGAATCAACAGCAGTTTCACGAATTGCCACTAAAGTCGGTCTTTCCTCGTCCGTGGGGCTTAATCCCAGCTTTTCTAGGGCTTCATCCAGATGCACTTCCTGTCCGTAGCGATAGCGGGTGACATCGTTGCGAAGTTTGGTTTGGGTGACAGTAGCCTGTTGTTGGCGCAATTGCAAGATTTCGGGGCTAGTGGGTTGACTGAAGGGTATCGGTTTGATTTCTGAAGCTTTTAGGGCTAAACCTCCCAATAATAACGGTAATCCGTAGAAAAAACCCGCTAAATTGACCGTGGCGTTACCTTGGGCATAACCAATAATCCCGATAACCGTTAAAATACTGCCTAAAATTAAGCCAAAGTATGATAGTCTAATTTTTCTGAGCATGAAATAATTTTTTTCTTGAGTACGCTAATCCTTTAGAGATTATACAACTCAAGAGAATCTTTTTTGCAGATGGGCAGTGGGAAGATTTTTCAGTTATCAGTAAACAGTCATCAGTCATCAGTGAAAAGAAAGCGGCGAACTTGACACTTAATAAGTAAGTAATCTCAATTAACTGTTAGATAACCTAAGTTGCTACCTATGGGATTAAGCAAAAAAAGCTGCTACAAAAGATAAAAGACGAGTAGCAGCCAAAAAAATGAATGATGAGATCATAGCGATTTATTACCTTTGTGACGACATTCTCAAAGCCATGAATCATCAAGAGGATTCACAGCAAAAGATCAGCGATGGGAAAGTGATGACCACAGCTATAGTTGCCACCCCGTATGAAAGTGGCAATTTTGAGAAAGGGAGAAAAGCGATGTCACAACCACAGTATATTCCGAATATGATTAGTCGTAGTCGCTTTAATCGCCGATTACACAGAGTTGAGCCGATGCTAGAAGAATATCAGAAACTGCTGGAAGAATCAGAAGAGTTAGATGCCATTAGAGCTTATGATTTAGCTATCTCAGACGATGATGATGAAATTTCTTTTGAAGTAGCGATCGCTGAAATTGAAAATAGTCAGCAATGAGTTACAATATTACTATTAAAGAACGTGCTTTTAAGGCTTTAGCAAATCTCCCAAAGGATGATTATCCAAGATCGCCTTTGATATTTTAATAGGTTTGAGGTTGAAAATTATTAGGAATATCTAATTCAAATACTTGGTCATGAATCCGAGCCACATAAAACCCTTCTTGCAGAATTTTTTCGCGTAATTCGTTGGATAAGTCAACTGATGCTAGTATGCCATAGAGTTTTTTATCTTTGTGTTCAGGCAAACAGCTGCGAAACCGTTGCAAAATACTTTTTAATTGTGTAATGGATTCCTCTCTAGCATGACTTTTAACCTCGACGATATAGGCAGTATTTAGCTCACCATTGGTATAGGCAAGGA
>JAADBR010000131.1 GCA_009995705.1 Microcystis aeruginosa W13-11
GGTGGTTCATCACTCCATAAATCCGTGGGGGGACAGGTAACTTCTGGTAAAATGTCGAGAGTTGTCATAGTTTTTCCCCTGCCTGGGACATTGCTCTAATTATAACAGCTATGAGTCAGTAGTAGTACAGGGTGAGAGCATCTCAAACGCTATTGACAATTGGTCAATTTTGTGATCCGCGTGGGCATTTCAAGTGGTACCAGTCAATCAGAATAGTTACGAAATCGACCAAATGGGTCGATTTTTGCTTAACAATTGAGATAGCCAATTCTGATCAAATATGCCTGAATCGCTCTCTGGGTAAACAACTCACATCAAGTCCCTTTTGTCAAGGATTGTTAAGATGCGCTTACCCTGGGTCAAATAGGATTAGTTGGAAAGCAGAAAAAGGGTTTCTCAAAGAAACCCTTTTTCTAATAAATTGTGTCAAATATATCTTGACAAAAATCGATAAAAATGCTATTGCCTAACGGCAATCTTCGCTTTAAATTACGAACACCCTAGCAGTTATCCTAATAGTGAAGTAGGAAGTTTTCCTTTGGGAGAGTCAGAAACCGATCGCCGGTCAAGGAAAAACCCGATAATTCAACCTATTCTCTCGGATCAAAATCTGGCAGCGTCCCCAGCTTGCGAATGGTTACTTTAACATCCATCGACAAAAAGTCATCGGCATCGCCAAACCAAGAACCAGAAAGAGGTATGATTTGACCGGGATGACGAGCGATCGCCACTCGAATTAAATCAAAGCCGGCGGTAATTTGATTAGTCGGATCATAATTACGCCAACCGGCCCCTGGTAGATAAACCTGTAACCAAGCATGGGTAGCACCAGAGCCAGTCATCCCCACTTCACCACCGTCGAGGGCCGCATCGTAGAGATAGCCACTGACAAAACGACAGGCTAAACCCAATCTTCGCAAAGCTTCGATCATCAACCAAGCATAATCGCGACAAGTTCCCGACTTTAGCCGCAGGGTTTCTCCGGGGGATTGAGTTCCTTGACTCTCCCGGGATTGGTAAGTAAAATTATCTTTGATAGCGGCCATCATTCTTGCCATGGCATCAAGGGTATTATCTTGGTCCCCCGCTACAAAACTTTTGGCCCAAGCTGCCAGGCTGCCGTCGGCATCCTCGGCGTGGGGACGCATAAACACCACTAGATCTAACCATTCATCGGGGGTATATTGGACAGGAATTTCGATCGCCCGTTGAGCGAGGGGAAAATCAGCGATCGCTTTTAAGCCAAAATGTTCCGCCCGTAATCGACAGGTAACGATTAATTCTGACGCTGCTTCAGCAAATTCAAGCTCTACCACGTTGTTAGATAGAGTATCCATAGTCCAGCGCGTTTTAGCGGCAATATTCGCCTCCACAGAATAACTGATAATTCTTTCACCGTGACCAGCACTAGGCAAAAAAATCGCCCGATGTTCCCCAAAAGTTACCGGCCTACGATAATGATAGGTGGTAATGTGTTCCAAGTCGTAGATGACACTCATCCTGATTATCCTTAATAAAGTAGCTGGTTATAATTACATTAAAGATGGTTCCCTCCTTGATCCCCCCTTAATCCCCCCTTGATAAGGGGGTATCTGAGAATTTTGAACACCCACCCACCTAGTCACTGATGACTGATAACTGATAACTGAAATGACCTCTGACCCGTTCCTCGATCGAGCTTGGAATACCGAAGACCTAGAACAAGCGCTTCGAGGTGTCGGCACTATTCAAGAAGAACTCAACTATAATCAGGCGCGCAATTCTCTGGGCAAACTCGTTGATCGTCTGGATCTTACCTCGATCGAGAAAATTGGTCTAGAAGCGGAGATTGATCGCCTGGTGGACCTGCTGGAAAAACTCGATCGATCGCTGATTCAAATTGCCGCTTTTGGCCTGGTGGGCCGGGGAAAATCCTCGATTTTAAATGCTCTGGTCGGTCAAGAAATTTTTACAACTGGTCCTCTACACGGAGTTACCCGCACCATTAAAGGAGTAAATTGGCAGTTAAGTAACGATGATACTTTCCCCAATCTAGCGCGTCTGACCCTGAACGGCCAGGGTAATGCTCAGGTGCAATTGCTTGATACTCCCGGTATTGATGAGGTAGATGGGCAAACGAGGGAAATTATCGCCTGTCAGGTGGCGCAGCAGGTGGATTTAATCCTTTTTATCATCTCCGGCGATATGACCAAAGTGGAATTTTCCGCCCTGGCCAAGTTGCGGGAAGCAGGAAAACCGATGATTTTGGTCTTTAATAAAATCGATCAGTATCCAGAAGTCGATCGCCTCGCTATCTATGAGAAAATTGCCTCAGAACGGGTGAAAGAATTACTCTCCCCCGATGAGATCGTTATGGTGGCGGCCTCTCCCCTCTTGGCGGAGACGGTTAAAGGGCAGGATGGGCGGCTAAAAACGCAACGATTTCGAGGAAAACCCCAGATAGAAGCCCTGAAACTCAAAATTTTGGAAATTCTAGAGCGAGAGGGTAAATCGCTGGTAGCACTCAATTCTATGCTGTATGCGGACGAGGTAAACGAGCAAATTGTCGCCCGCAAAATGGCTATCCGTGATCGCGGTGCTAATCAATTGATTCAAAAAGCAGTGATGATCAAAGCATCGGCGATCGCTCTTAATCCAGTGACGGTGTTGGATCTGTTTACGGGAGCAGTTATCGATTTAGCCATGATTCTCGCTCTTTCTCGCTTATACGGCATCGATTTAACTCGTCAGGGAGCGATCGCTCTTTTACAAAAAATTGCCCTCAATATGGGGGGTATTAGTGCCAGCGAATTTTTAGCGGTTTTGGGCTTAAGTTCCCTTAAAGGACTGCTTGGCCTCTCGATTCCTGCCACTGGCGGCATTTCTCTTCTTCCCTATACTTCGATCGCCCTGACTCAAGCGGGAGTTGCCGGTGTATCCTGTTACGCGATCGGCCAAGTGACGAAAACCTATCTCGCTAATGGGGCCACCTGGGGACCCGATGGCCCAAAGGCAGTGGTAGCCAGTATTCTCGATTCCCTCGATGAAACCTCGATTCTCAACCGGATTAAGCGAGAATTAGGCTCAAAATTGGGGGGTGGGGGACTTTTCAGTGATCAGTAAACAGTAAACAGTAATTAGTGAACTGAAGGCAATAGGCAACAGGCAATAGGCTCCAAGAAAGAATCTGGCAATTCTCCTACCTAGGGTATGCTGAAAAAGTTTTTCGGTGGTGGTAGGGTGTGGGGTGTGGGGTGTGGGGTTTTACCGGTTTTGAGGTGGCCAATTACCTAATTTTCACGGAAAAAGTAGCTCAATTTTCCCCCTGATCACTCCCATGCCTGGTACTTTTTGATTGACAAAAAGTCTAAAAGTCTTACCCAACAAGGTTTTTAGATTTTTTCAGCAACCCCTACTTAAAAAGAAGGTTAGAAACTGAGTAGATTAAGGCTTTTAGCTTAACAAATTTGGTTTTAGATTCGGCCCCTGTGAACTGAAAACTCAAATCTGACCACTGATAACTGATAACTGATCACTGATTACTGACTAGATCAATCCAAGAAATGCTTACTATGGACAATCGCCGCTATAATAACTACCACCCCTTGAATTTGATAGATCAGACGGTAGGCATAGGCAGCTTTTTCTCGGATGGTATCATCGCTAAATTCGGCGCATTTTTTCGCTTCTAGGGGACAATTTTCTAAAGAATAGCTTATATCAAGAATTCGACGCACGACGGCCGCCGCGTAGGACGGGGAATCTCGACTAATATAAGATGCGATCGCATCCACGTCTTCAATTGCTTTGGGCGACCAGACAAGGCGATAATTCACTCGATCAGCCATTTGTTTAAAAGACCCTCAACTTCTTCTTGGGGGATTGTATTCTCTAGAGAAGCAGCGCTCAAACTTTGACGCACCTTCTCCAGAACGTATAAATGATACTGAATATCTTCAATTGAACAATCATCCGGTAATTGATTCAAGAGGGATTCCACTTTTTGTCTAATGCTATTCATACAAGTTTGACCGAAGTTTTTAAGGAAAAGTATAAATTTAAATTATCTATCAACTATCATCTATAGCAGTTATCTTAATAGTGAGGTACGAAGTATCTGGTTTTAGGGAACAGGGAACGGTTAACAGTAGCCGGTCGCCAAGAGATAATGCCAAACTTCTTTATACTTCATCTTTAAGAGAAACGCCATATCATAGATAGAAAACTAATAGTCACGCATCCTATCTTATGCCATAGTCCCCAGAAAAGCGAGAAAAAGTTAAGAATAGATAAGGTGATTATCTCGCTTTTGTAACATTGGAGCGGGTATTCTGTTAAGAATACTTAATAATTCTCCTATCTGCTCAATCCCCGCAACTTTTAGGGATTATTGGCCAATAAGCGTCGAGCGACCACAAGACCCCCCCTAATCGCAGCAATTTTTTGTTACATTAGTTTACAGTTCCCTCAACGCCCCAGTGGGTTATTAATTTTAATGTCTTCTTCGGTTCCTTCGTCGGATTTTATACCCTTAGTCGGTCAAGAAACAGAAATCTTTAACTGGGCAAAATCCCATTATCGTAATCATACCTTTGCCAAAGATGAAAAAGTCGCCACACGCCCCGGACTGTTATACTTTGTCGAATCTGGGGCGATTCGTATTGTTGGTAAGGCACAAGTTAACGTTATCGACCAAAAATCCCCCCGTCAACCACCCATTGCCGATAGTGAGGAAGTATTTCTCGGTTTTGTGGGTGCAGGTCAACCTTTTGAGATTGTTTCTCAATTTCCCTTTCAATTACAAGCCCAAGCTCATCTAGACGGGACTGAGTTAGTCTGGTTATACTGGGAAGACCTAGAACGCTGGCCGCAATTGCGATCAGCTGTTATGGAAACTTTTCGCCATCAATACCAGCGTAAGTTATTTTGGTTGAGTATTCTTGGTCAAAAACGCTCCCTCGATCGATTAATGGGGTTCTTGGTTCTATTATTGGAAGAATACGGTCAACCCTGTGTAGAAGGCTATTATCTTCCCTATCCCCTAACTCACGCTCAAATTGCCAGCGCCATCGGCACTACCAGAGTAACAGTAACAAGATTAATCGGTAAATTGCGACAACAAAATTCGATCTTTTTTAAGCAAGATAATCTTATCGGATTGCCCAGTTTATTTTTGAGTCAGAATTAATTTTTCTGTGGTGTTGCTGACTCAAGCTACTTGCCAACCGTGCATCCTATCCAAAAGTTAAGTAGGTAGGCGTTAAAAATCATCAGATACCCCCCTTATTAAGGGGGACTAAGGGAGGATCGGCACCCCCCTTATCAAGGGGGGTGGGGGGGATCAAATCTAAAATCCATTTTTAATTTAATTATAACCAGCTACTTAGTTTGGATCTAGGTTTTAAAAACCCCACACAAGAAGATTCCTATCACAAATCAGCAACCTCAGAAATCTATTATGACCGCACAAACCCCGCTATCGCTTTCCGTTCTCTACGAGGAAGATTTTGTTCTCTGGACAGAAAAAACCGCCGAACTTTTAAAGCGAAAAGAGTTTGATAGGGTGGACTGGGAAAATCTTATCGAGGAAGTAGAGTGCATGGGGAGAAGCGAGCGCCAAGCTGTCGAAAGTTTATTAACTCAACTATTAATCCATCTTTTAAAACTGACTTATTGGACAACGGAAAGAGAACGAAACGCGCGTCATTGGCTAGGAGAAATAGCCGCTTTTCGAGTACAACTGAAAAAAAAGATCAAAACCCCAACGCTGAAAAATCATGCCATCAATTCCTTTGGGGAAGCCTATTCAGACGCAAGACAAACCCTAATTGATGGGAGAATTGTCGATAAAAATACAATTCCCATAGAGTCTATATTCACTCTCGAACAAGTATTAGACGGAGATTGGTTCCCCATCGATATCGTACCTTTTTTTTACGGAAAGTTGAGAGCCACTGGTACTTAAATAGTTAGATGTTAAAAACTGTCAAAAACCCCCCTTATTAAGGGGGGATCAAAGGCAAAATCTATCTTCAATTTAATTATAACTAGCGACTTAGTTCGAGGTTATCTCAAAATAATCTGGAGGACGAGCTTTTCCCTCATGTCTGATGTTTATCTAATTGGTGGCCCCAATGGTTCCGGGAAAACCACCGTCGCTAAAAAAATTTTACCCAACTTTTTAGGCGTTATCGACTATGTTAACGCCGATGAGATTGCCGCCGGACTCTCACCTTTTAATCCTGAGTCGGTTGCTATCCAAGCAGGACGGTTGATGTTAGAAAGGTTGGTAACGCTGAAGTGCCAAGGAATAGATTTTGCCTTTGAAAGCACCCTGGCAGCCCGACATTTTGCCCGTTTTTTGAGAGACTGTCAAAGTTCTGGCTATAGGCTCAATCTTATTTATTTTTGGCTACAAAGTCCAGAATTAGCTTTAGAGAGAGTTCACAGAAGGGTAGCCAGTGGCGGTCATAATATTCCTGAAGATGTGGTTCGTCGTCGTTATGAGCGGGGACGTATTAATCTCATGCAGTTGTATTTACCTTTGTGCGATACTTGGGTTATCTATGATAATTCTGGGGATGAACCGCACTTAGTTGCTGCGTTAGGATTTAATCAACCTCCGATTATTTATAACCCAGACACCTTCCGAATCATTACCAGAAACCAAAATGACTGAACCCACCTTAACGGAACTGCATCAGAAAATCGATACAGGTGTTAGAGTTGCAATCGCAGAAGCAATTGAGAGACACCGCCTCTTAGGAGAATCTATCAGCATTTTCAAAGATGGCCAAATTGTCACCTTAACAGCCGAGCAAATTCCGCCAAAACTTGCCAAAAAAACGGAGGTGTAAAAAATTGGTTGACTGTCTCAAATTTCACTATTCATAGAACGTATGATTATGTTATATGGCAACAAAAAAGCCAGAATCAATACAAGGGCGCTCTAACAGGAAAAGCTTATGAAGCGGTTGATTCTAACTTTGCTGAACCCAATCGCTCGGCTATTCCTCATCTAATTCCCTTGACTGAAGTTGAACATTTAGACTCCAAACTATGGGAGAGAGTCCGTATTTCTTTGAGTGCGGGTGGAGACGATCCAACAGCTTGGGATAGTGCGGTTCGCAATGCGACAGTTGTTTTAGAGGAACGCTTGCGGCAACTGGGAAATATTGATAATACTAATCAAAAAGCCACGGGTAAAGATATTGTTAACCTAATTTTTGGAAGCAGTAAATCCGTACAAAAAGATAAACTTTCCTCGGAAAAATTAGAAGGATACCGTGATTTATATTCAGGTATAGTGAAGGTTTTTCGTAATCATTACGCTCATCGACTCATCGATCCTAAACCAGAGGAGGGTGGAGCAATTATCGTATTCATCGATTTATTGTTGAAGATGCTAGATGATTTAGATTGGCAGACAGAAAACGAGAATACATAAATCTCTAATTCTTGTCTGGTTTAACGGTGGATTACGCTGACGCTAATCCACCCTACTGTAGGATAATTGTCTTCTAGCTTCGTAGAGGATGACAGCAGTAGCGATCGCAACATTTAAAGATTCCACACCACCAAAGAGGGGAATTTTCACCGTTTCATCGGCTAAAGTCGCTAATTGGGGCGATAAACCGGCTCCTTCATTGCCTAATAATATTAAAGTCGGACGGATAAAATCAATCTCCCAGTGGTTTTTGGTGGCTGTGGGTAAAGTCGCGATCGCTTTTACCCCCTGTGCTTGATATTTTTTCACTAAAGCCCATAAATCCGATTCTACCACCAGGGGCGATCGAAACCATTCCCCGGCGGAACTGCGGATCACTTTGGGGTTATCGATTTCGACGCTATCGAGACTTAACCAGATACCCTGTACTTCCGTAGCCACGGCAGTGCGAATAATCGTGCCGAGATTACCCGGATCCTGCAATCTTTCCAAAACTAAGCCCAATTGTAGCGGATTTTGGGGGACTGGATGAAGGTGATCACGGGAAATTGTGGCAATCACACCATCGGGATTAACCGTTGTTGCTAGGGAAGCGAGGACTTCCGGGGAAACTATCTCGACTCGTTTCGCTTGATTTTGAAGCTTTTGTGCTAATTCTCCCTGTCTTTGCCGCCACTTTTCAGTATAACAAACCGTTTCTAGGGAACAATTCACCGCTAAAGCCGTCTCTAGTAAGTGCGTTCCCTCAATTAAGGACAAATTCTGCTCCTGTCGCTCTCTAGTGCGGTGTAGCTTGCGAATTTGCTTGATTAAAGGGTTTTGAACACTGCTAATCATAGCCAACCGGACTTTTCACCCCGCTAGGGCTGCCCTAAATAACTACGTTTTGAGGGAGATAATGCGGAACTCGGGACTTGAACCCGAAAGTCTTTGCAGACACTAGAACCTGAATCTAGCGCGTCTACCAATTCCGCCAGTTCCGCATTTTTCTTTCACAATCTCCCATCATACTACCAGACAATCCATAAGTCAAGATAGTTGAGATAATTAAGACAAAAATCGTTTTTCGAGGTAGAATCACCGATAATTCGTTCAAAAATCTGATAAAATGCAGTGTCGTTTTGCCGAAGCTCTCCTTAGCCAAGACTCCCAACTAAGATAAATGAATGATCCTATGACTATCGATACCGAGCATCCCTATTTAGAAATTCAAGGTCGTCACTCTCTCAAGGGTGAAGTTAAGATCAGTGGTGCCAAAAATGCCGCTCTAGTGATTATGGCGGGAGCTTTACTCTGCTCCGACGAGTGCCAGATCAGTAATGTACCTGCCCTAGCCGATATCGAGCGTATGAGTCAAATTCTCTTGGCTTTGGGCGTGCAAGTCCGTCGTAGCGGAGATAGACTAGAGATTGATGGCAGAGACCTCCAACAAGCTCAAGCACCCTACGATCTCGTCTCCCAGTTGCGAGCCAGTTTTTTTGCCATTGGACCGATTTTAGCCCGTTTAGGAGAAGCAAAAGTTCCCCTCCCCGGCGGCTGCGCCATTGGGGCCAGGCCAGTGGATCTGCACGTTAGAGGCCTACAGTCAATGGGTGCAGATGTATTAATTGATGGCGGCATGGTACACGCCCGCGTTAAGGGTAATGGTCGTCTGAAAGGGGCAAATATTTATCTGGATTATCCCAGTGTGGGAGCAACGGAAACCCTAATGATGGCGGCGACTTTAGCGTTCGGGGAAACCATTCTCGGTAATGCGGCCCAGGAGCCAGAGGTGATTGATTTAGCCAATTTTTGTGTTTCTATGGGGGCAAAAATTCGCGGTGCCGGGACTAATACAATTGTTATTGAGGGAGTTTCCTGTCTGCACAGTACCAATTATAATATCATTCCCGATCGCATTGAAGCCGGAACTTTACTGATAGCTGGGGCGATTACCCGCTCGGAAATTAGTCTTTATCCCGTGATTCCCAGCCATTTAGCTTCGGTAATTGCCAAACTGCACGAAATCGGTCCGCAAGTGGTGGAAGATGGACCCCATCGTCTCCGAATTATCCCTAGAGACTTAAAAGCCGCCGATATGGAAACCCTACCCTATCCCGGTTTTCCCACGGATATGCAGGCCCAATTGATGGCTCTATTAACTTTAGCCGAGGGCAGTAGCGTAGTTAATGAGACGGTTTTTGAAAATCGTCTGCGTCATGTGGCCGAATTAAAGCGTCTGGGAGCAGATATCAAGGTCAAAGGAAATGTGGCTTTAGTGCGCGGTGTGCCTTTCCTCTCCGGAGCGCCGGTGATGGCCACGGATCTACGCGCTTCGGCAGCTTTGGTGGTGGCGGGATTGGCAGCCCAGGGGACTACTATTGTGCAGGGACTCCATCACCTCGATCGAGGTTACGATGATTTAGAGGGTAAATTAAGAGCATTAGGGGCAAATTTACGCCGGGTTGATCCTTTAGCCTTAGAATTGGCTACCCTGACCCAATCTTAATAGAAAAAGGGAGAAGCATTCGGGCAATAACCTATCGCTGAAACCGTAGATTTCCTATCCGAATGCCTTGCCCCTACAGATATTATCCGACTTTTTAACCGCCTATTCATCGGCTGTAAAATAACGCTCTAGAAAATCGAGAGCATGATTTCTTAAATCATAATATTCTTGAGTTTCTCGCATGGCGTGACGATCCCGGGGATGGGGAAAAGGCACTGTTAAAATCTCACCGATATTAGCATGGGGTCCATTGGTCATTAAAACAATGCGATCGGACATAAAAATTGCCTCATCTACATCATGGGTAATCATGATCACCGCTTGCTGGTGACTCTCCCAAATTTTCAGCACTTCCTGTTGTAATTTTCTCTTAGTTAAAGCATCTAAAGCCCCACAAGGTTCATCCATCAATAGCATTTTCGATCAAGTTACCAAAGCGTGAGCGATGCCCACCCGCTGCTTCATTCCGCCAGAGATTTCTTCAGGATATTTATCAGCAGCGGCCGTTAGATGCACCATCGCCAAATGTTCATTAACAAGGCTATTTTTTTCAACTTTACTAGCACTTTTAAGAATTTCATCCACCGCCAAACGAATATTTTCTCGCACTGTCAACCAAGGCAAAAGAGAATAATGCTGAAAAACCATCATGCGGTCAGACCCCGGTTTACGAATTAACTTTCCTTCTAAAGTCACCTGTCCCGAGGAGGATTGTTCTAAACCGGCGATAATTTTTAAAAGCGTCGATTTGCCGCAACCGGAATGACCGATCACCGAAATGTATTCCTGGGAACCAATAGTCAAATTGACCCGATCAAGAACAACAAAATTACTGCCATCAGCTTGAGGATAAGCTTTAACGATATTTTTAATCTCTAAAAACTCCTCCCCAGAAAAGGAACTTGAGATCGAGTTAGGAACAGAGGAGAATTGAGCTATAATAATTATCCCTGCAAATGAAAGAATTGAGATGAATTGGCTCGAATTTCAAACCTCTTCAAATAATCGACGAGATCCCTAGTATTAAAAGCTTTTTGATCGATAAAAGCCCCCGTGCGACTGGCATTGATAGTACAGGCAGTCAGGCTACCAGTCACCAAAGTCGTCCCCAATCCCTGAAGGAAGGTACGTCTAGACATGGGAAGAATCATGGTATTAACTGCCCGGTTTAGCAGGACGATGGGTGACAAGGATTTGTAAACGGCTAATTAGGTAATCGAGGATTAAACCGGTAACGCCGATGACAATCACCGCCAGAAAGACGGAACTAAGGTTTAAGCGATTCCACTCATCCCAGAGAAAAAACCCGATTCCCACACCTCTCCGGTTAACATTTCCACGGCTACGATGACTAGCCAAGCAATTCCTAAACTTAAGCGCAATCGCGTAAAAATGTAAGGCAAACTAGCGGGGAGGATAATTTTAAAAATCTGGCGATATTTGGGCATTTCTAGGACTCTGGCCACATCGATATAGTCTTTGGGTACAATACCGACTCCCCGGGCTGTATTAGTCATCGTTGACCAGAGGGAGGTGATGAAAATAACAAAAATGGCCGAGGGTTCCGCGACTCCAAACATGGCTAGAGAGATAGGTAGCCAAGCTAGGGGGGAAACGGGAAGTAGAATTTGAATGATCGGATTGAGGATGAGCATAGCTGGCCGGGATAACCCGATGAGAAATCCGACCGGAATAGCCACTAATGCTCCCAACAGAAAACCAATAGACCTCCTGCAAAAGTCTTATTCAGCTATTTGATGATAGCCTAAAGAAAGTTCGTAGTTGTAAATGCCAGCGATTAAATTAAATCTCAGACCAAAACGTCGTCTCCGATTCCTGTATCTTGATGATAAAATTCTCAATCTCTTCAGACTTCTGTGAATATGTTCGATAACAATTCTTTCTCTTGATAACTGGCGATTAAATTCTTTTTCTTCTAAACTTA
>JAADBR010000132.1 GCA_009995705.1 Microcystis aeruginosa W13-11
TTAATGCTATATATTCTCATTAACCCTTTTAACCTTTGAATTAATTTTAGTTATTATGTACTACTTTAATGGCTTTTTTGATCTGTGACAGTTGAGGGTGCGGAATGTGGGTTTAAAGGCTCAGTGACAAGAAGCACGATTGAATCCTTGACAATTTTGTGCGGATACGTTGGCATAAAAATAGTTGTTTGAGGTCGATAAACAAT
This sequence comes from Microcystis aeruginosa W13-11, assembly GCA_009995705.1. Classification (GTDB taxonomy): domain Bacteria; phylum Cyanobacteriota; class Cyanobacteriia; order Cyanobacteriales; family Microcystaceae; genus Microcystis; species Microcystis aeruginosa_F. The sequence goes on from JAADBR010000132.1 coordinate 207, forward strand.
GATTGTCTTAGAAATGAAAGCCGTAGTCAAACCGAGTCAGTGTTCTGCCATAGATGAGGCTATTCGTACAGTACAATTTATCAGAAACAAAGCATTAAGGCTTTGGATGGATGCCAAGAGGGAAGACAAAATCGATAAATATTCTCTCAATAAATATTGTGCAGTTCTCGCCAAACATTTTAAGTTTGTTGATACTCTAAATTCTACAGCGAGACAAGCATCAGCCGAACGCCCATGGTCAGCTATTGCTCGTTGCTGGGTTTCTTGAATTCCAATATCACCCCCACAGAATCCCGCGACTCTTTCCCATTGATGACTAAATCATTCCTTCCCTTGGTGTTGATGAAATGTTGGGGACTGTAGTAGCTGTGTTTGAGAAAGTCTGCAAGCAGGTTTTTATGGAACTCCTCCGATTCTGTCTTGTTGATACTCCCCAAGAGTTGTCTGAGGTGGGTTGGAAACTTCCCCACCTGACTACGACTAGGTTTGACTCTCAGGAATGCTTTGTTTAATGCTTGTCGGGGAGAGAAATTTTCCGTCTTCATACCTTTATCCTCTTCCTACCCAACCCGATTTTTGAGTCTATTTTTTTCCCTCTTATCTTTCCTCAAAAACCCTATATATATGGGCGCACGGATTCCCATTATATAAAAAGTCTAAAGCAAGTCTCGCCATTTGTCAAGGGTTTGGGTAATAATTTTCCAGTTGCCGTTTGCCAAGCTCAGAACTAGGATAGGAAAGAATAAGGTATTATTGCAGCCAGAGAGGCTTAGACTGTGAGCAATGTAGTGATCGATGTCCGATTAACCGAGACTTCTCTGTGGCAATGGCAAACATGGCAAGGATTGCCCTATATTACCTGTAATCTCTTGGAGGACTGGTCCCACGGCTTTTTTACCCGTCATTATTACCCCCAAACCCCGGAAGCTTTTACATCGGCTTTAGGTGCAAATGTACCGGTTTATCGGGTCAAACAGGTACATGGCGATCGCTTATTAAATCCCCAAGGGATTACTAACCCGGAAATGGCCGAAGCGGATGGAATTATTACCGATGCTTCCGGTCAAGGGATTTGGGTGGCCAGTGCTGATTGTACGCCTGTACTAATAGGCGATCGCTCTAGCGGTGTTGGGGTGGCGATTCATTCTGGATGGAGAGGGACAGCTAAGGGGATAGTTCCCAAAGCAGTTAAGCGGTTATTAAACTCCGGTAGTGGTTTAGATAACTTAGTGCTGGCCCTGGGGCCTGCAATTGCTGGGGAAGTGTATCAAGTAGATAAAGAAGTTGCCGCAGAAGTGGGTTTAAGTTTATTTCCTCAAGAAACCAATCCCGACCAAATTCTGGGGAATTTATTTAACCTGTCCCCCTCCCCCTTATTTGCTGATGAGGAAAAAGGGAAAGTGCGCTTAGATGTGCGACGGGTGATTTATCATCAACTACAACAGTTAGGAATTAGGGATGAACAAATTGCGATCGCTCCTTTTTGTACCTATCAACAAGAGGAGCATTTTTTCTCCTATCGTCGGGAAAAAGCCAAAAAAATCCAATGGTCTGGCATAGTTAGTCGTTAATGATTACTGCACACTGATAACTGAAAAATCCCCCCTTTCCCATGCGTATTGTTTTTTTCGGAACCCCGACTTTTGCCGTCCCCACCCTCAAAAAATTATTAGCCAATCCCGATATAGAAGTAATTGCCGTCGTTACCCAACCGGACAAGCGCCGGGGAAGGGGTAATCAATTAATCCCCTCACCAGTGAAACAAATAGCCATAGAACAGCAAATACCAGTTTGGCAGCCCAAAAGTGTCAAAAAAAACGCTAAAACCTTAGATTTTCTCAGACAATCGCGAGCGGATGCCTTTGTGGTGGTTGCCTATGGACAAATTCTCTCCCCAGAAATTCTAGAGATGCCGCGATTAGGCTGTATTAACGTTCATGGCTCAATTTTACCGAAATATCGGGGAGCAGCCCCCGTGCAGTGGTGCATCGCCAGGGGAGAAAAAGAAACCGGTATCACCACCATGTTAATGGATGCGGGCATGGACACCGGACCGATGCTACTGAAAGCCTACACCCCGATCGCTCTTTTTGACAATGCCGAACAGGTGGGAGCAACCCTAGGACAAATGGGGGCGGATTTGCTACTAGAAACCCTCTCTAAGCTCGATCGAGCAGAAATTACCCCAATTCCTCAAAATAACAACGATGCCACCTATGCCCCTTTAATTGAGAAATCTGACTATCTAATCCACTGGCAAGATTCGGTCCAGACAATTCATGATCGAGTCCGGGGTTTTTATCCTAATGCGCTAACCACTTTCCGGGGACAAATCCTAAAAGTGATGGCCACTATTCCCCTAGACGATCCTAGTCAACTGCCTCGAGAATTACAGACAAAAGACCTTTCTCATCTAAGCGGAGAAGTGGGATCGATCGTGGCTCTCTGGAAAAATTTCGGGCCAGTAGTGCAGACGGGAGCGGGTTTATTATTATTAGAAGAAGTGCAATTATCGGGGAAACCTCCGCGTTCTGGTGGGGATCTGGTCAATGGTTCCCGTTTAACTATCGGTGAGATTTTCGGTCAATAGTTTTCGGGGTATGGCTTTCCTTTGCTCCTCTATGCTTCACCAGTGAAGATTTTTTTCAACCGGCGAAAGCGATCGGAATAACTTCTCAATACTTTGACCGCAAACATGGGGGTTTCCTGTACGGCAAATAAAAACTGCGGTTGATTGAGACAGGCTAATTTACAATCAGTTTTGGCAATAGCTGTGGATTCTCGCAGTTTATCTGGGTGCAGGAGCGCTCCTACTCCGAACACATCCCCTTTTTCTAGAGTTTCTATCAATTGTTCCTTGATATACATCTCCACTTCTCCGCTAAGAATACCGTACATTAACTCGCCCTCCGTGCCATCGACAAAAATAACTTCACCAGCTGGAAAAGTGTGATCGGGATGATTTTCGAGAATTTTAATCGTATCTACGGGACTTAACATGATTTAACAAGAATTTTTCGGGTCATCTCTCCCATTCTCCGATAGATTGAACCCCTCGATCATCGTTTTTGTATGTAAGAATACCTGAAACTTCTCTACCTGACAAAGATAATGCTTTGTTTAATGCTTGTCAGGGAGAGAGAATTTCCGTCTTCATACCTTTATCCTCTTCCTACCCAACCCGATTTTTGAGTCTATTTTTTTCTCTCTTATCTTCTCTCAAAAACTCTATATATATAGGCGCACGGATTCCCATTATACATAAAGTCTAAAGCAAGTCTCGCCATTTGTCAAGTGTTTTCCGAAAATCTCCCCCTTCCCCCACTTCCTTGAAAAAATACCTAGTTTAAAACTGTTCGAGTGCTTCCTGGGTGATTTCTGCGATCGCTATTAAACTGGGACTAACTGGGCCGGTATCGGTGGATAACCAGAGAAGATACTCGACGTTACCCGCCGGTCCGGTAATGGGAGACCAAGTTAAACCCCGATAGAACCATCCTAAGACTTCTGCGGCCTGTAAAACCTGAAAAATTGCCGCTGCTTGGTCTTGATGGTCGCGAACTACCCCTTTTTTGCCGACTTTTTCCCGTCCCACCTCGAATTGGGGTTTGACCAATAAAATCGCCTCTCGCGGTGGATTTAATAGCGTCCACAGGATCGGTAAAACTTTGGTCAAAGAAATAAAGGACAGATCCATAACTGCTAAATCGGCGGTTTTTTCCTGTCCGTATAACTTTTCTGGGGTTAAATAGCGAAAATTAGTTCTTTCTAGCAAAATAACTCGTTGATCCTGCCGTAAACTCCAGGCCACTTGTCCATAACCCACATCGACCCCATAAACCCGTTTTGCTCCTTTTTGCAAGAGACAATCGGTAAATCCCCCCGTGGAAATGCCTCCATCTAAACAAATGCGATCGCAGACATCAATGGCAAACAGTTCTAGGGCCTTGGCTAATTTTTCGCCCCCCCTTGACAAATAGGGCAGTTTCTGCTTAACCTCGATGGCCGCTTCTGGATCGATTTCTGTGGCCGGTTTATCAATGATTCGATGATTGACTTTCACCTCTCCAGCGCGAATTAATCGCTGTGCCTGTTGACGGGAATCACAGAGATTTTTGGCTACTAATAATAAATCTAATCTTTCTTTCGGCAAGGAAGGCCTCCCAATAATCAGCGCCTAATTCTAAAAAATACCTTATTTTTCCGCCAGCAATCTCAGAAGGGAGATTATAAGTAAAGAGAGGGGTAAGCGGAACCCTCGCTGCCGATATTTTATGGATAAAGATACTAGATTCGCTGTTTTGGTCATTGGCATCCCCTTTCTAGGACTAGCTTACTGCGGCTTAATTTTTGTCGTGATGATTTATTGGGTCTGGGCCCGGGAACATCCCGTAACCATGGCCACTTTTTTCGTCCTTGCTCCTTCTTTGATTTCTGGCTCTATCTGGCTGTTAGCTTCCTATAAAGCCCGTCAAAAGCAGCGTTTGGGGTTATAGTTGAACGTAGAGGCCGATGGCATTCGTTCAAGAAGAATCAACTGCATTTTAGAACTTGGTTTAGGTCTTTAGTGTCAACCTCGGCCTAACCATCGGCGATCGCTGTCAGGGATTGGGGAAAAAACCAAAAAGTTTAGCAGCCCCTCCTAAAATGGCGACAATCAGGACGATAAAAATCCCCCGGTTGGTAAATTCCTGACCGGCAACCCCTGTCGTTAGTCCTTTAATTTCTGTAGTTAGTCGCTCATCTAAGGCTTTAATGTCCCCTCTGATCTCCGATTGTCCTATTTCTACTTTGGTTAATCGTTCGTCGATTTTGTCTATTTTCCCCTCGATCCTTGTCAGAACAGCTTCTAGGGAATAAGTAACGGTTTCGTTAGCCATTTTCTGTCTCCTATATTTCCTTTAATTGCGGTCTCGCGTAGCGAGCGCGTTGCGACCGCTCCAGCTAGTTGTGCAAGTGAGCAGTTAAGGGATTGACTTTGTTGAATAAATCGGTTTTACTTACCGCTTCTGACTTAGTACGTCCAAGAAGAATCAATAATCAGTCTTTAGTCAGTATCAGAGCAGCACAAGGCTGAAGTTTGGGGCTGGCTGCGATAGGATAAAAAAGTGCTAGATAAAAACTCCTCTCCCTTACAGTCCCTAGTTGCGGGTCACTGGTTCAAGCTCATCTGTGGAGCTAGTTACCAAGATTTGCCCACGATTCGCAACCTCGCTTTGACCTATACTATCGCTGGAGCCGATTGTATTGATGTGGCCGCCGATCGAGCCGTGATCCTTGCGGCCAAGGAAGGCATCGAAACGGCGGAAAAAATCGCCGGATTCCCCCCAAATCGACGACCTTGGTTAATGGTCAGTCTCAATGACGGGGAAGATCCCCACTTTCGTAAAGCTGTCTTTAACCCGCAACTCTGTCCCGTCGATTGTCCCCGTCCCTGTGAAAAAATCTGTCCCGCTTTTGCTATTGATAGGGGAGGAGTGATTGAACAGCGCTGTTATGGTTGCGGTCGTTGCCTACCCGTTTGTCCCCTGCAAATAATCGAGACCAGAGCCCGTGTCTGTCAACCCCAAGAAATTATCCCCCTAATTATCGAAATGGGAGTCGATGCGATCGAAATTCATACCCAAGTCGGTCATGGAGAGGAATTTGCTCGACTCTGGCTGGCGATCGCACCTCTAACTAAAAACTTAAAAATCCTGGCCATAAGTTGCCAGGATGATCAGCAGATCATTGATTACCTCCACTATCTGCGGGAAACTATTTCACCCCTAAGCTGTCCTCTGATTTGGCAGACGGACGGCCGACCGATGAGCGGCGATATCGGCAAAGGAACCACCCACCCGGCCATCAATATGGCCAAAAAAGTCCTTTCCGACAATCTAGCCGGATTTGTCCAGTTAGCTGGGGGAACCAATGACCATACCGTGACCAAATTACAGGAACTGGGACTGAGAGAAAAAATTGCTGGTATTGCCTATGGAAGTTACGCCCGTTCGTTGATTTTGCCAATTTTAGAGCATTTAAAAGAGCCTAACCTTGAAAATGACCCCCAAGCCTACCAAGAAGCCCTTAAAGCCGCCTCTATGGTGGTTGCTCAATTAAAAGCCTAACCTTGGTCAAAAAACTATAATATTTTTTTAATTGACAACTAACCCCTAAATGTGTTAGACCCCAAGAAAATCTTGGAAATAAAAACAGCCAATTATCGCCAAAACCCTTTACTATTAATGCCAGAAACCCTACCCTCCTCTCGGATGCCAGTTACCGACGATTTAAACAAACTCTTGGCAATTCTACCGGCGCGGATTCGCGGCAAAATCGAGGAACAGCCGCGGCAGCATCAACTGATCGAAGTGGTTATGGATTTGGGACGCATACCAGAAGCGCGTTTTCCCGATGGGGCGATCGATCTGGGGGACGAACCGATCTCAAAAGAAGAAATCCAGTATTCGATCGCCAGGGTGGGCAGTTTTAGCGGCGATAATCGCGCTGGGATTGAACGCACCCTGCACCGCATCAGTGCCATTCGCAATCGAGAAGGGGAAATTATCGGTTTAACCTGTCGTATCGGTCGGGCTGTTTTCGGTACGATCACCCTGATTAACGACCTGGTGGAAACAGGAAAATCCCTGCTGCTGCTCGGTCGTCCGGGGGTGGGGAAAACCACGGCCCTGCGAGAAATAGCCCGAGTTTTGGCCGATGATCTCAATAAACGGGTAGTAATTATCGACACCTCCAACGAAATCGCCGGAGATGGAGATATTCCCCATCCGGCCATCGGTCGCGCTCGTCGGATGCAGGTGGCCCGTCCGGAATTGCAGCATCAGGTCATGATCGAAGCGGTGGAAAACCATATGCCAGAGGTGATCGTGATTGATGAGATCGGTACGGAATTAGAAGCTTTGGCCGCTCGCACGATCGCCGAACGCGGGGTGCAGTTAGTGGGAACCGCCCACGGCAATCAATTAGAAAATTTAATTAAAAACCCGACTTTATCGGATTTAGTTGGGGGAATTCAGGCAGTAACTCTCGGAGACGAAGAAGCACGCCGCCGGGGTTCTCAGAAGACCGTTTTAGAACGCAAAGCACCGCCCACCTTTGACATTGCCATCGAAATGTTGGAACGTCAGCGCTGGGTGATTCACGAGGACGTAGCCACCACGATCGACCAACTGCTGCGGGGACGGGAAGCAATTGCCCAAATCCGTTGGGTAGATGAGGAGGGGAAAGTACAGGTCGCTCAGGAAGAACCAAAACCGGAAAACCTCACCCCTTTGCACGGCAATTATCTGCCGGAAATGGATAAACCCAAGGGATGGCGGGCCGATGGCCGGATGACTCCCGTAGCCCGTTTCCCTGCGGGCCCTCTCAACCCGGAAAACGATTTCGATCGCCTCCTCGAACAATCCTGGCTGCAGGAAGAACCGGAAACGGAAAAAGTCCGCGTCCCCGGTCCCAATGGCGAAGATTGGCCAGTTTATGTCTATCCCTATGGAGTCAGTCGCGCTCCGATCGAACAGGTAGTACAGGCCCTAGATTTGCCGATCGTTTTGACCAAAGATTTACAGGAGGCCGACGCGGTGCTGGCCCTGCGTTCCCACGTTAAAAATCAGTCAAAATTGCGGCAAATTGCCAAAGTAAGACAAATTCCCATCCACGGCATCAAATCCAATACCCTGCCCCAAATTTCTCGCGGTTTAAAGCGGATTTTGGGCATTGATGACCCGATGAATCAGGAAGGTGCGGATCTGCGTTTATTTGCCCGCAGCGGTAGTGATGACGAGATCGAAGCTTTGGAGGAGGCCCGGTTAGCGGTGGAACAAATCGTTATTCCTACTGGCCAACCGGTGGAGTTACTGCCCCGCTCGGCGAAAGTGCGGAAAATGCAGCACGAATTAGTGGAACATTACCGTCTCCAATCCGATAGCTTCGGAGAGGAACCGAATCGCCGTATTCGCATCTATCCAGCTTAGGAGTAAGGAATTTGCAGCGACGCACCCTCATCATTATAGGTACAGGAACGGCGATCGGTGGGGTGGCCGCCTGATTATCCGTCGTCCCGAATCGGCAGCGGAATTGCGGGCTAAAATGCCCCTAGCTGAAAGAATTAAGCTCTGTCTCGATCTGGCTAAGATCAAACTAGCCACCACGATCGACTATGTTGATCGTTATGCCCGTGGGGGGATTCTCTATCCCTATCTTACCCATCCAGAGCCATGGGGTTTTAATTTCTTCAATTGGCTGCGGAGGAGGAATAGTCCCACCCCCGACACCTGGAAGTTAGCAAAGGCCAATTTTTGGGCGGCAGGGGCTTTTCCTGCTTTATTATGGAAAATGGCTGATTTAGAATCAAACCCTGTGGATGCGGCCGTTTGGGTAGCTGCGGCTAAAAAATGGAGCGATCCCTTAAAAGAAGCGAGTTTGAAGAACAAAGACATCGCTATCAATAATGTAATGGTGTTTGCTCCTTGGTTTGAGTCGGGACAGGGCCTGGAAAAATAGGCAGCCTTAGAGATAACTTAATGAAAAACTTTAATAAAGCCATAGAGAAGCGTCTTGAAAAACAAAAGCAATATCTTGAAAAACAAAACCAAAATCTTGAAGAACAATTACAAAAAGGGGAACTAAGTCAAGAGCAATATGAGAATGAGATAAAAAAATAGCAGTATAATGGACTAACTTTAGTTGTGGTAGCTGCTAGTGGTGGTGGGATTCAAGCAGCAGGTTGGACAGTCCAAGTTTTAAACGGCTTACAGGAGGAGTTAGGATATTCTTTCACTCAGGCAATCGGATTAATTAACTCGGTGTCCGGCGGATATGTGGGAACGATGTTCTTTCTCGATCAGTTTACGGAGCAAGGATTTCCCAAAAATTTAGGAGTTTATTTCTTTATCTGATTAACAGCGATCAAAGATGTTCAACTATCTTTTTGCCTTTTCGAGCTTGGCTGGATTAAGCTTGATTTTAATTTTATTTTTTCAGCCTCGCTGGATTCTTTCTCTTATTGCTTCAATTGTCCCTGGTGCTGTCTATTTTACTAAAACTGACAAGCCAATTATTGCTCTCACGATTGATGATCGTCCTGATGCGGTGGCAACACCAAAAATTCTGGGAATTCTTCAGCGATATCAAGCGCGGGCAACTTTTTTCGTCATCAGCGATCGCGTAAAGGGGAACGAGTCGGTTATTAGAGAGATAGTTAATCAAGGCCATGAGTTAGGAAATCACCTGACTGAAGACAAACCCAGTATTCAACTCTCACCACAAGAGTTTGAAACAGAATTACTGGAGGCTGATAGAATTATTGCCGAATTTGCTAAACCGTGCTGGCTGCGTCCAGGGGGGGGTTGGTATAATACCACTATGGTCAAGACTGCTCGCCAACACGGTTATCGGGTTGCTCTTGGGTCTATATTTCCCTTCGATACCCATATTCCTTCATCTTGGTTTGCTTCGACGCAAATTCCCTGCAATGCTCGTCCTGGTTCGATCATTATTTTGCATGATAGTGGTTTGTGGGGAGAAAGGACTGCATTAACGCTCTCTAGAGTGCTGCCCAAACTTTCTCAAAAAGGATATCAAGTTGTGACGCTTTCAGAACTATATGCAAGGAATTTGTGATGAATAATTACGAGAAATACGAAGCTGCTTGTAAAAAGATAAGAAGAGCCAATCAGAAATTATTAACGGATTTTGAGAGTTGGCTAAAAAAGTCATCAGGTCTGTCAGAAAAAACCATCAAGAATCATCTGGCAAATATATAGCGTTTCCTGTTCGCACGAGGTACATTATCGATGTTGACAAGTTTAATCAGCAAAGGTTTAAGTGTGCCACACAGGTATGAGAAATACTATATAAGTAGCGAAAAAAAGAAAACCTACCGCCAAATAAAGACGATAGGTTCCCTGAAAAAAAACTGCAATATCTAAAAATAAATCTCGACCATATTGAACAACTTTTAGCAGAAGGAGCCTCTCTACAAAGCTTGAAAAAAAGAGACTATTGTTTAACCCCCATTATGCCCAAACGAATCAAATTTTTGGCTTCAAATAAACAAGTCGGTTTGTCCAATCCCGCTTGCCTTGCAGCTCCCATAAGGCTAAAAGCGAACGAACCAAAAGACCAAAATTGCTAGGGGGAATGGACTGATAATCGATAAAAATAACGCCACCATGACTTTTCTGAGCTTCTCACCATTCGCACAAAAGCGGGGGAATAGTATTCTGGTCGTAGGTTACTAGAGTTAACTGGGCGACCGTTGCCGCTTTTAAGATGATTTAATCCGAATCACCCAAGTACCGACCTTCTTGCCAAGTGATTAAGGGAAAAATTAGGATTTCTGGACATTTGCGACTAATTTGTTCGGCAACCGTCGGAGAAATATGTTCATCTAATAAAAAAGATAGCATTTTAGCTATTCCCCGATCGTGAGCGGGGAATCAGGAGAAACCGTAATCGTTTCCAATTGGGGTAAGAGTCGTTTTATCGTCGTTTCATTGAGGGTTTGAGCATCGGCGATCGCCGTTTGCACTTCTGACTGATAGGCTTCGGCATAGAGCAAAGCAGAGCGTACCCATTCGAGGGGTCGATGAAAATGTGCCGCCGTTTTTTCTTCATCTAGCGCGTAGCTTTGAGCAATTTGAATTACTTCCTACAGAGCCAAACTAGAGTTTTTTAGGTAGGGTTGCCGCCCCAAAGGAGAATGGCGAAATTCAATATAGGGGAACTCGCTTTCTCTGAGAGATTCCTCGATTAAAATCGCACGGGTTTCACTAGGGGTTTTTCCTAATCGGCGGGCAAACCGTTTCAGTCTTTCTGCTGTGCGGTCGGGGAGTCGGGTACTAACAACTTGGGACATAAATTTTTTCAATTTTTAGTTACACTGTTTACATTGTAACTCGATTCATTGTCCCAATGTCATTTATTTAAGGAATGACCGTTCAGATAAGCTAGAACCGCGTCACGGCATATCATAGAAAAATAGCCGCATCGAGAGAGAAGCTAATGTTAATAAATAACCAGGAGAAATTATGGCAGTTACTCCAAAACCAGAAAAATTAATCAGTGAGCCTTTGTCAGAGTAAGAGGCTAAAGCCTTGCATATCCCGTCCCTTTCTAACTCTTCCCAAAATAGTCAAGCTATTTTTCTGCAACAGGCAGGTACTTTAAGTGATGATAGTTCTCTTGCTGACCTAAGAGACTCTATTTACCAAGCAAGGGGACGTTCGGAAACTGAAGATGATGTATCTTCTTGACACGGATACTTTAACTCATCTCCACGCTGGCAACACGAAAAAAGACGGGAGCTTGGTAGCCCCGTCGTTTCAACACGGGGCGGAAAAGCGACGCGAGCGGATTTATCCGCTGTCCTAATGTCTGTCATGATGTGGGTCATTAATA
>JAADBR010000133.1 GCA_009995705.1 Microcystis aeruginosa W13-11
ACCAAAGCGTTGTCTGAGAATCGTTTCCATTGAGGGAAGGGCAAGTCCTTCGGTAAAGCTGCCGAATTTGGCACCGAGTCCCCCAATTTGTTTACCTAATTCTCTGAGTTGTCGGTCGGTTTTCTTCTGTTGTTGGGCGTTTTCCTTCTGTTGTTGACTAACTTCCTTCAATAGTAGGTCAGTCCCCTTCAGTTGTTTGTCAGTTTCTTTTTGAGCAGCAGTTAATTCAGCTTGAGCAGCAGTTAATTCAGCTTGAGCAGTGGCTAATTCGGCTAAGAGTCGCCATACGTCTTCGGATGTAGTTGCCATAGATAATTTTCTCCTGATGTCACCTATTTACTATTTTATTGGATTTCTGCGCTTGCTGAAGGCACTGGGGAGCAGACTGCTGATTCAATTGGGTAAGGTAGAGGCTAATTCATAGAACAAGAATCACCGCCACCACTGACTAACATCCCTAATTCCCTGATACACTTCTCTTAAGGCGACCTCCCCTCCCCAATAAAGGATTAAAGGCGCTAAGTTGGGAATAGTTTCGAGGAAATTAGAACGAGTGAGAGTTCCCAAAGCCTGAAGGGTTTTTTTCCAGAAGGATAGATCAACATGGTTAAGCGTTAACACCTGAGTTATAATTAGAACGAAAATTAACTAAGGCAGTTGTTCTCAAATGAAATTAAAGGAAAGGTGTATTACCGATGGGCAGGGTAATCGAATAGGTGTTCCTTTAGATAACCTAAGTTGCTACCTATGGGATTAAGCAAAAAAAGCTGCTACAAAAGATAAAAGACGAGTAGCAGCCAAAAAAACGCATCCTCCGTTTTACTATTGCAAGAGTGTCTATTGCCTATGTACTCGCAGTTTCTCAATCAATTGAGATAATTTCTCGTCAGAAGCGGCAGTAATAAAGTCTAATTTAAACTTTTGTCCCTGACTGAGATATTCTGCATAGCTAGACAAAAGAAAAGGACGAAACTTTTCATTATTAGCAATATAAACTTCAAAAAAAGAGACCAATAAAGCTCCAGTATAATCCTCGATTAGATTTTGATTTGGTAGAGTGATATCGACCACAGACTCTAGGGTTTTTTGCATTCCTGCATCCAATTCCGTAAAATTTACATGAGCTTGTCCCTCCACCATAGCCAGATATTTATCTGGCGTTTTTAACCAAGTAAAAGAAATGGCCTGTTCAAAAATCGGATTAGCTGCCGGGTCATAACTTCCGGAACCCAAGAGGACAGGAATTGAGATTTTGCTTAAACCTTTTTCCCCAAAAATACTGCGGTTAACGGGATTAGCTGCAAAAACAGCTGCGACTCGTTCATCGCGAAAATTATAGACCTGTCTAGGCAATTCTAGTGCGCGACATTCCAGGAAAATCGAGATATTAATCCCAGAATAAGAACGGTTACAATCTTTAGCAAGATTATCAAAATCGATTGACGCACCAGCAATAGCAATGGCAGTATAACCTCCGAAGGAATGACCAGCTACTCCCACATTAGTTAGGTTAAGTTTACCTTGAAATTGACTATCATTACGTCTTGCTAATTCATCAATGACAAAGCTAATATCTTTGGGTCGGTTAATAAATTCATCTCGATCAAAAATATTGCGATAATACCCTGCTAACATTCCTTGCATGTATTCGATATCACTGCCGGGGTGTTGCGGTGCTGCTACTAAAAATCCGTAGGAAGCTAGATGTTCAATTGCTTGGGCATAATCTTCTGGTCGCGAGGCTAATCCGTGGGAAAAAATAATTACAGGTGTTTTACCGTCTCGGAAAGTTTGCGGGATATAAACATCCACATATAAACTGCGATTGCGACTGCTATCGGTTAGGTTCCAAACTTCTTTTTTTACCTGAAAGCTACCGCGCTGACGCAAATCGGGCAAACTGGCATAATTAATCGCTGGTTTAACGGCAGCCGCTTCCTCGGCTGCCCAGAGGCGCATATCTTTGGTAAATAATTCAGATACATAAATGGCATAATCAAGAGCTTTAGCTAATCCAAGGATTTCTTCCCCCTGTAACTGGATATGATTGGGCAATTTTTTCAGGATGTTTAAAAGGGTTAATCCCCCCGGCTCAAAAGCGGCACTAACAATCGCACCCCGCAGAGCATATTTACCATTAATTCCCCCTTGAATGGTGATGCTTTTACCCAAACGAGAGAGCATATCAGCACCCATCACACTATTAAAAAAACGAGATAGTAAAACAGGATCGATGTCAATTTTTGTTAATAAAGCTTCACGAAACTGCTCTCTTGCTTCGGGAGTTACTCTAGCTAAAAATTGTTTTAAATTAGCATCGATTTTGCCTTCTTTAGCAAAGGTTTCTAGGGATGCTACCGATAGAGAAAAGACGAGGGGAGTATAGACAAATTCAACTTCTTCGGCGGCTTTTAGTGGTAAGGCGGTCATAGCTGCAGCGAAAAGACCTAGGAGAAAAGCTCGCAGCCGACGGGTGGGATTATTTCTGGGAAAACGATTTTGTAAACTGGTGATAATCATGGAATTTCTAGTTGGGGTAGATGACAGCAATTAAGGGAAAAAATTCGCACGGCGATTGATGTCTAAGTTCGACAAAAATCGATAAAGTGCCAAGCAAAGTATAACCAAAAAGCATGAGCAAAACCTCGATAGATTAATCTAGGCGATTTTGATTCTGGATTATTGAGTATTTTCTGAAAATATCATCTGGTATGGATTTTATATTATAATTGTTTTTTTGTCAAGACACTGGTTATTAACAAAAAAACGATAAATACATAAATTTAATAAGTGAAAGTGATATATTTGGAGATAGTAAGGATTCAGGTGTCTCAAATGCAGTCACAGAGCGGCTTCTAAAATCTCAGAACTCGCTAAACTAACAGTTTTATTCTCAATAAGCACGAAAATTAAGGCTTTCAGCACAGCAAGGGGTTGACTGCTTTTTGTATGACCTGAATCCTTACTGGAGATAAAAATAATCAGATAAGGTTTTTGACCAAGATAAGTACCTAAGCAAAATTAACTAGACATTTTGATAAAGCTTTTTAACCAATAAATTAATTTTGCACGACTACTTAAATTGCTAATTATTGCGAATATGAATATCTTGCTGCGGAAAGGGAATCTCGATATCCTGTTGAGTAAACCTATCAAGAATAACACAATTAACATCACTAATTACTCGTTTTTTCCCGTTAACATCATCCAACCAGAACTTTAATTCAAAGTTTAAACTAGAATCACCAAAATTAATAAAAAAGGCTACTGGCTGCGGGTTTTTAAGTATGTTGGGATGTTGATCCGCAATGTCTAGTAATAAATTCATCACCTGTTCTGCGTTAGAATGATAACCAACTCCAATAACAATTGAACAATAAATCAAGTTATCACTACCCGTGTAGGTGGTGACATCCTCAGTAAAAAACTTTTGATTGGGGATAATTTTTTCGGAATTATCCGTGAGGATTTGCACTGTTGTCGCTCGAATACCTAGCTTTTTTACCTGAGAAGTTTGCCCTTCAATATTAATGATGTCACCGGGTTTGAGAACTTTTTCAAATAATAGTAAAATACCGCTAATAAAATTACTGACCACTTGCTGCATACCGAAACCAATACCCACCGATAAACCGCCAGTAATTGCCGCTATTGCCGTTGCATTAACTCCCACATAACCCAAGATAATAATAAAACCTAAGACAATAAAAAAATAACGTCCTAACAGTAAAGTTGCTTCAATTTCACCACGATTAGCTTGCTGATTTAAATTAGCAATACTCAAAATTATAGTCTCTATAAGATCAACAACAATTACTAAAAAATAGGGAGCTATTATCAAAATAAATATGCTTCCCAATGTGATCGGACTATTGAATAAATTGAAAGGAGATATTTTGGCGATTTCCTGAATATTATTGTAGAAACCAATCATGATCCTCAGGAGAAATAACACGAATAAAGGTGCCAAAAGCCGGAAATGATAATACTTAATTGTATTGACGGAAAACTTGGCGTATAGTCCAGCTAGTAAACCACGATAAACTAAATAAAACCACAGGAGTTTTATAGATAAACTAATCATTCCCCTTGTCCAATTTTGACTGAAAAAAATTAGATAATTTAAATCAAGTAAAATTATACTAATAACTGGAAAATCAAGAAACTCTATCAGGATAGCAAAATATTGACGGAGGGTTAATTTTTTATCACTATGGATAAAAGTGATGACGTGAGGAAATCTTTTTTCTAAGTAAGACCATAACCATTTTGACAATAACCAAGCAAGAATTAAACAAAGAAAAATAATCATTAATTGATTTTGAACATTTCTACGTCCTAAAAATAATAATTGGTTAGCAATTATTTCCGAAAGAGAGGGGATATTGTTATTCATATTAATTTATTTTCCCGACTTCCTGATCAAGACCTGATTGAATATAAAGTGTCAGTTGGTGGGCTGCTGTTGAGGAGGATATTTCACCAGCGATCGCTCTTTCATACCAAAATTCTCCCCCTTCTAAAATTTTATTCAACTTTTCCCAATCATCCAGAGGAACTGCCACGGCATTGTGAGATTGTTGTAATAATACTGATTCGATCGGTAGTAAATTTCCTTCGATCTGCACCCGTCGATTAGTGGGAATAAAACTTTCTGTTTGGACGATTGCTTGCAATTGTTGTTCGGGATTAGTGAGAAATTTTCCTAAAGCTAATCCCAACCTATTTTCATTATCACTATTATTACGATTAAATACCATCACCCGTGTATAGAGAATTGGTGCTGCTTTACCTTGAGTGTCTTGGGGAAGTAAAGCGACTCTGAGATCATCTTGGAGGCTGTTTTTTAAATCGGCAATTTCAATAGAATTACACACATAATAGGTCAAGCGACCTCTAGCAAAGGCCTCATGAAGTAATTCCCGTTGACGATTGAGGATAAAATTAGGCTGTGACGAGGCAAATTTTAGCCATTCTAGCCATTTTGCCCAACCATCCAAGCGAGGTTGCAGCCTACCCTGATCATCCCACAAATAGCTGCCAAAAATTGCCATTCCCCAAAAAGTATCTTCAAAAGAGGAAACTATCCCCACAGAATAACCTTTGCGCGCACTTTCCACTAATCCCTCTAAACTGGTGGGAGGTTGCTTCAGCAGCGGATCGGTACTAACTTGTAATTTTTTTTGATTGTAACACAGTACACGAGTACGAGAACCTAAGGGAATGCCATAGATTTTTCCTTGATAGCTAACTTGTTTTAGGGTTGGGGGATTATAGATAGATAAATCTAGATTTTTTCGGTCAATTTCCCCCAGTAATCCTTCAGATACTAATCTGGGTATATTTCTCGAAAAAATTAGAATAACACTCGCACCCAATCCGCTTTGAGATTGTTTAAAAAATCGCTCGGTTATCTCATCGATAGGAATAGCTTGTTCAAGAATTGTCACCTGCGGATTTAATTTTTCAAACTCTTGCAAACCGAGACCTAGTACTTCAGTTAAATTGCCCTCTTCTGGATACCAAACCAAAAGGGTTCCTTGACGTCGCTCCGATGATTGGTTAGGAAGATCACTAAAACAAGCATAAAGAAAAATTGGCATCAAGATAAAAAGCAATAGGAACGATATAATCATCCTTGCTTTTTTACTTCTCCAAGCAGTTTTAACTCTGAGTCTTAGGGATTGCATCGATCGTGATCCTTCAAAAATATTGCCATAGACCCATAGTACATGAAAAGGTGACTAATAATCCTCATCAGAAAAATAATTAACATGATCTTTTGTCAAGAGCCACCAGTATAGCAACAATCCCAGTGAAAAATTTGTGCGAGTTAAACTGCTGACCTATCTAAAGGTTGCATCTCATATTTGGGACGTTCTCTCACCTATAGGTAAGTAGCAAAAGTTATTAAAAGAGGGCGAATGCAATTCGCCCCTACAATAATATTATCGCGCCAATGGTAGGGGCGCACCGTGGTCAGTGAGTTTGTCGAACTGCGTGCGCCCAAATCTAATATAGATATTTCTATACAAGCGAGTTTTATAGTTGATTTTATAACACTATCACACCCAGTTTAAATGGGCAATAGCTTAAGGAAGCTGTGCTTAGTATGAGTGAGATTTCTGTTATTAATAATTATGTAATGAGGAGAGAGTGATACCTGCATTAACTTTACTGTATCAACCAATAACCTACCGAAGCAATCTTTACCCTATGATTAGAGTCTAAAAGACGAGGTACTTTATGAAACTATTTACAGCAATTATCGAAAGAGATATAGAGACTAATCTCTATGTTGGTTATGTTCCTGGATTGGTGGGAGCGCATTGCTAAGGAGAAACCTTAGAAAGAGGTAATTGAAATGTTATTAGAGGATGAATATATGAACCCTGTCCTGTAGGGGCGCAAGCCTTGTGCCCTCGCCCTCTTCATCTCGTCGATAGCCCTCTATCTAATAATTTTCTCTGTTCATGGGAAATCTAGCGTTTCAGCGATAAGTTATGCCTAAATGCTTGGTCAATACTGTGATTTAATTGCTATAATGAGTTAAAATAAGAGGCAGTATATTTCAATATCTTAGTACACTCAGTACGGAAGAACCGCAGGGAGTTGTATCATGGAACTTTTGACGCTATTGGCTACAGGAGTCACGATTATTTTGGGGGGAGCGTTAGCCCGTGTGGGGGAGCTTGCCTTAGATGGTTCCCTTGAAAAACTGAATAATTTAATCGCAGCTAAGTCTCCTGATACTTTAAAAAAGTTGGAATCGGCTAATCAAAATCCTGCTTTGTTACCTGAAACGATTGAGGTAATGGCGACTTTACTAGAAGATCCAGAAATGCGAAGAGTTGCAGAACAAGCGGTTAAGGAAAATGAATCTAATCCTTACGTTATTAATATGATGAAAAATGTTGGAATTGTTAATCAAGGAACAATTCATAATCCGACTTTTAACTTCAACTGACCACAGCCGCCTGTAGGGGAGCAGGTTAAACAAAACCCTGCTAACTTAGATACAACGAGTGAGAGTTACAAGTCTATTTCGACTTCTCTTTCTAATCTTGATTACGGCATTGAAAGTCTATGTAAATTGAAAGCAACTTTCTACAAACTTAAGGGAAATGCACGTCAACAGGAGGGCAAAGTTAATATAACAGTTAAAGAATTATCAGAATGGATTCAGGCAATTCAATCCGCAGAATCACAATTTGAGCAAGTTTTAAATTTATTGGAGGATGATGATGATTCAGATTAATAAAAATCAAACTAATTCGGCTCAGGCTAGTAATTATGAAACAGAGTTAAATCTTGAAAACTTTGATCAGATTGCACCCAAAAAACATGATCCTAAAATCTATCAAAAGCTCTTAAAAAAAGCTCAGGATATTGGTGATAAACAATCTGAGGTTTTTGCTCTTAGCCGGTTAGCAATGATTTATCAATCTTGGGGTCAATATAGAGAAGCAATACAATATCTTCACCAACAATTAGTAATTATTAGAGAAACCAATGATCGGTATTCGCTGGCGAATACTTTAGGTAATTTGGGAGCGGCTTATCAGTCTTTAGGGCAGTATCAAGAAGCAATTGCACATCTTCAAGAACAATTAGCAATTGCTCAGGAGATCGGCGATATTCTGGCCCTAGCAAATGCTTTCGGAAATCTGGGGATTACTTATCAATCCTTAGGACAATATCAGCAAGCAATTGAATATTTTCAAAAACAATTAGAAATTGCCCAACAAATTGGTGATAAAACATCAGAAGCCAATGCTTTGAGCAATTTAGGTATTGCTTATCAATATCAAGGCGATTTTGCTCAAGCAGAATCTCTATTTTTACAAGGATTAAAAATCCATGAAGAGTTATTTGGTGGCAATAATCCTAGTGTTGTTTCTAATCTCAACAATCTGGCGAGTCTTTATCAATATCAAGGGAAATACGAAGAAGCCGAACCTCTCTTTTTACGCTCGCTGGCGATTCGGGAAAAGCTATTAGGAAAAGAGCATCCTGATGTGGCGACCAGTCTCAACAATCTGGCGAGTCTTTATTATTCTCAAGGGAAATACGCAGAAGCAGAACCTCTCTATCAAAGAGCCATTGCTATTTTGATAGCTACATTAGGCGAAAATCACCCTAATATTCAAACAGTAAGAAAGAATTATTTTCGGATGCTGTCCCAACTTCCCGATGAGGAATTAAGCCAACGCTTTCCTCCCGAAATGGTCGAATATATTCAATTCCTCCGTCAAAATTAACCCTGATAAGACCAACAATCACCATGCAAAACCAACCGCTAGAATCAAACACCACAAACCTGATTAAACTGCGCTCTAGTCAACCAGAATCCCTTAAAGCAATGATTCAAACCGATCTGAATAATCGGCTACAGGACTTAGAAAGCGGATTACAAAAAACTCAAGCTCGCTTAAAACAATTTGAAACTCAATATCAATGGTCAACAGAGCAGTTTGTTGATTTGTTTACCAACGATCAATTACAACACAGTGAAGATTTTGATGAATGGTTAGAAGAATCATGGATGCTTGACAAAATACAGCAAAAAATAGCCATCATTAAGGAGATTGAATTTGTTGATTGAGACTTACTTTGAGAGAATTAGAAAACTTCTCACAAACTCATCCATGATCCAAACTTTTGAACTTGACACAGAAAAACGGACAGAGAGTCTCGGTTTTATTAGAGGAAATATTAACTTTATTGACGGATCGCGGCTCTATATTCGAGAATTTGTCGAAGTAGAGATCAGCATAAACCGAGGCAAATATTCTTACCACTATATCAATCAAAAAGGTGATTTAATTTTCCGTTATGATAATGCTTCTCATCGTACATAAGTAGCTGGTTATAATTAAATTAAAAATGGATTTTAGGTTCGATCCCCCCTGCCCTCCTTGATAAGGGGGGTGCCGATAGGCGGGGGGATCTGATAACTTTTAACGCCTACCTACTTATTTCACATTTATTCAGCAAACCCTAGTTAAATAATCTTTGCAGAAAAGTACTTTTATCTCGCAGGAAAACCTGAGCGCAATTACGCCCTGGCATTCCCGAAATTGAGCCGCCGGGGTGAGTTCCTGCCCCAGTTAAATAAAGGTTTTTAATGGGGGTTTTATAGTTAGCTATTTCCGGTAAAGGACGCAGGAAAATCATCTGATCTAAGGTCATATCAAGATGATAGTAATTACCTTTATAGGAACCCAAACGATTAGCTAATTCGGCCGGACTTTCCACCCGACGGGCAATGATCGAAGATTTGAGATTGGGAGCATAATCGGCCAGTTTATCAAGAACTCGATCGGCCACGCGATTTTTTAATTCTTCCGTCCATCCCGTGCCGTTTAATCCCGTTCCCTGGGCCCCGGCAATCTGATAGGGGGCAAAAAATTCGATCCAGAGGGTGTGCTTGCCCTGGGGAGCCATAGACGGATCGAGAATAGTGGGTATATCTAGGTACATCGAGGGATTTTCATCGGGAATCTGCCCCAAAATCGTTAAAGCGTGGGCTTGTTCAACGTGACGCACGGAATCGGCGATGAGAATCGTTCCCTGTAAATACTCCTCTTTGTGATCGTAAGCCTCGAACCTTGGCGCTTCCGCGAGGGCGCAATCAATTTTAAGAATTGTTTCATTGTTATTGACAATTCGCCGTTCTACCCTTTCTCGCAATTCTGGATCGGCGGCATCCACATCGGCGGGAGCGACTAACTGTAAAAAAACTCGTCTAGCGTCAATATTAGAGATAATACCCGCTTTTGCCAGATATTCCCGTCCAGAGTCCACCCTAACCCCGATCGCTTGTCCTTCCTCCGTTAGAATCTGTTTAACTTTCTGCTCGGTTAAAATCACCCCACCGAGACTGACAACACATTTCACCAGAGCCTCCGTTAGTGCGCCCGTACCACCACGAGGGCGAGCCACCCCGGGGGAGTGACGCATCGCCATCATCATCATCCCGGAGGTAATGCCTTTTTGGGAGGGAGGAGCGCCAATTTCCGCCGCTAGACGAGCCAGGGGTGCTTTGACAAATTCGCTCTCAAACCATTCATTGAGGACATCTTCGGGGGAAGTAATCATCGTGCGGATGAAGTCGAGCAGTTTCTTTTTCGAGCCGATCGCTTTCCAGACACTAGCTAAGGCACTAGAGTCATAATTGCGGGCGATTCTGAGCAAATCTTGAGGCGGAGCGTTAAACCAAGGACTGATCGCATTCATCAACTGGGCCCAATAGTCGATAAACTGAAGGTAGCGATCGGCATCTCGCGGACAAAACTGGGCAATTGCGGCGTGAGTTTTTTCCAGAGAGCGATAGGAAAGAAAATATTGGCCAGGGGGATGGGGACAGAAAACGGTAGTATCGAAGAATAAATACTCTAATCCGTGGCGTTTTAGCTCCAATTCCTCAATTACTGGTCCTAAAAAGATAAATTCGTGATCGATCGCACAGAGATTAAACTTAAAATCGGGGGCTATATCTGGGATAACCGCTTCTGTGGTAGCTGCTCCTCCCGGTACGCTACGCTGTTCGAGAAGGAGGACGCGATAACCGGCTTTGAGGAGATAGGCGGCACAAACTAAACCATTATGCCCCGCACCGATGAGGATGACATCGTAACTTTCCATGCAGTTTCAAAAATTCCTATTTTTAATTTTGCGCTTTTCTTGACCCTAATATGTTAAAAATAGTTAAAGATTGGCTGCTGTCAGCAGATTTCAGCGAGCAGTTATCAGTGATCAGGTAGAAAACATTTAATTTTTCCTTTTTTTTATGAGTTCTTCCATCAAAGTTATTCAACCATCCGGTATTTTAGATGGCAACCAAGCCAGCGAATTTCGCCAAGAAATTGCCGAAGCCGTGCAGGGAGGTTCCGAGGTTATTATCGTTGATTTCAAGGATGTCACCTTTATGGATAGTTCTGGTTTAGGGGCGCTAGTTTTATCCTTAAAAACCGTGCGTTCTGCGGGGGGTAAACTATTGATCTGCTCGATTAATGAGCAGATCAAAATGTTATTTGAATTGACTGATATGGAGCGAGTTTTTGAAATTTTTAATAACCGAGAAGAATTAGAACAAAAAATTTTAGGAAGTTAATCAGCGAAAATCCACCTGCATAATCGAAAGATCATCCTTAAAATTGCCATCAAATTGTAAAGCTTGAATTTTCTCGATAAAATTATCGAGATTTTTAGCCGAATTACCGTGATAATTTCGTAAAGATTGAATAAAGTTTTCTAGTCCCCACATTCTACCATCAGCACAATCGATCTCGTAAATTCCATCGCTAAAAAGATAGAGGCTACTGGGTAAATTCAAGGATTGAACCTGATTAATATATTCCGCTTCTGGAAACATCCCGATGGGAAAACCGGGGGCTTTCAGTCTGGTTTCAATCATCTGGACAAAAGGTTTTTGAGTCAGGAGAACTGCTGGGGGATGACCGGCGCTGGCATAGGTTAACTGTTGTTGTTTCCGATCATAAATTCCGTACCAAATAGTAAAATATTTATCATTCTTAGGACTGATTTGATAAACTTGATTTAACCCATGTAAAACCTGATTAGGTTCATAGTAATTCACCTGACTTAAACCACGGGAACGGAGTAAATTAATTACCGAAAGGGAAGGTAAAGCCGCTCGCAATCCATGGCCCGCCACATCTAAAAGATATAACATCAAATGGTCATTATCTAACCAATAATAATCAAAGCCATCGCCCCCCAATCGACGGGAAGGAAGGAAGCGAAAATCGATGGCAAGTTTTGGAGAAATGAAAGGTTCTGGCAACAGCGATCGCACATAGTCCGCTGCCTCCGCTAACTCCATTTCTAGTAATTGTTTTTGCGCTTGCAGATCGTGACTTAATTGATGCAAACGCATTCCCGCTCGCACACGCGCTCTTAACTCATTAATTTCGATCGGTTTGCATAAAAAATCATCGGCCCCCGCATTCAATCCCTTCACCCGATCCTCCACCGATCCCAAAGAAGTTAAGAGGATAAAAAAAGTCGTTGACAGTTGGGGATTAAGCTTAATTTGCCGGCAAACTTCCAACCCATCGATCCCCGGCATCATCCAATCACAAATAATCATCGCCGGTTTTAGTTGCCCCGCTTGCTTTAATCCTTCTTTCCCATCACTGGCAACAAAAACCTCGTATTCCTTCTGCAAAGCTCGTCTCAGGAACGTTTGAATTACTCCATCATCATCAATTACTAGAATTCGTACCATCTTTTTTGTAACTCGACTATCTCAATCTTACTGCTTACCTCGGACTCCCTAACAGATGACTTGGCTTATAACTCAAGATAAGATACGCCTTATGTGAGTTGCCCAAAGGGTTGAACAGGAGTTTGCTCAAAGGTGAGAACATCAATACCAAAACGCTGACGCAACAGTATACGCAGCGTATGACTTGCCATTGTAGCGGCAACATGGACACAAAGTCCCTCAACTTTCTTTCTGAGCAATTGCTCCAAGTTGCGTCCTGGGTGATTTCTGAGAAAGAGTTTACCTAATCTAATCAACTTAAAAAATAAGGAAAAAATAGTTAGCGAATACATTCCGCTAACCTAACTTTATTTTCAAGTTCTAATGAGGATTTTTTGACAAGTAAATAAAAGACAAATATTAGCAGATTAATTCCGCTAATTAAACTTGACTAACTTCAACTTTATTGACCTTTTTCACTCCTGAGGACAAAACTATTAGTTAGGCAATATTGGGTCGAATAAAAATATCCCACTATCGTTTATCTGCGATTAGTAGGTTCTAATTTCTCGGTTGAATGGAGGTAATATAATATTACCTCGTTCTCAGGTTCTACCTGAAGATTTTTCCTGTGGCAGCAGCATTGAGATTCCTAGGTTGGGTTGACGCAAGGAAACCCAACCACTTTCTGGAATATTTTCACAATTTTTGTTCGGTTTCGCCTTTTGATCCGATGGGTAATACCGGAGCAATAATGATAGCTCAACCCAACCTACGGCTCTAAAGTATCATCAAAGAGAACTAAAATAATTTGGTGACTTCTCTGTGAACATTTCTCTTTCTATTTCTTGCTGGATTTCTCGTTGGTATTCTTCTCTTAGTCTCATAAGACTTTCTGTATGTTCTATACGCTGTTTAGCCACTTGTTTAAACTGAGGAAATATTGTGGCAAGTTTTTTAATTTCCTGCCGTAGATCGTCTCCCAAGAAACAAGTTCAGAAACATACTTATCAAATACATCTTTAAACTCAGGCAAAGTAGCAACAAACTCTTTTAACCTGTCCATTGTATCATAACTAAAACTGAGACTTTCAGGTGTTGCGGAAATCCACTGACTAATAGCAACCCTAAAATCTGGGTATTTATCTAGTAGTATCCTAACATCGGCAGCAGATAAACCTCCGTCAACCATCTGTAACCATTGCTGACGAACAGAATTCTGTTGGACAGGATCAGTAATGTGGTCAAAACAGTTATCGAAGTATGACATATTTTTTCTCCGAATCACTCTATAGTTTTAGTGTAACCGTTCAGGGGCGGTTGTCAAGTAGCCAGTGGTATTGATTCTGTGGGAGGACTCTCCTGGGGTAGTATAAATGTAGAGGGAGAAACATTACCTCTCAAGGCGCGAATCGCCGAGTATCATCAATTCCCAGATTAGATTACAAGGTAGCAAATCCTAGCTTGAAAAATTCACTAAAATATATATAATTAACTTAATCAGATTATTTATAAAGTCTGTTTAACAGCTAAAGCTAATAAAGTTGATTTTGAAGCCGATGACCAAAGAGCTACTCATAGAAATCAATCGAGAAGGAAACATCGAACTTCCTCCTGAAGTTCAAACCCGCCTCAACCCAGGAGATAAATACATGATTTCCCTGACGGAAGACTCCATCATTCTCAAAAAAGTTCATCAAGATAAAGTCAATCTAGAGCAATTCTTTGAGCGACTAGAAGCAATGGAACCAGACCCCAATCAACCGACTCTGGCTGAGATTAGCCAGATGATTGAAGAAGCTCGCCAAATTAGACAGGCCAACTCATGAAAGCTGTTGTAGATGTCAATGTTTGGATTTCAGGATTGTTGTGGGTAGGAGTTCCGGGTAAAATCCTTAAATTAGCTAAAAATCAAAGAATTACAATCTTTGCCTCCCAAAAGATCTTAGCTGATATAGAAGATACATTAGAACGACCCAAACTCCAAATTGTGGATATACGACTGCATACCTGATGACTATCGTTCAAGAACTTATACAACCTTTTGACAATCTGCGCGCTAAAGCGACGCAGATTCTAGCACAGAATTAGACCAAAATCTAATTCTGATGGGCATTGTCAAGATGCCTCTAGTAACTCTGCTCAAATCTAATTTAA
>JAADBR010000134.1 GCA_009995705.1 Microcystis aeruginosa W13-11
TTAGATTTATTGGGAGTTTCCCTGATTTGTACCCAGTAACGAGGCGGCGGAAATTCTTTTAATCCCTTCTACAGCACAGGTTATGGCTTTTTGTCAACGGGGAAGTCCAGTTATATAGCGTTTGCTAAAAATTACTGGAAGCCTTGCTAGAAAACGGTTTTGGGACTTTTTTAGCCAAAAAAGTGGAATAAACAAACGTTGAGAAATCGATCCGAGGGACTCAAAACCCTGGCACTTTCGCTCTTCGATTTCGAAGGGTTCCGCTTCCAGACCTGCGAGGTCATTCTGTTATTCTGACTTCCCTGACCGACTACCGACTACCGGCCACTGACTCCTAACCCCACCAATAAACTTTTTCAGCAGACCCTATTTAATACTGCACACTTAAAAACTCATATCTGATAACTGATCACTAATAACTGATAACTTCCCACCTCACCCTTGAGATAACGGCCTCAACTTTCCCGTCTGAGTTTTAGAAAAATTTAACTTTATTCAATCCATGAACATCTGTTCAGATGTTATACTAAAGTCAGTAAAGAAGTTCAGAGGTAGTAACCATGATCGCTGTCACCATGATGAAATGTGCTTGTGAATCCTGTTTGTGTGTAGTATTGATCGCCGATGCCATCGAAAAAAACGATCAATACTACTGTTGCCAAGCTTGTGCCGATGGTCACGTTAACGAAAAAGGCTGTGGACACAAGGGCTGTAGTTGCGTTTAAATTTAGTTATTGGGGAGAAGGGGACAAGTATCGGCATTGAAGATTCGATCGATACCTCCCTTTCTCAACTTTCCCTTAATAACCGATCAGGAAAAAACATGGCCCTAGAGAAAATAGCACCGGTTTGTGGGGAATCCCATCACCAAGAGGCGAAATTCCAGCACTTGCAGGGATTAGAACCGGAAAAAGCCCAAAAAATGGCCGAATTTTTCAGCCTTTTGGGGGATGCCAACCGCCTCAGAATTTTATCGCTTTTAGCCAAACAAGAATTATGTGTTTGTGACTTAGCCGACGACTTAGGGATGAGTGAATCGGCCGTATCGCACCAGTTAAGAACCCTAAGAGCCTTAAGATTAGTTAAATACCAAAAACAGGGACGGAGAGTCTTTTATCGTCTTGCCGATCATCATGTCCTTGACCTTTATTACGCGGTCTCGGAACATTTAGAAGAGCCAGCGGACGAGGACTAAAACAGTCCCAAAGCGGGTAAAACAAACTGTAAGAGCAGAGAACCAATCCCCTGCACCATTTGGTCTAATTGAGCGTTGCCACCACCTCGTTCTCGCGGTTTTAGGGCGATTTCCATGCCTTTAATAAAATTCTCTGCTGCTTCGTAACCGGGGGTGTTACCTTGCCGTTGAAAGAGAGTCGAAGCCATTTGAGCGTCCTGGGCCGCTAGAGCATTTTGTCCCAGACGATAGTGCGCCATGGACCGGGCCAGATAAGCTGGAGCATATTCTGGGTTAATTGTCAAGGCCTTATTAAAATTTTCTATAGCCGTGCTGGTGCGTCCCTGTTTTCCTTCCACCATCCCTAGACCATAGAATAGCTCAGGGGTACCGGCACTACTGGGAATTCCCACCGCACCCTGCACGTATGCAGTGTCTAGTTTAGTGTTGTCGAGGTTAGCATTGTTGAGATAAGCGCCTCTTAAATCCGCACCCGTCAAGATTGCCCCGCTTAAGTTCGCTCCAGTGAGATTAGCACCAAAAAGAGAGGCTCCAGTTAAATTAGCACCACTCAGATCCGCTCCACTTAAATTAGCTTGACTAAGATTAGCACCGACAAGATTAGCCCCATTTAATTTTGCCCCGGTTAGATTCGATTGCACTAACCCCGAACCGCTCAGATCACACTGGGGACATTTTCGGGTGGATAATAATTGCTGTAGGTGGTTCAAATCTTCCCCATAACCCACTAGGGACAAGTTCAGGGGAAGACTGAGGACGAGGGTTAGGGCGATCGATTTGTACATAGTTTAAAAATAACTCTATTTATTATTATTGATAATAACCATGCGATCGGGGCTAATCGCTGAACTAGATTCTGCTTGAGAAATCAGGCCTTGTCAACTAAAATAGAAGATTAGAGGCTCTTAACGTCAGAATCAGCGACAAAATCGAGATTTTTTGCCTTTTCAACAGCAGGTTTTTTAGAGGAATTTCCCTATTTTATAATGACTACTCTACACGGTAATTGGCTGATTGGTTCGCAGGATAGTGTTTTTTTTCTTTGGGGTGAACAGTGGCAAGGGAAGGAATTAAGTGAAACCCAAGAAAATCATCCTTTTTGTCTAGAATCTGGGGCATTAGCCCAATTTATCGAGAAATTTTCCTCTCAGCTTAACCAGTATTCTCCAGAATCAATCAAGCTCAGTTTGCCTAGTTATTCTCCCCCTAGGAAAAAATATTTTTTACCGCTGCTGTCAGGGCAAATTCTCGAACCCACAGTTAAATCCTTGTCTTGGCAACCATGGCAGGTATCGGGATTAACTTTTTCTGCGGGGATGATAGTACAGTTATGGGAAAAATTACCCCTAGCTAAGGCCGAATTTATTGGCAATGATCTACGATTCTGGCTGTATTTGCACCGTTGGAGTTTAGATTTATTAGCAAGGAGGAAATTTTTAGCAGGAATAAATCAGGGTAAAAGTTGCTGGTATCCCCTGCTGGATAGTACCATCGATCGCACTCGTTTAGCTAAGTTTATCCAAACCATCCCCCCGGTTTGTCTTGCTTATCAAGAAAATAGCGAACCCCAAACAATTATTCTCGATTGCTTAAAAAATATTGTCGATGCTCGTTTGCGACAAAAGATAGATAGTAGTGTCAATATTTCCCCCTCATTGATGGTAAAACCCTGGCTACAATCTTTAAGCGGTGATCATCATGACATTGCTTTAGAAGCCAAGAATTTACAGCGTCTAGAAAATGCTTATAATAACTGGGTGTTTCCTATCCAAGAAAGTTTAGTTAATGGCAATAATCGCCAATTAATCGAGAATCAATACCGTGTTTGTTTATGTTTACAACCTCCTAGTCTGGGAACAGCGTGGAAACTCACCTATTATTTACAAGCGTTAGATGCTCCTGAATTTCTCATTAGTGCTAAGTTGATTTGGTTAGAGGGGAAAGAAAGTTATCATAGTTATCAAAGAGTTGTCAATAATCCCCAAGAAATCCTCTTAAAAGGATTGGGATTAGCATCGCGATTGTACGAACCGATTAGAATTAGTTTAGAGCAGAGACACCCGGAGGAATGTTCTCTTGATTCGATCGAAGTTTATCAGTTTATTCGCTCGATCGCTTGGCAATTGCAAGATCAGGGATTAGGGGTAATTTTACCAACGGGGTTAACTGCCGGTAGTAATGAACAAAGATTAGGAATTAAGATTGCTGCCAGTGTAACTCCCAAAAAAGGAGAAAGATTAAGTTTAACCAGTTTATTAAACTTTCAGCTTAAATTAGTGGTAGGGGAACAGGAAATATCAAAAAAAGATTTTGATAAGTTATTAGAGAAAAAATCGCCAGTGGTGGAAGTGGGGGGCAAATGGTTAATCCTACAACCTAGCGATGTTAAAGCAGCTCAGGCAATTTTAAATAATACCATCACTCCCCTGAATCTCTCGGTGGAAGATGCTCTGCGCTTGAGTTCAGGAGATAATAATCTAATTGCTAAACTGCCGGTAGTCAATTTCCAAGCGGAGGGAGCATTAAAGGAATTAATTGATAATTTAAATAACAATCAGGGGATTCAATTAATCAACCCACCGAGGGAATTTCGGGGGGAATTACGTCCCTATCAACTCAAGGGAGTTAGTTGGTTAGCTTTCCTAGAAAAGTGGGGTTTAGGTGCTTGTTTAGCCGATGATATGGGTTTAGGAAAAACCCCGCAACTAATCGCTTTTTTACTAGCATTAAAAGAAGAGGATATGTTAGTTAAACCCGTGTTAGTAGTTGCTCCCACTTCCGTGGTTAATAACTGGGAACATGAGTTAAGAAAATTCGCTCCCACCCTGGCGGTTTTTGTGCATCATGGCGAAAAAAGATTAAAAGGTCAAGCTTTTGCTCAAGCGGTAAAAAATAAATCGGTTGTTATTACCAGTTATCCTTTAATCTATCGCGATCTGTCCACTTTAGAAGCAGTACAATGGCAAGGGTTAGTTTTAGATGAGGCTCAAAATATTAAAAATTCTGCGTCTAAACAATCCCAAGCAGTGCGAAAAATACCCGCAGGATTTCGCATTGCCTTAACGGGAACTCCCGTAGAAAATCGCCTGACGGAATTATGGTCAATTTTGGATTTTCTCAATCCCAATTTTTTAGGAACTCAAGCCTTTTTTCAGCGTCGTTTTGCTCTTCCCATTGAAAAATACGGCGATCAAGAATCCCTGCATAATTTGCGTTCCCTCGTCCGTCCTTTTATTTTAAGGAGATTAAAAACCGATAAAACTATTATTGAAGATTTACCAGAAAAACAGGAAATGAATGTCCTGTGTGGTTTATCAAAAGAACAGGGACAACTTTATCAACAATTAGTCGAGAAAACACTCCAGAAAATTGAAGAAACTCAAGGAATTCAGAGACACGGATTAATTTTAACCTTGCTAATGCAACTGAAACAAATTTGTAATCATCCCGCTCATTTTTTGAAAGAAAATAGTTTAGAAACCAGTCAAAGATCGGGTAAATTATTACGCTTAGAAGCTATGGTAGAGGAAGTGATAGCAGAAGGCGATCGAGCTTTAATTTTTACACAATTTGCCGAGTGGGGAAAACTCCTACAAACCCATCTCCAGAAAAAATTAGCCGAGGAAATATTATTTCTCTCCGGTTCTACCAAAACGAAAGATCGGGTAGAAATGATCGAGCGCTTTCAAAATGATCCCCAGGGACCAAAGATTTTTATTCTCTCCCTGAAAGCGGGGGGAACAGGATTAAATTTAACCCGCGCTAATCACGTTTTTCATATCGATCGTTGGTGGAATCCGGCCGTAGAAAATCAGGCCACTGATCGCGCTTTCCGCATCGGACAAAAACGTAATGTTCAGGTACATAAATTCATCTGTACGGGAACCCTAGAGGAACGCATTAATGAGATGATCGAAAGCAAGAAACAATTAGCGGAACAAACCGTAGATGCCGGGGAAAATTGGTTAACCGAATTAGATACCGATCGCCTGCGAGATTTATTATTATTAGATCGATCGGCAATTATTGATGAAGAAGAAACCGATTAGAAACGAACCACCTGATAAACCGTGAAACCATTCTCAAACAGGGGCCGATAGTAAATGCCGCTGCAATTGTAATAAAGCGTATTGTCAGCCGTAATTGTGGTGCAGCCGTCTGGGATATAGGTGACAATTGCGCCGATTGGCGGGGCCACCACCGTGTAGGAACTGCCGCTAGGTTGAAGATAGATGCCGTCCGAGTAAATGTAGGAAGTAGAACCCACATAGACGGTATTGTAGTAGGGGGGGAGAGTAGCGATCGCTGAACCGATGACTAAGCCGGTGGTCAAACCCACCCAACCCCAACCCGGGGGGACGTAATAACCGCCACCGTACCAACCGCCACCACGCCAGTAACCGTTGCGATTATCGTCAATAAAGTTCTGACGGTTCTGTTGGCGATCGCCAACCTGCTGCTGCCGTTCCCCCTGTCTTTCGGTGCGTTCCCCTTGACGGATATCGGTTCTTTCGGTGCGTTCCCCTTGACGGTTTTGTTGATTAGTTTGTCTTTCCCCCTGTCTTTCGGTGCGTTCCCCTTGACGAGTTTGTTGATTAGTTTGTCTTTCCCCTTGTCTTTCCGTGCGTTCCCCTTGACGGTTTTGTTGACTTGTTTGCTGTTCCCCCTGTCTTCCAGAAAAATCTCTAGAGGGTTGGGAACGATTACTGAAATCTCTAGAGGGTTGGGAACGATTACTAAAATTCCCTCGGTTTTGCAGATCACTACTGCGGTTAACCCGTGGGGAAGCTCCACCACCCCCACGACTACCACCACCACCGCCACGACCACCGCCACCGCGAGCGTCCACATAATCCGTGATCAGTAAACTTGTACCCAAAAGGAGGGCGGCAAGAACAAATAAGTTTTGACGTAAAGATCTTTTCATAGCCCGGACTCCTTGATTTTTTTACGGCTGGGATTGATTATCCCTCGCGGGTAGAAGTTCGATAGGGATCGATTCTGATCCCGGTTGGAAAGTGAAAGTATCGGCGGGTGTACTAGGCTTAAAATTCCAATCGGATAATATTGCCGTGTACTGGGGCGAACCGGGTAGAGTTTTATAGGTAATAATCCCTTTCCTCAGTAGGGGGGTGGCATCCTGCGTGACCCAGATTTGATAGTCGCGATCGCTACCGATCAGCAGCAGGTGATACATCGGTTCGCGGTTGACCATGTCGTTGCCGATAAAAATAATTTGCTTGACATCGGCCATTAGATCTGCACAGGGATTGTTCGCTGCCAGATTTGACATGGGAATGCTGATCCCGTACTTTTGTTCTACTTGGTCTAAGGCTTCATCTAGAGTATTCGGTGCCGGTTTCGTAACGTATAAATCCCGTTCCAGATCCGCAAGGGTGAAGGTTTTACCATCGTAAAAAAAGCGGGTAACTCGTTCATCCCCAGTGTAGTCCGAGCGCAGGCGATTGGGTTTCTCTACCCAGATGTTTTGATAGGCACTGTACTGAACTTTCGCCCCAGAGTCGAGTACATCGTCATAGGTGACATCCATATTGACGGTGAACGATCGCTGTTTGGTTAAATTAGCACAGAGTTGCTCGATCAACTGTTCCGCCGTTTTTGGGCGGATTTTCAGGCACCGAGTCGGTATTTCCGCCAAGACTCCCGCAGCAGTGACCCAAGGCAAAAGCAAAGAAAGAATCGGGATAAAGCGACGCATAATCATCTAATATTCCTCCAAGGCGATCAATTGTTTTGGTTAACGACCATTGTGTAAACTGACTAAACGAGCGATAAAAACGGCGGGATAGAGAACTCCAGTCATTCCTTCTAAATTGGCTAGAACTCTAGCGACTTTACTGGCAGGAACTATATCACCGTAACCCACCGTGGCCAGGGTAGTAAAGCTGAAATGAAGTAGATCCGCTTGGTTGACGGTTTTAGCGGCGGAGCTAAAGGAATCGGGGTCGAAAATCTGGATGATATTATAAGCGCCCGCCCAGAAAAATCCTAAGAGAAAATAGACACAAATTCCCCCTTTGATAATATCAGACGTGACTTGTTCGGTGGGAATTAATTCTAGTAAAATCGAGTACACACATAAACCAATAAAAGCTAGAAAAATTAACGTACTAGATAGCTCGAACCAACGGTTGAAATCGCTATAAATAGGGATAATCGTGCTGAATGCTCGCAGGAGGAGGGCAATTAAAAACAGACCGATATTAAATCTTAAAGCCAATTTACTGTGATCGATCTGATAGACGACGATGATCAGGGAGAGGGAGAAGAAAAAGAAAATCAGCCAATCTCCCAGGGGTAGATATACTAAAAACGGGTAAATAATATAGAGCGAGAGCAGATTTGCCAGTAGCCGATTGTATTTATTTTCTGTGGCCTGTATCAATTGACGGAATTTCATAGCAGCGAACCTTTAATTGGCTTAACCATATACCAAGTCTCGTTTTGAGGAATTTTCTCTCTATTCTAACTCTCCTCCTCTGAGAGAAAAGGGATAAGTTAGATCGTAGCGTTCAGATTTTAGCATATAGTACAAGTAACCCGTGTTAAGCTGTTGATCTAACAACAAAGCTCAACAGCTGCAATGGAGCGCAGCAGAATTGCCATCCAGTGCAGCACATTAGAACTCTTGCAAATTAATTATGTGTTATAAGATTCGGTTAACTAATTTTCCCCAAAAAATTAGTTAATTACTGAATGAAAACCAGAAGTTTAACTTTTAACTCAAAACTCTTTAGATATGCTTTAATTGGGTTGTCAAAACCTCTTTATTTAAGCAGCACAAACTCTCTCAATTATAAAAATTGAGAATAAATTCTCCTGACTAATTACAATTCTCCTTCACTGGATTAATGTCTGGCAACTTTTAAGAACCTGCTACATCTATCCCTAACTCATAGTTATAAATAGCCACCAACAGGTTAACTTTTAAACTATATCTTCGACGACGATCCTGATATTTACAGGATAGGCTAGATATCAGGAGAGGCAAGAGGCAAAAGGGGGAATAAATAATCAGTTTTTAATAACCGAATGTGGTAAATTGAGGAATAAAAAAACTTGAGTAAATTTTTCCTCTGGCGGGAGGGGGAATAGATCCCCTGTCTGACTTTAATCTGAACTGAGGTTAACCACAGCTAATTCTAATCTTGGCTCTTCCTTTTCTAGCTCCTTTTTGCTAAAACTTAACACCTCATCCAGACAATCAATTACCACCGTATCCCCTTCCATAAAAGCTTGTTCGAGAATTTTTGTGGCTAAAGGATTCTCTAACTCCCGTTGGATAGCACGTTTTAAAGGTCGCGCACCGTAGGTGGGATCGTAACCAACAGTAACAATATGATTTTCTGCTGCCGTAGTTAATTCTAGATTGATTTTTTGTTCTCCTAATAATCTTTCCAGACGCTGTAATTGCAGGCGAACAATGTAACGCAATTCTTCTTTTTTCAGGGTATGGAAAATAATTAAATCGTCGATACGATTCAAAAATTCGGGACGAAAATGACTCCGCAAAGCTGTTAAAACCCGTTTCCGCATCTCCTCATAATCGGCATCTTCGGAAACATTTAAAATATGGTCACTACCAATATTACTGGTCATGACGATAATCGTATTCCGAAAATCCACCACTCGTCCCTGAGAGTCGGTAATGCGCCCATCGTCAAGCACTTGTAATAAAATGTTAAAAACATCCCGATGGGCTTTCTCCACTTCATCCAATAAAACCACAGAATAGGGACGACGACGCACCGCTTCCGATAGCTGTCCCCCTTCCTCGTAACCCACATAACCCGGAGGAGCGCCGATTAACCGCGAAACCGCGTGTTTTTCCATGTATTCCGACATATCGATGCGAACCATGGCTTCCTCGGAGTCGAACAGTAACCCCGCTAAGGCCCGCGCTAACTCGGTTTTACCCACTCCGGTAGGTCCCATAAATAGAAATGAACCA
This sequence comes from Microcystis aeruginosa W13-11, assembly GCA_009995705.1. Classification (GTDB taxonomy): domain Bacteria; phylum Cyanobacteriota; class Cyanobacteriia; order Cyanobacteriales; family Microcystaceae; genus Microcystis; species Microcystis aeruginosa_F. Next base: position 9,168 of record JAADBR010000134.1, read on the forward strand.
ATCGGACGGGAGGGATCTTTCATTCCCGCGCGTGCGCGTCGAATCGCCGCTGCTACTGCCGTGACCGCTTCATTTTGTCCGACCACTTTTTTCTGTAAATGAGACTCTAATTCTAATAATTTTTGTCGTTCCGATTCCATTAAACGATTGACGGGAATTCCCGTCCACCTGGCGACTATTTCAGCAATATCAGCATCAGTTACCTGTTGTCTTAACAGAGTAGAACCTGCCGATTGAATAGTTTCTAGCTCTTTTTCTTTTACTTCTAATTCCCCTTGTAAAATTTCTAGTTTGCCATACTTTAATTGGGCCGCTTTATTGAGATCATAAGCTCGTTCTGCCTGTTCCACCTGTAGGCGCAATTGTTCTTCTTCCTCTCGCAATAATTTAATTTCCTCGGCGATATGTTTTTCCGTTTGCCATTGGTCAGCGAGAGGCTTTTGTTTACTTTCTAATTCCTCAATTTCTTCGATAATTCTTTCTAAACGATCTTGAAAAGCTCGATCTTTTTTCTCTTCTTTTTCTAAGGAGAATTTTTCCATCTGTAACTGCATTAAGCGACGATCTATCATTTCCAAATCGGCAGGTTTAGTGGTACTTTCTACCTCTAATTTGGCCGCCGCTTCATCAACTAAATCGATCGCTTTATCCGGTAAAAAGCGATCGCTAATATAACGATGGGATAGGGTAGCTGCTGCCACTAGGGCCGAATCGGTAATTGTCACCCCATGATGCACCTCATAACGTTCTTTTAAACCCCGGAGAATTGAGATAGTATCCTCCACGGAAGGTTCCTTAATATAAACCTGTTGAAAACGTCTTTCTAAAGGGGGATCTTTTTCAATATGATTGCGATATTCATCCAAAGTTGTCGCTCCAATACAGCGCAATTCTCCCCGAGCTAACATAGGTTTTAATAGGTTGCCCGCATCCATCGATCCACCTTCCCTAGAACCCGCACCGACAACAGTATGTAGTTCATCGATAAAGAGAATAATTCGCCCTTCTGATTGGGTAACTTCTTTCATGACTGACCGCAATCTTTCCTCGAATTCGCCTCGATATTTTGCCCCAGCGATTAAACTTCCCATATCGAGGGAAATTAACTGACGATTTTTCAAAGATTCGGGAACATCTCCGTTAACAATCCTTTGGGCCAATCCTTCCGCAATAGCGGTTTTTCCTACCCCCGGTTCACCGATTAAAACCGGGTTATTTTTTGACCGTCGCGAGAGGACTTGTACCACCCGTCGAATTTCTTCATCGCGACCGATAACCGGGTCTAATTTGCCTTCTTTGGCTGCTGCTGTTAAATCCCGTCCATATTTATCTAAAGCTTCGTATTTTTCCTCTTGATTGGGTTCAGTAACCTTTTGAGTACCGCGAATCGCTTTGATGGCTAATTCTAAATCTTGGGGGTCAAGATTGAAAGTGCGTAAACATTTCCGGCCAACCCTTTCATCTTCGGCAAAACCGACAAGAAGATGTTCGACGGAGATAAATTTATCTTGCCAACTTTCCCGGGATGCTTCCGCGCGATCGAGTAACAGATCAAGACCACGACCTAGGTATAATTGATCGACGATGGCCACTTTCGGCTGTCGGTTAGTGAAGACTTCTAGCTGTTGTTGCAGTCGGGGAATTTCTATATTAGCTTTTTGTAAAATCCGGGTGGCTAGACCGTTATTCTGCTCTAGGAGGGCAATAATAACGTGTTCCACCTCTAAGGTCTGATTTTTAAAGCGTCGCGCAATTTCTTGCGATTTAACAATCGAATCCCAAGCTTGTTCGGTAAATTTATTCGAGTCTGTGGGTTGCATTCTGCACCAATGAGGAAAGCCAGTGTCAGAGGTATAGTATAGCAAGGAGTCTCGATCGATCACAAAGTTCTAGGCTCGACAAAGGGACTGACTGGAAAGTGGGAAGTGGGAAGTAGGTACTACTCTTCCATGCTGACTTGAAAATAGAAGCTGAAATAAGGCAAATTTGTCGATCATACTAAATCCGTTGAGTATAGGCTACATATCAGGAGAGGCACTCCTGCGAGTGGAGGGACTCTCAAATTATTACAGATGCGTCAGCGGCTGCGTGTAAGCATCCCACTCGACAAGCTCAATCTAAAGGCTCAGTGACCGCCACGCCCCCAACGGGGGGGTTGGGGGGTTCTACCCCCCAAAAGCTTGGATTGAGCGATAAAACCCACATTCAGCACTTGATGATGTGAGTATATATACTTAACGAGCTACTCCCAGCAGATTATTTTGCCAAACTTTTATTTATTGAAAAACAGCTAACACCATTGCAGAGTATTCTATGACTGGGTTAGGTTAAATAAAAAATATTCAAAATAACCTGCTGGATGTGGGATAAAATCCGAAGTAATACTAAACCCCTTGAGTCTAGGCCACATATCAGGAAAGACACTCATGCAAAAGGGGGAATAAATAATCAGTTTTTAATAACCGGATTTAGGATCAGAATATTTTCATGCTTGACGGTGCCAACTTTGGCATCGGGACTGACTTATTTATCCCTATTACCCAATTCGGTTAAAGCAGTCCCGGTGAGACGACAAATTTGCCACTCTTGGAAGACCTTAGCCCCCATTTTTTCATAAAAATCGATCGCCAGTTGATTCCACTCTAAGACAGTCCATTCTAAAAGTCCTGCATCCCTAGCGACGGCAATTTTAGCCACAGCCATTAGTAAAGCTTTCCCGATACCTTGACTGCGATAATCGGGTAAAACGAAGATATCTTCTAGGTAAAGCCCCGGTTTAGTTATAAAGGTGGAATAGTTAACAAAAAATAGGGCAAAACCGACTATTTTACCCTCTACTTCCGCCAACAATGCTTCGATGTAGGGTTTTTCTCCGAATAAATGTTCCCCTAAAGCTTGACTATTTCCTGTCATTAAATGGCTGAGTTCTTGATAGGCCGCTAAGGCAACAATTAAGTCAAAAATAGCCTTGACATCGGTAGCAACGGCAGCACGGATGGAATAATTCATGATTGCTGGTCAAATCTTGATTTTAATGCTGATGATGTTTATGGGGAGATTCAGCAGGGGGAGAGTTAAGATTGGAGAAATGGCCGTTGTTTAATCCCATCCCAACGCTACCAATACTGAAAAGTCCCATGGACACAAAACCGGCTGCAATTGTCCCCATGGCCACGGTTCCAATGGAAACCACTCCCATAGGAACAACACCGATGGAAATAACGCCCATGGGAACAATGCCAATAGAAATTATACCAGTGGGGGCAATACCGATCGACAACCATTTTCGCCCGGAATTACCACAACTATTCTCTTTTTCTTGACCTAGATTGGAATCCATGCTTTTAACCCCGAAGATGCTTTGAGCCCTCCCATCCTAGGTTAGGGGTAGAATTCTTGTCAAAAGACCGCTAGTCAAAATGAAAGTTAATTTTTTATAAAAACTATTGACTTTTCATCTCAGTTATGCATTGGCGGGATACCAGCCATATCGAGAATTTTCGGGACTAAATCCTCTCGTTTTATTGCCATGATGTGGACACCTTGACATAACTGCTGGGCTAATTTTATTTGTTCGGCGGCGATTTTGATCCCTTCTTCGAGGGGATGAGGTGCATCAGCGAGTCTTTGAATGATATGATCAGGAATTTGCACCCCCGGCACATTTTTATTTAAAAATACGGCATTTTTAGCCGACTTTAGCAGAAAAATTCCCGCTAGAACCGGTTTATCGGCGAGGGAGGCTACCTCCTGCATGAACTTATCAAGGCACTCGAAATCCGTAACTAATTGACTTTGAAAAAACTGCGCTCCTGCTTCGATTTTACGCTCAAAACGGCTTTGAAGACCGGACCTACTTTTTGACTGCACATCGACGGCAGCCCCGGCAAAAAGTTCTAGGGGTCCATCTGGTAAAGATTTATCGTTAAAGTCAAAACCTTTATTTAATTTATCGATTAATTTTAACAAACGTACCGATTCTAGGTCAAAAACTGCCCTAGCTTTCGGGTGATCTCCTGCTTTGACGGGATCTCCAGTTAAAGCTAGTATGTTTCTCAATCCCAAGGCATGAGCGCCCATTAGATCTGCTTGTAATCCGATCACATTGCGATCGCGACAGGCCATTTGACAGATGGGTTCAATGTCGTGTTGATAGAGAATAGCGGAGGCAGCCAGAGAGGACATTCGCACTACGGCGCGACTGCCATCGGTAATATTGGCCGCATGAACGCGATTTTTTAGCCAGAGGGCCATTTCTAGCATATGACTGGCATTACCACCTTTCGGGGGAGTAATCTCGGCTGTAATCAAAAATTCTCGGTCTTGAACCGCACGTCGTAAACGAGTAGTCATCAATTTATCTAGGTTTTAATCATAAATTTTATAGTAGATTTAGCCCGGAAATGACTCGGAGGCAAGCAATGATCATCGGGCCGCGCTGCCTTATACTGGTCGGTGTCAGCACCTGGCTGACATCAGATAAGTTAACTGGCAGGAAAAAATTTTTAATGTAGTATAATACACGGACAGTTTAACCAAATTCGTTTACAAGTGTAAAGGATAACCGATTCGATCGAGCGATCATGCCAACTCTTTCTCGTTTGCCTACTAAAGACAAAGCCCTAATCATGACCCATCCCCTCAAAATCGTCGCTTTAGGTGATAGCCTTGTGTATGGCTATGGCGACCCCGTGGGTGGCGGTTGGGCTGAGCGCCTACGTCGTTTGTGGATGGAAAGTGCCGGTCATGCCCTGTATAATTTGGGGATTCGCGGCGATCGAGTGGTACAAGTGTCCGAACGTTTAGAACAGGAATTTCGTCTCAGGGGGGAAATTCGCAATCGTCTCCCTGACCTGATTCTTCTCTCCGTCGGTGTTAATGATACAGCCCGTTTAGGCCGGCCCGATGGTCGTACTTATACCGATCACGATCTTTTTCAAACTCAAATCGAACATTTACTCACCCGGGCCCGTTCTCTTTGCCCGGTTTTGTTTGTAGGTATGATTCCGGTGGATGAGCGGAAAATGCCCTTTTTAGATTGCTTTTACTTCAACCATGGCGACCAGTATAGTTTTAAGGAAACCACTAAACAAGCTTGTCTAGAGCAAAATATCCCCTATCTCGATTTATTTGATCTCTGGATAGACCAGGGTGATCTGTGGTGCCAAGAAAGATTAATGGAAGATGGACTTCATCCCAATGTGCAAGGCTATCAATCAATTTTAGAGGATATTTTAAACTGGTCGCCCCTCACCTCCTTTGTCGGTGTGGATAGTTTTATTCAACCTTTCACAGGAATTGCCCAAAAGTGATGTCCTCTGTTCTCAGTTTGTTTGACATTGACGCTAGATTCTTGGTTCAACAAGTTCACTTCTTCCTCTTCCGTCGAGACAACCCAATAATTACCTCTGGCCGCTTCTTCAAGTAAAATTACCCCTTCAGTTTTTTGGCGGTGGCTTTCTGGAGTTAAAGACAATTTGTTGGCACACTCTAGCAAAATTTGAGGAACATCGTTATAGGTTTTTACGCACTTAAGTTACACTGACAGCATCACCCTTATTTTGGAAAGATTTATTTAATTCGCGCCCTTAAAACCAGAGGAGACACCAAAAAACGCCCCGCTGTTGTCGTTTCTATCAATGTCAGGATCAGCTTTCTAGCAGTGTTTTACCTGTTCCTTTGACTAGCGATTTAACCAGTGGAGAAATCCCAACTCGTATTTTGCTCGAAGCAGCAGAAGGCGTACTCTTAACAGATTCTCTGGCCTTATGGGACAATATCTCAGCGATTCGCCAAATTTGTCTAGAACCAAGTCCCTATGGCGCAATTTCGCCTCAATCCCTTTTATTAGCCATCGTAGGTTGGATTGACGAAAGGAAACCCAACACAGAATTAGATAAACAACTAAAATAATCTACTTGCTCAGGGAATCAGAGGACATGGGAAAATTGAAAATCCCTTACATTGGGTCAGGGATGTGATTCAAAACGAGGATCGTAGTCCCCACAAAAAGGGACTTTCCCCCATCAACATTTCCTTGTTAAAGACATGGGTTTTAACCTTGCACAGGTTAGAGGGTTATGATTCTTTAACAAAGGGAATTGACCACAATCAGCACAGTATCTCCCAATTATTGTCTTTAGGTCGCTAAAATTTCGTTTCTCGCTGTATTTCTCCTTTTTTCTTGAGAATGAAATAGCCCTACCCTTATTAAGGAGGGTATCTGACAGTTTTTAACACCTAACTACTTAATAAAACAGGCGGCAGGCCTGTTTCACTATTAGCTTCAGAATAATTAAGCCTACTTAATTTCGCGGACTACCGGCTTACCGTCGATAATTTCACCGACGAGAATCAGATCAGCAACCCCGACAAATAAACCATTTTCTAAAACCCCCGGCATATTATTAATAGTTCTTTCCAAATCAGCCGGGTCATCGATACTATCAAATTTAACATCGATAACTAAATTGCCTTGATCTGTCACCACCGGGCCGGCTTTTTTCACTCCCATGCGCAGGGAAGGTTTACCACCGAGGGCCTCTAATTTCAGCATCACTGGAGTCATGGCCATGGGTAACACTTCCACCGGCAAAGGAAAAGTCGATCCCAACTTATCCACCAGCTTATTGCCATCCACTACCACAACAAAAATATCGGCGAGACTATCGACAATTTTCTCCTGAGTATGGGCAGCACCGCCACCTTTAATCAGGTTTTTCTGGGGATCCACCTCATCGGCCCCATCGATAGCGATATCCATCTTTGCGATGACATCGAGGGTAGTGAGGGGAATTCCGTACTTCCTCGCCAAAACCTGCGCTTGAAAAGAAGTGGGAACCCCGACAATATTGCTGATTTCCCCGCTTTGCAGTCTAGCACCGAGATATTCGATCGCATATGCCGTCGTTGAACCAGTTCCCAATCCCACGACCGAATTAGATTGAACTAGATTAGCGGCGGTCTTACCGACCTCCTGTTTCATGAGAATGACCGGATCGATTGCTGTCATGATGCACACTCCTAAAAGCGATGTTTTGAACCTCTTAGTTATCGGCTATCCCTTGCCCTCTTGTCAATGGAATTAGGGATTAGTGGCTTGGGCTGCTAACATTTCCTTGAGTTTAGCCAATTCATTGGCCCAACGGGGATCTGGCTGTAAAGCATCACCATCGCTGGTAACTTTCGGGGCATTATTGCCACCCCGTTCAGCCTTGCGTTTTTTGCCGCCGCCGCCGCCACCACTGGATTTGCGCGGTGCTGCCGTCGTCGGTTTCGGAGTCGGTCTTTCGACTTTTTCCGGGGTTTCTACGCTGGCCTCTGGTCCTTCTGCTTCTTCCCCTTCTTCTTTACCTCCCTTGCTGCGGGGGAGAGCTTTCTCGATTTTGATCGGGTTTTCCATGAAGGATTGACCGTTGTATTTTTCGATAAACTGGTCAGCTAGTTCGTCGCTAGGGACGGTAACGAAGGCAAAACCGCGACATTTGCCGGTTTTGCGATCTTTGATGACTTTAGTGGTGATCGTATCCCCTTCATCGGCAAAAAGCGCCTGTAATTTTTCGCGCTCGACGGATTCTTTGGGCAAATTACCAACGTATAGACGAACGGACATGATGGATTCCTCCAAGTATAGGGTGATGTAAAAACTTGTGCGACATTCCGTGCCTGTATGCTGATTTTTTTAAGGCAAACAGGGCTAAGGAAGATATTTCCCAGCGATAAGCTTGTAGTTTCTGCACGATAGCGGCTGTGGCCGTCAATTTTGACTATCCTTAACGATTTCAACGAGAGGGACGGAATCTAGGGGTTACGTTTTTAGCTTTTAACAGGCCTAATCATTCAACTTACCCGATTTATGTCGCTCTCTTCGATTATTACAGAATGTTTACACAATTTGTCAAATATTTTCTCTTGATCGGGGTTGTCTAAGTATAACTACTTAAGTATTTGTTCACAGTAAGCAAAATTTTATGAAAACTCTTGCTAAATGTATCATTATATGCTTCTTTCCTTTCGGCGGCGGGGTATCCTAGCTAACGGGAGGGAAAAAGCAAAAGCCCCTCTACAGATACATTGACACTTTGTCAAGTATTTGTTACATTAGTTAAAGAAAAGAGGTGATACCAATCACCCATCTCGCTTGTGATCAACCACCGTCTTCATTGAGGAGGAACACCATGTCTCAACCGATCGAACTTTCCTTAGAACAACAGTTCAACATTCGTTCTTTTCAGACTCAGGTAGAAAAAATGAGTCAGGAGCAAGCGCAGGATTTCCTGATCAAGCTCTACGAACAAATGATGGTCAGAGAAAATATGTACAAAGCTTTTCTCAAACACCAGTGGGGTCTAGATTCTAATCCCTGGGCCCCCCAGTAACTCATTTCACCCCTGCGGGCGACCTCTTTCTCCGGCTGGGTTTCTCCGGAAACGAGCTAGGGATGCGGGGCGCATTTCTTCACCTTTTTAGCTATTCTTAGGGAAGGATAACCGAATTGCTAGGGGTTAATTTATGTTCGAGCGCGCTTTGATCTGTACAGATCTTTTCGATGGTCTCCATCGTCTTGTCCATTGTGTGCCACACTTAGCCCTGAGCGGCTTAAAACAAGTTATCTTCCTCCACAGTATTCCGATTTGGGAACAACCCACCCTAGCTGCCGTAGATCAAGCAAAAATTGATGCGGCCAAAGAAAAATTATCCCCAGCTTTAGCAAATATTCCCGACGGTATGACAGTTATTGTCGAAATCTCTAACCGTCGTCCCGTGGATGCCGTGCGGGAAATCCTTGCTAATCACTCTATTGACGTGATTTTGATGGGAAATCCCATGCGCGGTGCTGTCCAAGAAAAATTATTCGGTAGTACCAGTTTAGCGATCGCCGGTATTACCGATATTCCGCTGCTGATTTTCCGACCGCAATTATTATCAGTTTATACTCGCGATGAATTGGCCTTGCGCTGCCAGCATCTCTGGAAACATTTATTAATTCCCTACGATGGCAGTCCCGACGCAATTTATCTAATTGAACAGATAGAAAAATACGCTCAAACCCGCGCCCCTGGCTCTTTTGAGCAATGTCTTCTCCTCCGGGTAGTGGAAAATATCAGTCGCGATCCTGGTGTCACCGAATACCGTTTTAATGATGCCCATCGGCAATTAGAAGCGGTGCAAGCGCGACTAGAAAAACTCGGTTTGCAAGTAGAGAGCCAAGTGCGATCAGGAACACCTGTATTAGAAGTTTTGACGGCAGCAGAAGAAAATGCTATCAGTGCGATCGCAGTGGCCACCTGCCATCGTTCTAATATGTTGGAATGGTTAGCCTTGCGTCGGATTAATGAAGATATTCTTCATCAACTGTGGTTTCCGCTCTTATTTTTCTCACCGAAGGGATAGACTGGAAAAAAGATTCTCTTGAGGATAAACCACCAAGGCACAAAGGACACAGAGAGGAAGACAGATTCGATCGCTAAAATCTATCCCAAAAAAGACAAGAGAGCCGCAAAAATTTGGGGGAAATTAACTTAAGTAAGTAGTTATAATGAAATTGAAGACGGATTTTGCCTCTGATCCCCCCTGCCCCTACCCTTAATGGTTCTTCGTTACTTGGTAGGGTTAGATCGGGGGGCATAAATTGACTAAATCCTTATCTGGCAAGAGACTTAATTGATTAGTTCGTTCTAGATCGAAAATAATTGGCGAAAATCGCAGCAATGTCTTTCTATATGAGGGTTTCATCCCTTATAACCCCCGTCCATTGCATAACACAAACCGAAGAATCCCCTTGATAAGGGGGGTACCTGATAATTTTTAATGCCTACCTACTTAATAATCAGAGGTTAAATTGGCTAAGTTAATCATTACCATTACCTCTCAAAGTATTCTACGATAGCTCTCGCTATCGATTCTGCACCATCTTTAGGCAGTTTAACCTTTAATCGTGGCGGTTGGGTGGCTTGGCGTAAAAAGTCCCAATTACCTTGAAAAAATTCTTCACTGCTAATGATTTGATGATAACTATAATCTTGGATTCCAGCCAATAAAATCGCCGATTCGGCGAAACCTTCTCGAATTAGGGAAACAATCGGCACCTCTAATTTTAAAGCCTCGGCAAAGGTACTATATCCCGGTTTGGAAATAATTCGATCGCACAAGGGCATAAAATCCACAGGACGATAGCTCCGATCTGGTTGATCCTGTAAGCGGACTAAATTGGGCAATTCGGGCGCGTTTTTTTCAAAAGTAATAAATTGCCAATCGGGAAAACTAGCGAGGTTATTATATGGAATTGCTTCTAATCCTAACCCCCCAAAACTCAATAAAATAGTTTTTTCTTTGGGGGTATTTAGCTTAAATTCCTGTCGTAATTGTTCTTCACTGTAGCAAGGTGTACCCCCGGTTAAACCTGCCTCGGTAACATGGGGAAATGCTGTCATTGCTTCTGCTAAAGGCAGTTTAAACAGGCGATCGCATTGATTATAACAACGACTGATCCAATCACTAATACTGGCAAATTCTTCACCCCAATCACGATAGATAAAATCCCAGCCAAAGTTACCAATCATCCAACAAGGAAGCCCCGCACTTTTGGCAATTAGTGCCGCTAAAGGCGGTAAATCGGCTACAACTAAACCCACACGATTAGTTTTAATAAAATTAACTTCACTGGCGATAATTGACCTTGATTGAGCAATTATTTGTTCTAATTTTTCTTTGGTAGCTAATTTATCCATCGTTAAACTATCCGATTGGATTACCCCCACATCAAACCCCCGGTGTCTTTGAATATATTCTCCGGATATGTAGGAATCTAATAACCAGCGCGGAGCCGTGGTGACTAATATCGGCAAAATTTCGGGATTAAGTTCAATAACATTAGCTACTACCGAAGCACTGCGGACAGCATGGCCAAAACCATGATTAGTAACGGCGAAATAAACAACAGGACGAGACATAAATATCAAGTAAGGTGAGAATAATAAGCGATAAATTTTGTTTTTCAGACTGTAGATAATAATCACCCTTAATTTTAGGGAGGCAAATGAGGCAGTATATAAATACTAGCAAAAGCATAATATTCCGCTCCCGGTTGACAAGCTTCTTGCAGTAAAGATAAAGCCTCCGAGTCTCCTTGTTTTGCGTAACGTAATAATGCTAACAACTTTTTAACATATTGACTACGATGGTTGATTAATTCTTTTCGTCCACGCAGACCATTGAGATCAAAAATATCTTCAACAATTGTACCACGTTGATCTCGACCATAAACACTGGCTAATTTTGCCATTTCATCCCAAACAAATTTAAGATGTGTATTCGGATCGGTTACTCCATCCGTGGGGTCTATTAACAGAGGATTTCCCGTGATATCATCGAGAGGAAAATTTGTGCCTTTGTGATTGGCATCATTACATTTATCACAAGAAAGCAGTAAATTCTCCCAAGTAAAAGTCAGATCAGGATACTGGCTTTTTGGATAAAACCCACATTCCGCACCCTAAGCTGTCACAGAGAGAAATTACGGAGAGAAAAAATCAAAGTGAGCATAAAAATAAACATAAGGAGCGAAAAAAGGCATTTGAGAAACAGTA
>JAADBR010000135.1 GCA_009995705.1 Microcystis aeruginosa W13-11
CCAATATCTCCCCCATGAGAGATTTAGACAAAAATACTTAAATAGCTGTAAGCCTTTCTATGACTGGGTTAGGTTAAATAAAAAATATTCAAAATAACCTGCTGGATGTGGGTTCTAAGATAACTCGACCGACCCAACTGCAACAAAAAGCGTTAGATTTATTGGGAGTTTCCCTGATTTGTACCCAGTAACAGGGCGGCGGAAATTCTTTTAATCCCTTCTACAGCACAGGTTATGGCTTTTTGTTAACGGGGAAGTCCAGTTATTAAATCACTAAATCAGCGACTGTTTTGATTGTCAAGGGTTTGGGGTGTGGGAAGTGGGGATAATAAATAAAAATAGTCTCGGAGTCTTCTTAATACCGTCTCCTGACAAATTATGATAATGCTCAACGGATTTAGTCTCGGTGAAAATTTAACGGGAGAGATAGCGGCTTTGAGTGCGGCGGCGCTTTGGGCGATTTCTGCGGCGATTTATAGCCTATTAGGCCAGAAAATCCCGCCTTTATTGCTTAATTTTCTGAAGGGAGTAGTCGCGATCGCTTTAATTGCTCTGACGCTGCCCCTTTCCGGACAATGGCGCGGTATTAATCAGCAAAGTTCGGTATTTACACTCTTGACAAGTGGCGCAATTGGTATAGGAATCGGTGACACGGCCTATTTTACCGCCCTCAATTATTTGGGACCGCGAAAAACCCTCCTGTTAGAAACCCTTTCGCCTCCGTTGGGGGCGATTCTAGCGGCGACTTTTTTGGGGGAATCCCTGAAAATATCGGCTTATATTGGCATTATTTTGACCATCTTCGGGGTTGCTTGGGTTATTTCCGAAAAAACTCCGGAAATCAATAGTCAACGCCCCTGGCGGCAAGGAATTGCTTGGGCTTTAATTGCGGCGATTTCCCAAGCGGTGGGGGCGGTTTTATCTCGTCAGGCACTGGTGCAGTCGGGAATGTCTTCTTTGCAGAGTACCCTTTTTCGTCTGTTAGCGGGGACGGGAATAGTGTTAATTCTGATGTTTTTTCGCCGTCAGGAATCATCACCACCGATTAACTGGTCATTACGTCTGATTGCTATTATTATTGTCACCGCTTTCGGCAGTACGTTTTTAGGGATATGGTTACAGCAGACTGCTTTAAAATTCTCTCCTGTGGGTATTGCCCAAACTCTCACTGCTACCAGTCCTTTATTTGTCCTGCCGATCGCAGCCATGATGGGGGATCGGATTAACTTGCGGGCGATTTTCGGAGTGATGATTGCTTTGCTAGGAATTGGGATTTTGTTTCAATGAAAATAAACAAGATATAGAATTAACATCGAGGGAAAAGACACACCCACCATCAGGATAGCCAAAACAAGATGAAGAATGGAAATTGTGATTTGAGGCCTAAATTCAGTTTGTCGCAACCCATAAGCACTACGGAGAAACCCGCTTACAACTGTTACACCCGTTTGAATACCTTCTTCGTAGTTTCCCGTTTTGAAGCTGGGAATCATGGAGGTGTAGATAATGTCCTTGACCTTAGCATCGGGTAAAAATCCTTGGACTCCATAACCGGTCTCGATTTCTATCCGTCTATCCTTGAGGAAAACGAGGATTAAAACCCCGTTATCTTGCGATTTTTTGCCGATTTTCCAACGATTAAATAGGGCTGTGGCGTAGGCTTTGGGGGTAGGATAGGGTAGGGGGGACGGTGACAACAGCAATTTCGGCGCCGGTTTCTGCCTCTAATTTGGCTATATCACCAGAAATTTGCGTAATACCCGCCCGACTTAAAAGATTAGCTCGATCGCTCACCCATAATCCCCCTTGCGGATTTAGTTTCGGTATCTGTTCAATGGGAATAGCGTTGACTAAGGAAGGCAAAATAACCGGGGAAAGAGCGAACATTATTATCAGAAAAATTCCTAGGGGCAAGGGGCGAATTTTAATCATTTTCCTGTTTCTCCGTCGGTTTGTAGTCTTGTTTTAGCAACAATGCGGGTTTTCTTTAAATCTCCCTCGCTCAATTCTTCTCCCACCTGTAAACGGGTGGCATTAGTTTGGAGGACAGTGGCGGCATTTTTTTCTCCCAATTGTAGGGCCGTTTTGGCTGCGGTTTGTAGCATGGTGGCGGCGGCTGCTCGATCGCCCTGTTTTAATTTTTCTTCGGCGATTTGGGTTTGACGATATTTGGCTAAAGTGAGAATTGATTTCTGAACTTGCTCGTCTAATTGGGATTGATAGAGAGCTTGGGAGGTGATATCAAGGCTAAAAGTTGCAGTTTCTAGCCCTTTTTGACCGGAAGCGGGATCATCGTAGCGAATCTTCACCTTAGCTATGGTGTGAGTACCGGGGGGAATTTGGTCAATATAGAGATTGAGGAGGAGAATTTTTTCTTCATCTATCATTAAATCCCCCAAACGGGTGATGTAAAAATTCCTCTCTTTTTGTAAGCTCATTTCTATAGTTTCTGGGGCAACTTGGGCAATGGGTTTTAAGTCGGCTAAATGAGTCCGAGCATCTAATTCTAATTGCAGGAAAGCGTTAGTTAACCGCACAGATTGCAGACGGTTAAATAGACGAGTAAATTCAATTAAAGCCTGTTCGGGTCTTTCGATATAAGATAAACTTCCGCCGGCGATATCGGCAATTTTTTCTAAAATATCTTGATTCCAATGATCGCCAAAACCGAAGGTATTTAAGGTGATACCGTACTCAGCTGCTACTGCGGCTAATTTTAAACAGCGTTCATTATCTCCGTGTTCATTTTCACCATCGGTAAGCAGAAAAATATGAGATACATAACCTTTGCTGCCGGAACTTTCTTGAATGCCTAATTTTATCCCTTCATCAATCGCCGTACCTCCTCCCGCTCGTAATTGTTGAATTTTTGAGCGAATTAAGGTCAGATCATCCTGTCGCGATTGGGAGGGAAGAATAACTTTAGCACGATGATCGAAAGCTATCACCGAGAGACGATCGTTAACACCGAGGGATTCTATTAAACTTAAAGCCGCTTTTTTGACCGTTTCTAGGGGTTTTCCCTGCATAGAACCGCTATGATCGAGAACTAAACAAAGATTAATCGGTAAATTTGTGTCAATCTGTTCACTGGTGGCGGCGATCGAGAGCATCAGTTGACGTTGACTGCTGCTTTGATTAGCATCGATATTACTGTCACTCAAGGCCGATTTTAGAGTTACCCGCATAAGAGTTTTTAATCGTGGTCGTTGATATTTATATTCTAATGAGTATAGTTAGATTTGTGCTTATTTTCTCGTCTGGTATCGAGTTAGACAAGTTGGAAACTGGGTGCATCTCATTTTTGCCAATCTACATTGATCTTAAAAATTAGGAATTACCCAAAAAAAGAGCCTAAATCAATCAATAAGTCCTTAACAAAAATAAAAAAGGAATAAATACGACTCTCTTATTCTTTGTGTGATAAGTTTAACTTATATAGGAGCGACCGATCTTTGTGTCTTTGTGGTTCGTGCCACTCGCTCGCCAGCAGAATTATATCTCAAGAATATATTTTACCCACCAAACCCAAGAGAGCCTAAATACTAATATGGAACTTTTGCCCCCTGACAGTCCCCTTTTTGTTAACCACAAAGACAGGAAGTTAGGATTTTAACTAAGGGAGAGAAGGAAGGTTAGGGGAATCATTCAACAAAGCTGCGATCGCCTGTTCTAAAGCTAGAGAAATATGAGTCCAATGGGTTCCCCCCTGACAGAAAACGATATAGGGTTCCCGTAGGGGTCCATCGGCGGAGAATTCCGAGGTGCTACCATCGATAAACGTGCCACCAGCCATCACCACTTGGCTCTCATAGCCCGGCATTTGGGCAGGAACGGGATCCAAGTAGGAACCGATGGGAGAATAGGCTTGAATGGCTTTACAGAAGGCAATCAGCTTATCGGGGGAACCGAGTTTAATCGCTTGAATGATATCGCGTCGAGGCACAAAAGGAGCGGGATTGACTGGATAACCCAACTTATCCCCCACATAGGCAATTAAATGACTGCCTTTCATCGCTTCTCCCACCATTTGCGGCGCTAGAAACAATCCCTGATAAAGAAGACGATTTTGGTCAAAAGTTGCCCCTCCCTCCCTACCGATCCCCGGTGCTGTCAGACGATAGCAGGCCATTTCCACTAATTCCGCTTTACCTGCTATGTATCCCCCGGCCGTGACAATTGTACCTCCGGGATTTTTAATTAGAGAACCGGCCATCAGATCTGCTCCCACGTCGGTGGGTTCTTGGGTGTTGATAAATTCTCCATAGCAATTATCGACAAAACAGACGGTATTCGGGTTTTGTTGTTTAACTATACGGACAATTCTCTCGATTTCGTCAATAGACAAACTCGATCTCCAGGAATAACCGCAAGACCTTTGAATATGTACTAAACGGGTTTGGGGTTTAACTGCCGTTGCTAAAGCCAACCAATCGATCGCACCAGTAGAATCTAGCTCTAATTGCCGATAACTAACGCCAAAATCCTTTAAAGAGCCTTGACCACTGCCCCTAATTCCAATTACTTCCTCTAGGGTATCGTAGGGCGCACCGGCTACCGCTAACATTTCATCCCCTGGTCGGAGAACCCCATACAGGGCACAGGCGATCGCATGGGTTCCTGAAACAAATTGTACCCGCACCGCTGCCTTTTCGGCCCCTAGGGACTGGGCGAACACTTGATCTAAAGTATCCCGTCCCAAGTCATCATGACCATAACCACTAACACTGGCGAAATGATGCACCCCGACGCGGTTTTCACGGAAAGCAGCGAGGACTTGACGGAGATTTTCCTTGACCTGTGCGTCAATTTCCGAAAAGATGGGGAGTAGGGCCTCTTCTGCCCTGTGGAGTAGAGAGGGGATATCCATCAAACAATAGATTGTGATATTTGTTACTATTTATCTCAAATGTCGGGTGAAGACCGTTCGGCTGATCTCACGGCCGAAGCCCTCGGTTTTACCGAAGGGATGAAACAAAGGCCAGCCTAGAACAGCACTTCCACAAGCTCAGTGACACGAAGCACGATTAAAAATAAGTGTCCAGTCTCCTGACAAAATCTCGAATAACTTCCTCTTTTAAGGGTCTTGACCTATCCAGGCAAAATAGCTACCATACAAGTATAGCGGATAGGGTAATCAACCGCTTTAAAAACCCCTGTAGTCTAACCACTACGCTATCTGCACCTTGACAATTAAAGATATGGGGTTCTGCCTAATTGTTCTAGTTTCTACCTGTAGGTAGGTAAAATCTTTGCAGGAACTAGACAAAGCAGCATTTGAAGCTAACACTTCAATTCAAGCAAATTTTGTAGAAATACAACTATCGTGGGGCATACGAAAAGTAATGCTTGGGGAGAGAACCACCTCTGGGTTGGATAACGCAAGGCATCTAATTTAAGTGGACTCGTTGAACCAAGAATCCGTCGCTTTTAGCGACGGGAGTGTCAATAAGCGTCAAAGTTCCCCCTGTGTCAAATCGAGACAGATAAGACAATGATGCTCTGTCTCCTGTTGTTTCCCTTTGGGTTATTCAATGACTGTTGCGACTTCCGAAAAACTTCCCATTGACTGGGTGACTCTCATCTACATGGCTTTTATCCACTTAGTGGCTCTTTTAGCCTTCTTGCCTGGCAATTTTAGCTGGGGTGCTGTGGGAGTAACATTGATTCTCTATTGGATTACTGGGGGTTTAGGAATTACCCTCGGTTTTCATCGTTTGGTTTCCCATCGGAGCTTTAAGACTCCCAAATGGTTAGAATACTTTCTGGTTTTGTGCGGGACCCTCGCTTGTCAGGGAGGTGCGATCGCATGGATAGGCCTACATCGTATTCATCATAAACATTCTGATACTGCCCCCGATCCCCACGATTCTAATAAAGGTTTCTGGTGGAGTCACATGGGTTGGATGCTGCACGAAATTCCTGCCGACGAAGAAATTGCCCGTTTTACCCAAGATATCGCCGACGATCCTTTCTATAAATTCTGTCAAAATTATTTTGTTCCTATCCAAATTGTTTTAGGCTTAATTCTCTATGCTATGGGTGGTTGGCCGTTTGTAATTTGGGGAATTTTTGTTCGCTTGGTCTTAGTTTTCCACTCCACTTGGTTTGTCAACAGCGCCACCCACAAATTTGGTTATGTTAGCCATGAATCCCACGATAATTCTAAAAATTGTTGGTGGGTTGCTATCTTAACTTTCGGTGAAGGTTGGCACAATAATCACCATGCCTATCAGTATTCGGCCCGTCATGGCCTACAATGGTGGGAGGTTGATCTGACTTGGATGACCATTCGTCTGCTGCAAATTCTGGGATTAGCTACTAATATTAAGTTGCCTCCCACCACAGCAGTCACGACAGAAAGTTAGTTTTGTCCAGTTTCTAAATTAAATCTAGCCGAACTTAGACATAAGTTCGGTTATTTTTTCTCCGACTTAACCCAAATCTAACAGCAAACCAGACCCCCCGCTAGACAGCCTAATCCATCGGCTTTTCTATTCGATTTCTTCTTTCTCACCATCTCTATCGCTGACTTTTTCTAAGCTCTAGCACAAAAAAGTCAAACTATCAACATTTTTAACAAATATTTAATATTGACGCTGATGTGCCGGAAAGACCCCAGAGAACGTATATTAAAAGCTGATCCTCAAATTATAGTAAGTTTCTAATGAAAAAAATCTCGATTTTAGGCTCTACTGGCTCGATCGGTACTCAAACTCTCGATATTGTCACCGATCATCCCGATAAGTTTCAAGTGGTGGGATTAGCCACGGGTAATAATATTCAACTACTATCGGAGCAGATTCGGCAATTTCGCCCGCAAATCGTGGCGATTAATAACGAAAGTCAACTAGAAGATCTGAAAAGCCTAATTGCCGACCTTGACTACACCCCGATTATCCTAGCAGGAAAGGAAGGAGTAATCGAAGTGGCCCGTTATGGCGATTCCGAAAGCGTCGTCACGGGAATTGTCGGTTGTGCGGGATTGCTGCCGACGATTGCCGCTATTACTGCCGGTAAAGATATCGCTCTCGCTAATAAAGAAACCCTGATTGCTGGCGGTCCGGTGGTGCTGCCTTTAGTGGAAAAACACCGAGTTAAATTATTACCTGCTGACTCGGAACATTCAGCTATTTTTCAATGTTTACAGGGAGTTCCCACGGGGGGATTAAAAAAGATTATTCTCACTGCTTCTGGGGGTGCTTTTCGCGATTTACCCGTGGAAAAATTGCCACAAGTAACCGTAGCTGATGCCCTGAAACATCCTAACTGGTCGATGGGTAGAAAAATCACCATCGATTCGGCTACTTTAATGAATAAAGGTCTAGAAGTTATCGAAGCTCATTATCTATTTGGTGTCGATTACAATGCGATCGATATTGTTATTCATCCCCAAAGTATTATTCACTCTTTAATTGAGTTACAGGATACCTCAGTTTTAGCCCAATTAGGCTGGCCTGATATGCGTTTACCCCTATTATATGCCTTGTCTTGGCCTGAAAGAATTTATACCGATTGGGAACCTTTAAATTTAGTTAAAGCTGGTAGTTTAACCTTCAAAGAACCCGATCATCAAAAATATCCCTGTATGGGACTAGCTTATGCAGCTGGACGCTCAGGTGGCGCAATGCCAGCAGTATTAAATGCGGCCAATGAACAAGCGGTAGCATTATTTTTAGAAGAAAAGATTAGCTTCTTAGATATTCCCCAAGTGATTGAAAAAGTTTGCGATCGCTTTGCAATTCATAACAGTTCTACTCCCAGCCTAGATGACATTTTAGCCGCCGATAATTGGGCGCGTCAAGAGGTATCTAACTGTCTGATTGCCAATCCGGTCTAGATAGTCTAGATGCTGTAGGGATGTTAACTATAATGTCTCTACAGGTCTAGGATAGAAAAATCACTAATTTCGGCTATTTTTTCTAGTTAACTAGATTTATGATGATCATGACAAGGGTTGATAACCTTCAATAAACCTCGAAAATAAAGATTAAATTGCCTAAAATCAGGGTTTTCTCATTTTTTGTGTGATAAGTTTAACTTATATAGGATCGATCTTTGTGTCCTTTGAGTCTTTGTGGTTCGTTCCAGTCGCTCGCTGGCAGGACTGTATCTTAGAATACATTTTACCCACCAAACTCAAGAGAGCCAAATCTGTAAATAGACCATTTAATTAATTATTATTGATTCTTAATTCTCCTGACTACCGACTCCTAACAACAATTTTTGATTTTTACCAGAGTTCTAATGACCCTGAAACTTTCTCAAAAATAAGATAAGATAAACAAGATAGCGGTTATTACGTTTAATTTTCTATGGTTACAACTTCTCTATCCCTCCCCGAAATCGCCAGAGAAACCCGTCAAGCGAGTCGTCAACTGGCTATCCTGACTAACGAAGAAAGGAATGAAGCTTTAGAGGCTATTGCTGAGGCTTTGACTGCCAATGCTGATAAGATACTAAAAGCGAATATCGCCGATGTTCAAACAGCCAAGGCGATGGAATTATCTCCGGCCTTATGTGCGCGATTAGAGTTAAGTCCTGGCAAATTAAAAGCTGCCATTGCCGGGGTGCGAGATCTGGCTAAATTAGCGGATCCTTTAGCTACTATACAAATTAATCGGGAATTAGATCAAGGTTTAATTCTGCGGAGAATAACCTGTCCTTTGGGGGTTTTAGGGGTTATTTTTGAAGCTCGTCCCGATGCTTTAATTCAAATTACCAGTTTAGCGATAAAATCCGGCAATGGCGTTATTTTAAAAGGGGGTAAAGAGGCTCTCCGTTCTTGTCAAGCTTTAGTAACAATTATTCATCAGGCATTGAGTGAAACTCAAGTTAATTCGGTGGCGGTGCAATTGTTAACAACAAGAGAAGAAATTCAGGAACTCTTAAAACTTGATCAATACATCGATTTAATAATTCCTAGAGGTTCTAACGAATTTGTGCGTTATATCCAAAATAATACCCGCATTCCTGTCCTCGGCCATGCCGATGGTATCTGTCATCTCTATATCGACAAAGAAGCCGATTTAAGCAAAGCAATTAGGATTACCGTCGATGGTAAAACCCAATATCCTGCCGCTTGTAATACCATTGAAACTTTATTGGTTCATCAAGACATCGCTAGACAATTTTTACCCGCAGTGGCCCAGGCATTAGAGGAAAAAAAGGTTAAATTATTGGGAGATGAAGCAACTCGTCAGATTATTAACGTACCATCGGCCACAGAAGAAGACTGGCAAACCGAATATAGTGATTTAATTCTTTCAATTAAAATTGTTGATAGTCTGGAATCGGCAATCGAACATATTAATTATTACGGTTCTCGACACACGGAAGCCATTGTCAGCGAAAATTTTAACACGGCCAAAACCTTTAGCGATCGAGTCGATGCCGCTGGAGTTTTTCATAATTGTTCCACGCGATTTGCCGATGGTTTCCGTTATGGTTTTGGGGCCGAAGTGGGTATCAGTACCCAAAAAATGCCCCCCCGCGGTCCGGTGGGATTAGAGGGATTAGTGACCTACAAATACCAATTAGTGGGAGATGGTCATATTGTCGCCGATTATTCTGGGGAAAATGCCCAATCTTTCACTCACAAGGACTTATAGTCGAGAAAAAAAGCAGATGTTTACAGGATTAATTCAAGCCTTGGGAACGATTCAGGTTGTGGATACTGATAGACTATATTTGTCTGTATCCTCTAATACAATTCTCCAAGATTTAATGATTGGTGATAGTGTGGCTGTGGATGGGGTTTGTTTGACAGTCGAGGAAATTCTCCCAGAGGGTTTTCTGGCCACCGCTTCCCCAGAAACCCTACAGCGCACTACTTTGGGACGAAGGATTAAAACAGAAACCAACGTCAACCTAGAAACCTCTTTGCGGGTGGGTAGTAAAATCGGCGGTCATTTTGTTACCGGTCATGTGGACGGAATAGGCTGTTTAGTCGAATCGATAATCGTGGCTAATTCGTGGGAAATGACCTTTGCTCCCCCTAGTTCCCTAGAAGAGCAGTGGAATTCCCATATAGCTCGTTACATCGTCGGTAAGGGCAGTATAGCTGTTAATGGCATTAGTTTAACCGTGGCCGATTGCGATTCCTCCTGCAGCTGGTTTAAAGTGGCTGTCATCCCCCACACCTACGCTGAAACCAATCTTTCCCATTTAAAATTAGGCGATTGGGTGAATCTAGAAGGGGATATTTTAGGCAAATATGTGGAAAAATTGCTAGGAATGCGTTCTTATCACCCTCCTAGCGAGATTAGCCTAGAATTTCTGGCTGAACATGGTTATTAGTTTTCCAGAAAAAGCCTTTTCAACATATAAATTTATTGGCAATTTATCCATTAATTTTAGTTTTAAAATTGCCAACCTTCTCGCTCCATTAAACCCTGAACATTGGTACAATCGATAGAAAAGTGTTGACAGACTGTGGGGATTTAGGGAGCATTAGGCTTCAAAGCTTCTTTGGTAATTACACAACCGTCTTTTATCTTAGCAGCGGCAATAATAAATGGGTCTGCCACTGGTTTTCCTTGTAATCTTGCTTGTTCACTCACTAAATCCTTAAAGTTTCTGATAGAAAAAATTTCGGCAATAAATAAACTTTCCTGCTCAGTGGATGGTAAAAATATTTGTTTATTGGAGTCTATCCAATCTAAAACAAATTGTTTATTATTGCCATATTCTACTTCTTTAAGCACTTCGCGTACTAATTTTAGCCTACCTTCTGACACAAGCAAATCGATTTTTTGCCAAACGGTGGGAAAACTTTTGGGAAAATAGTTTCCTAAAACCTTAAAACTACTTGTATCAAAAATGTAAACCATCAAAACAGTTCTTTATCCAATAAATATTGTTCAAGTTCTTCCACCATAGCAACTTTCTTAATGTTTAGATAATCGGCAACGCGCTCGATATCGTATTGGCCTTGATAGTATTTATTGAACACAAGTTTTAGGTAATTTTCTCCCAAATATGTCGCCTGATTAGCATAGTAATCACCTCCACATTTTTTATTTTTGTCCTGACTTTTTCCCACCTGCTCACTGTACCACTCCCTTACTTTAAGAGTATATTCTTTCTGGGAGATTAAGTTATTATCTAACAGTTTTCGTAAAACTACTTCTCGACTAACCTTATAATCACTGGAAACTTTCGAGATAATTTTATCGTTAACTATTGTTTCTCTGATTATCTCAGAAAAAACATGATTAGGAAGCAAAAACTCCGCAGCAAATTTATTACAAAATATCTCGATATATTTACAGGGTAATCGCATGTTGATAGAGTTCTCAAATTCCGAGGAGTTAGGTCTAAAATTCGATGGGCAACTCAGGCTTTGACCTGCACAAGGCGACCGAATCTCTGGTTTTGCCAGT
>JAADBR010000136.1 GCA_009995705.1 Microcystis aeruginosa W13-11
ATGCTATATATTCTCATTAACCCTTTTAACCTTTGAATTAATTTTAGTTATTATGTACTACTTTAATGGCTTTTTTGATCTGTGACAGTTGAGGGTGCGGAATGTGGGTTAAATCCTTGCGGGTTTTGGGAAAATTGATCGCATTGAGGATTTCGCCGATCGGTTTCCCCAGGAGATCGAGTTCTTGATCTCCACCTTTTCGGATGGGAGATGGATCGATCACTTGCGCTCAACGAATTCGATTTGATCGCAGGTCTTTGGGTACATACACCCGTACATCCCCTGAGAGGAGATAATCCAGAAAAGTCTTGGCGATCACCGATAGTTTTTTATCCTTGGCATAAACCACATACCAATGGCGTTGGATGGGAAAGTCTTCCACGTCAAGGATGGTAAATTCCCCATTGGGAGGATCTAAATTTAAGACGTGCTGAGACAGAACTGAAATTCCTAAACCACCAGCGATCGCTTGTTTAATGGCTTCATTATTGCCGATTTCCAAACGCAGAGATACAGTGATGCCATGGTCGAGAAAAATTTGCTGTACTGCCCGTCTAATTCCCGATCCCATTTCCCGCATAATAAAAGGTTCCCCTTGCAGTCGTTTAATTGGAATTTTTTTCTGTCCTGCTAGGGGGTGATCTTTGCGAGCAATAACCACGAGGGGATTTTCCAGAAACGGTTGAATCTCCAGGTTTAGCTCTTGGGGGGGGTCGCTTAAAATATATAGGTCATCAACATTATTGATCATCCTTGTTTCTAGGTCTTGGTGATTGGTCAATTCTAGGGACACATCTACCCCCTGGTACTGTTGACAAAAAGGACCTAGGAGCTGAGGGATTAAATATTGGGCTGTGGATACCGCCGCTAAACGCAGTTTACCCTGTTTAATGCCCTTGATATCGGCGATCGCCATCTCAAAGTTATCAAGATCCTTGAGGACTGCCTGACAGGTTACTAATAAACTGCGTCCGGCCTCGGTTAAATACAAACGTTTGCCTATCTGTTCAAATAAGGGTAAACCCACTGATTTAGTCAGTTGTTTCATCTGGGTGGAAACGGTGGGTTGGGTGATCGATAGTTCTTCAGCAGCCCTGGTGAAACTGCCATGACGAGCGGTTGCTTCAAAGACAATCAGTTGATGTAAAGTGGCGTGAATCAAGAGAGTCCTCTAGAGATCTACACTTCTGTTACTGCCTTGAGGAGCTTTGCTAAACAGAAGCAGGAATGGAGGGGAACGAGTGAAAACCTCCCCACCCCGCTTATATCATAGGTTTAAATCAATACTTTTGTAAAGATATATCGATTTAAACTCAATTTACAAAAATTTGCTTGTCAAGATATCCGTTCTGGTATAGATTTAGAACAATCGATCTTTAAAAACCATAAAGTTTTGTCTATCAAGGCTGGTCTGTCAACCGCCGGCTTTTTTCTGCCCAAAAATCCTTTGCTCAGTTGGATTGTCATGGAAATAACCAATCGTATTCATTTTGACAATTTGCAGGGCGATATCTTCGGTGGTCTCACAGCTGCCGTCGTTTCTCTCCCTCTAGCTCTCGCTTTCGGTGTAGCTTCTGGGGCTGGAGCGATCGCTGGTTGGTACGGTGCTGTCTCTGTGGGTTTTTTTGCTGCCCTTTTTGGTGGCACACCCACATTAATTTCAGAACCAACCGGGCCGATGACAGTGGTAATGACGGCGGTTGTGGCCAGTTTAACCGCTAAAAATCCCCAATTAGGCCTAGCCATGGCCTTTACGGTAGTCATGTTAGCGGGCATTTTCCAGATTCTGTTCGGTATCTTCAAAATGGGTAAATACATTACCCTAATGCCCTATAGCGTTATTTCTGGCTTTATGTCTGGGATCGGGGTAATCCTGATTATTCTGCAAATTCCGCCGTTTTTAGGGCAAGCCGCTCCCAAAGGAGGGGTTTTAGGCACAGTGCAGAAAATCCCGGAACTAATCTCTAATATCAATCCCCCTGAAGCCATTCTGGGGGCGATCACCTTGGCGATCATCTTCCTGATGCCCTCGAAATTCAAGCGTTTTGTCCCCCCTCAGTTATTAGCTTTGGTGATAGGAACTCTGATTTCGCTGTTTTTCTTCCAAGGTGCTGAAATTCGCCGGATTGGGGATATTCCCGTGGGTTTACCCACCTTGCAAATGCCCACCTTTAGTGCTGCCCAAATGATCACGATGTTGGTGGATGGGGCAGTTTTAGGGATGTTGGGTTGTATTGATACCCGATTAACGGCGGTAATTGCCGATAGTTTAACCCGTACCGAACACAAATCGAATAAAGAATTGATCGGTCAAGGTATTGGTAACTTAGTATCAGGAATCTGTGGCGGTTTACCCGGTGCCGGGGCCACGATGGGAACTGTCGTCAATATTCAAACCGGTGCGACCACTGCCCTTTCTGGCATTACTCGCGCTTTAATTTTATTAGTCGTCGTTCTCTGGGCTGCCGGTTTAACTAAGAGTATCCCCATGGCGGTATTAGCGGGGATTGCCCTAAAAGTGGGGATCGATATTCTCGACTGGAGTTTCCTGAAACGCTCCCATAAGATTTCTCTGAAAGGGACGCTAATCATGTACGGTGTACTGTTATTAACAGTATTCGTCGATCTGATCGTTGCTGTGGGTGTGGGGGTCTTTATTGCTAATATTCTCACCATTGATCGCCTCAGTGAACTGCAAGCGCAGGAAGTGAAAACGATCACCGATAACGATGACGAGATTCTCCTAAGTCCAGAAGAAAAACGGTTACTCAACCAAGCTAACGGTCGCATCATCCTATTTTATCTCAGTGGTCCGATGATCTTTGGAGTCTCGAAAGCGATCGCCAGGGAACAGGCAGCCATGAAGGAAGCGGATGTTTCAATCGTGTGGACAGAACCATCCCATCGCCCTACAACAAGCCGTAACTTTTGTCAAGACCCATCCTCACCAAGAACCAGAGGATTTTGAGGTTAATCAAGGGGTTTACCCGACATAAATTTAACCACATTGGGAAGTACGCCTGCTGTTGGGGTGAAACACCTGACCCTTATTTTCTTTAACTCTTGAAAGTTCATTTGTATTAATACTCCTCATCAGGGGAGGCCTAAGGAGGTATTCGTGGATTTTTTGTCATTGTTTGTCATGGACTTTGTTAAGCAGTTGCAGTCCCCAACATTGGCCTTTTTGATTGGTGGGATGATCATTGCTGCTCTCGGAAGTGAATTGGTCATTCCCGAGTCGATTTGTACGATCATTGTCTTCATGCTGCTGACCAAAATCGGTCTGACTGGGGGAATTGCCATCCGCAATTCCAACCTGACGGAGATGGTGTTACCCATGATTTTTGCCGTCATAGTAGGGATTGTGGTGGTCTTCATCGCCCGCTATAGCTTGGCCAATCTGCCCAAGGTGAAAGTCGTAGATGCGATCGCGACTGGGGGGTTATTTGGAGCCGTGAGTGGCTCGACAATGGCCGCCGGTCTGACGGTACTAGAAGAACAAAAGATACCCTACGAGGCCTGGGCCGGCGCACTCTATCCCTTCATGGATATCCCGGCGCTGGTAACTGCGATCGTGGTGGCTAACATTTATCTTAACAAGAAGAAGCAGAAAGAAGCAGCCTACGACCAGGAGTCTTTTAGCAAGCAGCCGGTGGCGGCTGGTGAATTTTCCGATCAGCAGGATTATCCGGGCAGTCGGCAGGAATATCTCAGCCTACAGCAGCCTAAGGATAATCGGGTCAAGATCTGGCCGATCATTGAGGAAAGCCTGCGCGGACCTGCCCTATCGGCCATGTTATTAGGTCTGGCTTTGGGCATATTCACCCAGCCGGAAACTGTCTATAAAAGCTTCTACGATCCCCTCTTTCGCGGCTTACTTTCCATCTTGATGCTGGTCATGGGGATGGAGGCTTGGTCAAGGGTTGGTGAACTGCGTAAGGTGGCCCAGTGGTATGTGGTCTATAGCGTCCTAGCACCCTTTGTGCATGGGCTAATCGCCTTCGGTTTCGGCATGATTGCCCACTACGCCACCGGGTTCAGTTGGGGCGGTGTCGTGGTTCTGGCCGTCATCGCTTCCTCTAGTTCCGACATCTCTGGGCCGCCCACGTTGCGGGCCGGTATCCCCTCGGCTAATCCCTCCGCCTATATAGGCGCGTCCACGGCCATCGGTACGCCCGTAGCGATCGGCTTGTGTATCCCGTTCTTTCTTGGTCTCGCCCAGGCCCTCAGCGGCGGCTAATCCCACAAGGATTGTGGTCTGTGGGCGTTTCCTCGATCGGGCAGACCAAGCAAATAAATGTACACATTTAAGGAGATAATCAACATGGCCAAACCAGCCAAAAAGCTCGTCATCGTCACAGAAAAGATTTTGCTGAAAAAAGTCGCCAAGATCATCGAAGAAGCCGGGGCGAGTGGTTATACGGTGATGGATACTGGCGGTAAAGGCAGTCGCAACGTTCGCTCGTCGGGACAACCCCACGTTTCCGAAACCGACACGAATGTTAAGTTCGAGGTACTCACCCCCGATCGAATTATGGCCCAGAATATTGCCAAGCAGGTTGCCGATCAGTTTTTCCTCAATTTTGCGGGCATGATCTATCTCTGTGACGCGGAGGTTCTGTACGGACAGAGTTTCTGTGGACCAGAGGGCTGTGATATCTAGACAACTAAGCTTGTCTTGATCCGGGCCACCGCATCCCCAGCATGACTGTCCTTGAGCGGTGGCCTTTTTTCATATCCCCCCAGTTTTATGACCACCTAAAACCTTTAACCCTCATCCCTTTAAACTCATGATTTTGTCCCCTATTCTGCCTCCTTCGATCGGAGAGATAGCAGCCCCCATGACTCCGCTCCCCTTGCTTGCCACCGTTGTGGCCGAGGATTCACCGATTATTCTCTCCGGTGTATTGCTGACACTGGTGGTGATTTATCTGGCCAGCAAGCTCGGCGCAGAGGCCGCCAGACGATTGGATTTTCCTCCCGTACTGGGAGAACTGGTGGCCGGTGTGATCGTCGGCGTTTCGGCACTGCATCTGCTCATCTTTCCCGAAGGGGGACTATCGGCCTCGGACTCGCTGATTATGACGGTACTGCAAGGATTGAATCAATTGGCCCCGGCTGCCCTGGACCGGATCTTTGAGTCCCAAAGTGAAGTGATTTCGGTTCTAGCTGAAATCGGTGTGATTATTCTGCTGTTTGAAATTGGCCTAGAATCCGACCTGCGACAACTCAAGGAAGTGGGAATTCAAGCCACGGTTGTGGCCTGTGTGGGGGTTGCGGCACCTTTTGCCGCAGGTACGGCCGGGTTAATGCTCGTCTTTCATGTGGCGGCTATCCCGGCGATTTTTGCGGGGGCAGCCTTAACGGCAACCAGTATCGGTATTACCTCGAAGGTTTTATCAGAGTTAGGTCAACTCAAATCCAAAGAAGGGCAAATTATTGTCGGTGCGGCGGTAATCGATGATGTCCTTGGTATTATTGTTCTGGCTGTGGTCGCTAGTTTAGCCAAAACCGGTGAGATTGATGTGACCAATGTTATTTATCTGATTGTCAGCGCTACGGCCTTTTTGATCGGATCAATTTTGTTGGGAGGTGTTTTTAACAAAAGTTTTGTGGCGATCGTGGAGCGGCTGAAAACCAGGGGAAATATTGTTATTCCCGCATTTGTCTTCGCTTTCTTTATGGCATTTTTGGGCAATGCTATTCATCTGGAAGCGATTTTAGGGGCTTTTGCTGCGGGTTTGGTACTTGATGAAACTGATACCCGCAACGAGTTGGATGAGTTAATTAAACCGATCGCCGATTTGCTTGTACCGATTTTCTTTGTGACGGTGGGAGCGCGTGCCGATCTCGGTGTTTTAAACCCAACGGTACCGGAGAATCGGGCTGGACTTTTGATCGCTGTCTTTTTGATGGTTGTGGCGATTATCGGTAAACTGGTGACGGGCTGGGCAGTTTTTGGTATATCTGGAATCAATCGCCTCGCCATCGGTGTGGGTATGATTCCCCGGGGTGAGGTGGGTTTAGTTTTTGCTGGGATTGGTTCGGCCAGCGGAATTTTGGATAAGCCTTTGGAGGTGTCGATTATTATTATGGTAATCTTGACGACTTTCCTTGCTCCTCCCTTCCTCAGAATCGCTTTTGGTAAGACGGAAGCTGTTCCCGAAACCCTAGAAAGCAAGGAGCGGGCTAATCCTATTCCTTAATTTTGATGGTAAAATCTGATTTTTTAGACGAGGCTGAAGCATTTTCAGCCTTTTTACAAATCTATGCTAAAGATAAGGGAGCGATCGAGGTAGGATTTGAGAGTGTCTAATCTTTTTCCTATCTTCGAGCAGACATTTAAGAATATCGATGATATTCTCCGAAAAGAGGCGGGATGCGCGACGGAGTTGGATTACGCAGAACAGATCTCCTGGATTCTCTTTTTGAAATATCTCGACGATCTGGAGGTTGATCGCCAGAATCGGGCATTATTGACAGGGGAAGACTACGATCCGTTACTAGACGAACCCTATCGCTGGTCGAATTAGGCCTACCCCAAGGACGCAAGGGGTGAACTGCCGAAAACCGCTAAGGTAGGGGACGATCTGATCGAGTTCGTCAATAGCGAGCTATTTCCCTACTTTCAGGGATTCAAGGAATACGCGGGGGACGTTCGGGGCGAAGATCGGGGAAATTTTTGCGGGGGTACAGTAAGGCCGATCTGAGTACGAAAGAGCTGGAAACGCTACAGACGAGGACTTTTTTCGGCAAGGAGAAAAAGGCTTTAGCCTATATTATCGGGGTGATGAATATGATCCTGCACGGGATCGAGGCTCCCAATATTATTCAGACCAACACCCTGGCCGAAGATATTCAAGCAATTCAAGAGAAGAATCGTTACCACATCGTTTTAGCTAATCCCCCCTTCGGGGGCAGCGAACGAAAGGATATCCGCGGCAATTTCACGATCAATACCGCAGAGACGGCCTTTCTGTTTCTCCAGCATTTCATCAAGAGTTTGAAAACTGGGGGACGGGGGGCGATCGTTATTAAGAATACCTTCCTATCGAACGCAGATAACGCCTCTAGAGCTTTACGGAGGGAGTTAACCTCGTCCTGTAATCTCCATCCGGTTTTGGATTGTCCCGCTAAGACGTTTTTAGGGGCGGGGGTGAAAACGGTGGTTTTATTTTTCACCAAAGGTTCGCCGACGCAGAAAATCTGGTTTTATCAACTCAATCCGGGGCGGAGTCTGGGAAAAACAAACGCGCTGAACGATGATGATCTGAAAGAGTTTATCGACTTTCAATCGACTTTTAAGCTATCGGAGCGCTCTTGGTTTTTAGACTTAGAGGAGGTCGATCCGGGGTCGTTCGATCTGTCGGTGAAAAACCCGAATGCACCAGAGGGCGACCCTTTACGCGAGCCGGAGGAAATTTTAGCGGAAATTGCGGAATTGGATCGGGAAAGTGGGTCGATTTTAGAGGCGATTTCCGATTTATTGGGGTCTTCTCCTAGCTGACCGGAAGGGTGGTTTCGGCTTCGCTCAACCACCCAAATAGCAGCAATTCTCATTTTGAAACGATTTTGCCTTGTTTCAGAGATCTAGAGATTCGTTAAAGAATTTTAACCCCTCTAGGTGCAAGAGTTTTAATGTCATGAAACCTTAAAATGAGAATTGCTGTCTAAATATGGTGGCTGGGGCGATAATTAGTTTAGTATTAGTGAAGACTTGAAATGGTCATGATGATGATGAAATTATTAGGATGTCTAGTCATTTTTGCAAGTTTAGTCAATGTTACACCGGGGATGGCAAATCATCCCCCCCGACAAATTGCCCAAGCGTCTAGCACTTCTTCGATTCAAGGTTATTGTTTTTCGGTCGCTAATGATAATCTGGATGCTACCGCGAGGATTTATATTCAGGGAAATCAAGTCACGGGTCGGGTACAAGCTACAATTCATAATGAACAAGCAGCTTATTATACTTCCTACACTCAAACCTTACAAGGAACAAAAAAGGGGAATCAGTTAAACTTAAATATCACGACAAAAATTGAGTTAGACACCCAAAAAACTCAAGAAATCTGGACATTAACCGCAGATTCTTTGAATACGGGA
Organism: Microcystis aeruginosa W13-11; assembly: GCA_009995705.1. Lineage (GTDB taxonomy): Bacteria > Cyanobacteriota > Cyanobacteriia > Cyanobacteriales > Microcystaceae > Microcystis > Microcystis aeruginosa_F. The sequence goes on from JAADBR010000136.1 coordinate 8,107, forward strand.
CGAGAAGTTTATCAAAGACAACCTTGTTTATTGTCTCAAATCCGGTTTGCACCCGGAACTAATAGCGCCACCGTTAATCAATCGGTTGTGCGAGGGAGTCGAAATATTTATCTCTTAAGAGCAAATCAAGGACAGAGAATGGATCTGAAAATTACATCCTTAGAAAATAATGCCGTATTTGATGTGATTGCACCGAATGGGGAAATATTGACAACAGAAGCTACCCAATCTAGTCTAAAATTACCTGCTACTGGAAATTATGAAATAATTGTGGGGGGGACTCGCGGCAATGCCACCTATAAATTAAATGTTAAAATTAAATAAATAGTAGCAATGTCCACCGGACGATACTTTCATTAGTGGAACTTTCGCCAAAAGATTGTCAACCACAACGTTAGCAGCATCAATCTTGAATCAGTCAACAGTTATTCAGTTATCAGTTCACTTTTTACTGATCACTGAAAAAGCTTCCCAACCCCAATGAATAACCCCACCGATAGTCCATTCAATTACACAGAGGCTTTTATTGCCCTAGGCACGAGTAATTTTGATCGCTCGGTGCATTTTTATCGTCAATTGTTGCAACAGGAACCAAACCCCTATCTTGTCGCCGTTTATGCGGAATTTAGGTTGATTAACCTTAAATTAGGTCTTTTTTGCCCTAAAGAGTCCCACAGAGAGGAATTTAGCGATTCTAGGGGCAGTGGCATGAGCATTTGTTTCGAGGTGGAGAGTCTCGAAAAAGCGATCGAGCATTGGAGCGAAATCGGCTATGGTGCTAGGGGAGAAATTAGCCAAGCTTCCCACGGGAGGGAAATATACATCTATGATCCCGATGGTAATCGTTTAATTTTCCATCAATCCACCGCTAAAACCAATCCTTTCAGGTAGGAACCTTCCGAGTGATAGATACTGGTGGGATGGTCGGCTGGTTGGCTTAAACGTGCTAAAATTCGCACTGGGCGGGCTGATTCAATAGCAGCAGCCATGACAGCCCCCTGAAAATGTTCTTCGTTAACCACTTGGGAACAGGAAAAGGTGAAAATAATACCTTGGGGGCGAATTTTCTGGAAAGCTTGCTGATTTAATCTTTTATAAGCCATAACCGCCTGATGACGGGATTGGATACTTTTGGCAAAAGCGGGAGGATCGAGAACAATCAGATCGTAATCCTCCTCACAGTCGCGCAGGAAGTTAAAAACATCGGCGCTGTAGGATTGATGGGGAACTTCGCTGAGATTATTCAGGGCGATATTTTTTTCGGTAAGATCGATCGCACCGTGGGAACTATCAACGGAATCGACTAGGGCAGCCCCCGCTTGCATAGCATAGACGGAAAAGCCGCCAGAATAAGAAAAAGTGTTTAAAAACCGTTTATCATGGGAATATTGAGATAATAAGGCCCTATTTTCCCTTTGATCAAGGAAAAATCCCGTTTTTTGTCCCTTTTCCCAATCAATAATAAAGCGATGGCCGGATTCTAGCACCTCATCGCCGGTTTTTTGACCAAATAAGTATTTATTTTCGGAAATATGGGCGCTTTTCGCCAAAACTGCGGCACTTTTATCGTAAACTGCCCGTAAATTGTCAGCGTAGATAGTTTTCAGGCAATCGACAATCAGATCAAGACGTTGGTATAAAGCTAGGGAATAAGCTTGAATAACCGCCGTGCCATTGTACCAATCGACGATTAAACTGGGTAAACCGTCTCCTTCCGCGTTAATTAACCGATAACAGTTAGTTTTCGGGTTATCCACTAAACCGATTTGTTGTCGCAGCTGATAGGCATTCTGGAATTTTTCGAGAAATAATTGAGCAATATCGCTGACTTTTGGGAAAGAAAGAATTTTAACGGCAATATTGCTAGGATTATACAGTCCAGTGGCTAGGTATTCGCCTCGATCGCTATAAACCTCCACGATAGCACCCTCTTTGACTTCTTCCTCCATCTCTTTAATCGCCCCGGAAAATATCCAAGGATGGAATCGTTTAACAGCATCAATTTTATGGTTTCTCAGGATAATTTTCGGTAAATCTGGCATGGATAAAGAATCAGGGTTGATAGCTGACGGCTACTGGAAATTCTATTATCCCCTGCTGGCAGCACAAAACCATAGTTTCTTATCCCTTGATCGAGTGGCATCAAAGCAAGTCCCCACAACCGAGGGATAATCAGAGGGAATTCTCGCCTATAATTAGGTTAGATTTTAGCGATAGTCCCTCGACAAATGCCAAAAAAAAGTGATGCTGCCGGTGGTTTAAGTTTATGGTTCCAACGTTTGGGGGCTGCCAGCTTGTTAGCGGGACAAACTTTTTTACATATTCTTAATGGCAAAATCCACCGGCGTAATACTCTGGAACAAATGAGTATTGTTGGACCAGAATCCTTGACAATTGCCCTCATTACTGCTGCTTTTGTGGGTATGGTTTTCACTATTCAGGTAGCCAGAGAATTTATTTTTTTCGGGGCGGGTAGTTTTGTTGGGGGAGTCCTTTCCTTGGCTTTAACCAGGGAATTAGCCCCGGTTTTAACTGCGGTGGTGGTGGCGGGGAGAGTTGGCTCGGCTTTTGCCGCCGAAATTGGTACAATGCGAGTGACAGAACAAATTGACGCTTTATATATTTTAAAAACCGATCCGATCGATTATTTGGTCATTCCCCGGGTGATTGCCTGTAGTTTAATGTTACCCCTGCTCACTATTATCTCTTTAGTCACGGGATTATTGGGCGGTTTATTGATTTCCGATAGTCTTTACGGTATCTCCCATTCCCTATTCTTACAATCAGCTCAAAATTTTCTACAAACATGGGATTTAATTAGTTCTATGTTAAAGTCCCTAATTTTTGGGATTTTAATTGCCATTATCGGCTGCAGTTGGGGTTTAACCACCACCGGCGGTGCTAAAGGAGTTGGTCAATCTACTACCACGGCTGTGGTAACTTCTTTATTAGCGATTTTTGTGGCTAATTTTTTCCTCTCTTGGCTGATGTTTCAAGGGACTGGTAATGTGGAAATCCGCTAAGACAGTGATCAGTAATCAGTGCCGAGAAAACGGCAATTTTCTCCTTAATACTGGAGTTTAGACTAAAAAATCAGACTGTAAAGTCTAGTCTGATAATTAGAACGCATAAAAAAAAGACTTAGCTTGTCAGAAAAGCTAAAAATAATGCTAATTTATTCATTAG
>JAADBR010000137.1 GCA_009995705.1 Microcystis aeruginosa W13-11
CTTTCTTCCGCCAGGCTTTGGCCTGTGTCCATCACCCCTTGAATACGGTTGTCTCTCTTATCCCTACTGCTGATTTTTCTCTCTTTGTCAACCCCTAGACCTGAATATTTACATAATTTGTTTAATATAGACTTTTTTGACTTTTTGTCCTCCCTTTTTAGGAATTGTTTGCATTCGTCCGTCTTCATGGCGAAAAATATGATGACTACCCGTAGAACGAACTTCTAAAAATTCAAATGCTTCTAAAATCTGCTTGACATCTTCACATTGAATCTCAGGAGGTTGAAATAGCAAAAGTTTGATTAACTTCTGGATTTTGGACATAGCCAATTTTCTTTAATTTTGTGTTTTTCATGGTTTAACTGATTCCCTAAATTTTTGATAGCATCTATTATAGCATGATTGACAAATTGGCGTGCGTGCCTAGATTACCTATTGCGATCATTAATCTCTAAAGGGAACAAAATGAGGTAAGGTAAAAAAGCTGTGCCTATAACCGAGACTATGAGCATTGAATGGCAATCCGTCAAAACCTACGAGGATATTTTGTACCATAAATGGGGAGGAATCGCCAAAATTACCATCAATCGACCCCATAAGCGCAATGCCTTCCGTCCGAAGACAGTTTTTGAGCTTTACGACGCTTTCTGTGATGCTCGCGAGGATGCCCGCATTGGGGTGGTATTGCTCACGGGTGCAGGTCCCCACAGCGACGGCAAATATGCTTTTTGTTCCGGTGGCGATCAGACGGTGCGGGGTCAGGCGGGTTATATTGGCGATGATGGCGTACCCCGGCTCAATGTGCTGGATTTACAGAAATTAATTCGCTCCATCCCCAAGGTAGTTATCGCGCTGGTGGCGGGTTATGCGGTCGGGGGCGGTCATGTTTTACACTTGGTTTGTGATTTAACCTTAGCAGCGGATAACGCCATTTTTGGCCAGACCGGTCCGAAAGTGGGCAGTTTTGACGGCGGTTTTGGCTCTAGTTATCTGGCCCGGGTAGTGGGTCAGAAAAAAGCTCGCGAGATTTGGTTTCTCTGTCGGCAGTATAACGCCCAACAAGCTTTAGCAATGGGTTTGGTTAACCATGTCGTCCAGGTGGAGGAATTAGAGCAGGAAGGGGTTAAATGGTCCCTAGAAATTCTCGAAAAAAGTCCCTTGGCGATTCGCTGCCTAAAATCGGCTTTTAATGCTGATTGTGATGGTCAAGCGGGTTTACAGGAGTTAGCGGGTAATGCCACTCTACTGTATTATATGACCGCCGAAGGAGCCGAAGGTAAACAGGCTTTCCTCGAAAAACGTCCCCCCGATTTTAGTCAATATCCTTGGCTACCCTAATCAGTAATCAGTGAAAAGAAAGCAGAAAACCGCCCTATATTACTGCTCACTTAATACTTCATATTCCTACTGATCACTGATCAGCTATGCTAGTTTAGAGAGAGTAGTTAGGTTCGGTAGCAGCATTGGTTTCAAACAGAAGCGGTTTTTCCCTGATGGCCTTGACTGGGTTGTGTCCGATCTCCTTCTCAAAATGGCTATGATATTGGGAGACAATCCATGACAATTTACGTTGGTAATCTGGTTTATGAAGTCACGAAAGAGGACTTGCAGGGTGTATTCGCTGAATACGGCACAGTTAGTCGCGTTTACTTGCCGGTGGATCGGGAAACGGGTAAAATGCGCGGTTTTGGTTTTGTGGAAATGTCCTCCGATGAGGAAGAGGCAAAAGCGATCGAAAATCTTGACGGGGCCGAATGGATGGGACGACAGATGAAAGTCAACAAAGCTCGTCCCAGAGAAGATAATTTTGGTGGTGGTGGTGGCGGCGGTGAGCGGAAAAACTTCGGGCGCCGCGAACGTTAAAGAGATTCTTGGAAAATTCCAGAAGCGGTTATTTTTGACAACCGCTTTCCTCTGGATAATTAATCAATCTGCGTTTGTTTTCTAACATCCTAATACTCGAACCGGACATTTCATCGTTTTGACGAAAAAAGCTAACGGAGGCGAGGATACCCGTTCGTCCATAGATTCATAGATAGGAAAAATCAAGATTTGATTCGCACCTACTCCCGCCTAGCTTATTTGTTCTGATTTTCCCATCATGGCTCTACCAGGTTCCGTATCCAAGAGAGCCCCATCATCATCCAACCGCTGCCATAAACTTTGACAAAAAATGAAGATAGCAATCATCACAGCAACTCCCCAAAATGTCAAGCTCGGAAGTGGTACTTTCGTCACCAATATCCATCTGACTAACGAGTTACGCTCCCAGGGTCATATCGTTGATGTTTTCTCGCCAACCAAAGCATCGGGGCCGTTAGGCTATATGGCGCATCGCTTTCTTTGGAATTGGCGACTCGATCCCCGTCGCTTTGACGACTATGATCTGGTGGTGGGTTACGATATGGATGGTTACGCTATCAGCGATCGCCTGAAAGTCCCTTTTATTGTTTATATTCTTGGTATTATTGCCGATGAGGCCACCTTTGAGCGGGGTTGGGTGCGAACTTCTCTAGAATTGATGGCAAAAGCCGAGAAAGTGAGCGTCCATCGTGCCGCCATGGTCATCTCTATCAGTGAGTATTCGCGTACTAGACTCAAGCAACTTTATCAGTATGATGGCAATATCGAAATTGTTCATTCTCTAATTGATCTCAAAGGGTGGGATGCAGCGGTCGCCTCGGTCAAGCATGAGAAAAAAAACCGCGAGCAGAGGAGGCCGACGGTGTTTTGTGTCGGTGTCCAGTATCCCCGCAAAAATGTTGCCACTTTGATCCGCGCCGCCGCAATTCTCCGCCGTCAAATACCCGATGTGGAGGTAAGAATTGCCAGCAAAGGTCCTGAATGGAATAATTTACGCCGTCTAGCACAAGAACTCAATTTAGAGCAAAATGTTACTTTTCTCGGCTATCTTTCCTATCAAGAACTGATCCAAGAATATCTTGATTGTCAAGTTTTTTGTTTACCTAGTCTGCAAGAAGGATTTGGTATAGTTTTTGCTGAAGCTATGGCCAGTTATAAACCGATTGTCGCCAGTCGCTCTTCCTCGACACCGGAGTTGATTGAAGATGGTGTACAAGGTCTATTAGCCAATCCCTTAGATGCTGAAGATTTAGCGACTAAATTGGCAGAAGTGCTTCTCAATCCAGAAAAAGCTCGTTCCTTAGGGAAGGCAGGTAGAGGGAAAGTTTCAGAATTTGATGCCCCGATTATTGCCCAACGTTTCAGTCAGTTATTAACCAATTTTCTGGAAAAATAGATTAACTTTGAGAATAAAAGTTTAACCGTTAACGCACAGCATATAAGTGGAAAATATCCACGAATGTTGAAGGTAGCAGTTCTCTTTTTTCCAGTTGAATTTTGAAGCCATTATCTGCCAGCATTTGGCTTATTTGCTTTAAGCGTCCCCTCTTATCGTGAATTTCAGCTACTATTTGCTTGATTTTTGGCCAGTCTTTAGCTTCGATGCCTTGAAATACTTCGTATTCTTCTCCTTCCACGTCGATTTTCAATAAATCGATGGAGTCAATACCGAGTTCATTAATTACGGAGGATAGAGTTTTTACTTCACAGACTACTTGTTCTTTTTCTTGGAAAAACTCTTCAAACAAATTTTCTATTTTTGAGGAATTCTGAGCGACTTTAATATCTTCTAATTCAGCCATTATATCCTCTGGCTTTGTGGTTGAATTAGCAGACATATTGGGATAAAAAGTAAAGATTTTTGCCTGGTTATTTTCTGAACTTAATCCACAGTTAAATAAAACAACACCCTCTAGAGAATGCAAATGAATATTTTTTTGCAAAACCTCAAAAGTTGGCTTGATTGGCTCAAAGGCGAAAACTTTTGCTGTTGGCTCAACTCCCTTGACAAAAATAGAGAATAGACCGATATTGGCTCCCACATCAAAGATCACATCCCCTTCTTTGATGACGATATCATGGCCTTCATATTGCCTTTCAGTAAATATTTCCGAAAAAATGTATTCCGTTTCCTCTTTGCTACTACTGTAGTAACATTCCAATCCATTAGAAAAAGTAATTTTTTTGGCTATCACCGTTGATGTATAGTTGCGATCTTGGACAGGATTATATTAACACCATGAATCGCTCCCCGTCAAGAATGAGGTAACAAGCCTTCTTTTTAGGTAGGAGAATTGTCAGATTCTGTCTTTTGCCTTCAAAAGCTGATAACTGATAACTGAAATGACGGACTTAGGCCACCTTTTTCCGTGACTCAAGGATGGGGTGAATAATTGTCCAAGCCAGGACGATAATTAAAGCCAAGATACCAAAACGAGCCATAGAACTAACTAACTGGTGCAAGGGGAACAAACGACCTAAAAAGAAAGATAATGTCACCATAATCGTCGCCCACACCGTTGCTCCGCCCAGATTACAGAGGAAAAAGCGGTTGTAGGGCATTCGGGCAATTCCCGCCATGGGACCGGCAAAGATTCTTAACAAAGCCACGAAACGACCGAAAAAGACCGCCAGGGGTGCATTTTTACTAAATTGATCCTTGGCTGATTCTAGTTTTTGGGGCGGAATCCGAAAGAATTTGCCAACTTTTAACAAAAACGGCCAACCTCCAGCGCGACCGAGCCAATAGCCAAAATTATCGCCCAAAACTGCTCCTGTAATTGCGCTGACTAAAACTAACCAATAGTTTAAATCACCGCTACCGGCAAGGAAGCCGCCGACAATGGTGATGGTTTCCCCCGGGATGGGAATGCCGGCATTTTCCAGGGTAATGCCGATAAATACTGCCCAGTATCCGTATTGGTGGGCGATTTCTTCAATATTTTCTAAGGATAATAGCTCTAGGGACATGGAGCGCTTTCTTAACAAAGGTTTACGAATATTCTAAGATATTTTTACATTATTTAACCGTGGCTGAACTTGACATCCTCACCGTTCGTTTACGGACGGTGATTCCCAAACCTTACGATTTAGGCTTCTGCTTGGGTCCTGAAGGGTTTTTCGCAGCTGCCGCGCCGCTACTGTCTCGAAGACTACGAGCCGGAAAGTAAGTCCATTATCTGTTACGCCAGAGTTTCCACTCACGGGCAAAAGGACGACCTCGAAAGACAAGCTGAATTTCTACGCGACAAGCTGAATTTCTACGCTCAAAATATCCCAGAGCCGAAATTATTACAGAGATTGGAAGCGGACTCAATTTTAATAGGAAACCATCTATCTATTTCGAGGTAATTTCTCCCATACCAACGGCATCTATAGGCTAATTGTCGGGTGATTTCTCCCCAGCTTACATCAGATATTGCCTGAGATAATTTCGGGTTTTTGACCATATTTTTGACGGCTAAATTCTCCACCACAATCGTTTGGTTTTCACGAACTAATTGAGTGGTTAGCTTGTGTAAATGGTCTTTTTTACTATCGCTGATTTGAGCGTGAATCCTTGCTACTTTGATTCTTGCTTTTTTCCGATTTTTTGAGCCTTTCTGTTTTCTAGAAAGATTTTTACGATGCCCTTCGCAGTCTCTAATAATGCTTTTTCAAATGCTTAGGATTAGATACTTTATCGCCATTGCTGGTAATTCCAAGGCTACTAATTCCTAAGTCAATTCCGATGGCTTTATCTGTTACTGGTAATGGCTTAAAGGTTCTGTGCATTTGGCTAAATAGATTTGTCTGTCTTTGAACCTAAAAGCAGATTTGGTAAATTCGGCACTTCCTCCTTGATCTTTTTTCTTAAAGTTAGGATACTTAGTACAACCAGCAAAGAAGTTAGTGAAAGCTGTTTGTAGGTGTCCTAACCCTTATTGTAAAGGGACACAACTAACTTCGTTTAAAAAGTCTAATTCTTCTTGTTTTTTCCCATCGGTTAGCATTGAAGAAGTTTCAGTATATCCTACTCTTTCTTGCTTTTCGTACCATGCTTGGGTTCTGACATGGAGAGCTTTATTGGAAACTAATCTTACACAGCCCAAAGTGCGCCGCAATAGGGACTCTTGTTTAGGTGTGGGGTAAAATCGGTAAGAATAGTCTTTTTCCATGGCTCACATTTTAGCATATATTTCGTAAATGTGTTAATATTTAACGGTAAAGCCGTCGTAGAACGACGGGGTTTCAGAGTCAAAATTTTCGATGACTTTTCCCAGTATTAATTTATTAGCAATTCGTCAGGGTGAGATAAAAGATCTAGCGGGCATGAATTTGGCAGGGGCTGATTTAGCGGGTGCGAACCTAGCAGGGGCGAATTTACGCGCAAATTTACGCGGTGCTGACCTCACAGGAGCAAATTTAAGGGGCGCAGATTTTCGTAATGCCGATTTACGCGGGGCAATTTTCCTCGATGTGATCGTCACTGGGGCAAGTTTGGCCGGCGCTTTTTTAGCTGGGGCGGTTTTTAATCATCTAGATTTGTCCGGGGCGGATTTTCGCGGTATCGATGGCCGGGGAGTGAGTTTTGTCGGGGCGATTTTAACCCAAGCCGATTTTACTAGCGCTAATCTGTCCGGAGCAGATCTGTCAGCTACCGATTTAGAGGAAGCAATTTTTTTCGGGGCGATTTTACGCGGAACAAATTTTACTGATGCCAATCTTCTTTGTGCTAGTTTAGCCTCGGCAGTAACCCCGGGGGCAATTTTTGATCGAGCTTGTTTAGAAGGCACAGGATTAACCTAACATGAGATCTTTACGCCAACTTTACCGTTATTTAAGTTTATTTTGCCTCTGTCTTCTTCTGACCGTGGGCTGTCAGTCCACTAATTCCAATTTACCCCAGGGGGATAGCGATCGCCTGATAATTGGGACAACCCTAAAACCACGCTCCATCGATCCGGCCGATAGTTATGAGTTAGCGGGACTTTTTATTATTTATAATCTCGGTGAAACTCTCTACACCTACGCCGAAGGAACCACTAATTTAAAGCCTCTTCTTGCCACGGAATTGCCGCAAATTAGCCCCGATGGTTTGACTTATACTATCCCAGTACGTCGAGGAGTTATCTTTCATGATGGCACGGTTTTTAACGCAGAGGCGATGAAGTTTTCCCTAGAAAGATTTATCAAAAATGGTGGCGAACCTTCCTTTCTTCTCCGGGATACAATTGATAAAATCACCGCCGGCAAAGAGGACGAAATTACTATTAAATTAACCAGACCTTTTGCCGCTTTTCCCGCTCTTTTAGCTTATCCCGGAGCCTGTGCGGTTTCACCCAAATTTTATCAAATTGGCGAAGGTAAATTCAAACCCGAAGAATTTATCGGCACAGGACATTACCGATTAAAAGCAGTTACTAGCGATTCTTTTAGTTTAGAAGCCTTCGATCGCTATTGGGGAGAACCGGCCAAAAATAAGGGAGTTAATGTGCAAATTTATCTCTCGAATCCTGCCAATTTGTTTAACGGTTTTCAAACAGGTGCGGTGGATATTGCCTATCAATCTTTACTGCCTCCTCAAGTGAGAAAATTACGCACAGAAGCAGCCGAGGGAAAATGGCAAGCGATCGAATCTTCTGGGGCAGCAATTAACTTTATGAGCGTCAATCTCAAAAGTGAACCCACCGATAATATTTTAGTGCGACAAGCAATTGCTTCTCTAGTCGATCGAGATCTACTGAATGAGCGCATTTTACAAGGTCAAGGCATCCCTCTTTTTAGTCTCATTCCTACTACTTTTTCCGAATCACAACCGGTGTTTAAAGAGCGCTATGGCAACCATAATATAGAGCAAGCCAAACAATTACTAAAAACCGCCGGTTATAGTCCAGAAAAACCCGCAATTGTAGAAGTTTGGCACTCCTCGGGATCGATCACTTCCAGCAGCGTGGCAGCAGTGATGAAAGCTCTAGCAAAACGGGATTTAGATAATAGGATTCAATTTGAACCCAATAGTATCCTAGGAGCGGCCTTTTTCCGTAATATTAGCCAGGGACTTTATACCACTGCTCTATCTAATTGGTATCCCGATTTTTTGGATGCAGATAACTATATTTATCCCTTTTTAGATTGTGCTAAAGGTTCCCCAGAAACTGGCTGCGAAGAGGGAGGATCCCAAAGTCAAGGCTCATTTTTTTATAGTCAAGAAATGAATCAATTAATCGCCCAATCCCGTCGGGAAAGTAACCCAGCTAAAAGAAAGCAAATTTTTGGCAAAATTCAAGAAATTCTCGCCGATGAAGTTCCCTATATTCCCCTTTGGCAAACCAAAGAATATGCTTTTGCTCGTCATGGCATCACGGGAGTTATCATCAATCCCAGTCAAACTTTTCCCTTTTGGACAATTGCCAAAAAATCCCGATAATTAATCATGAGTCAGCCGTCAGCTTTTGCTCCCCGGCTCGCCCTGCTGCTCGGGGGATTTTATCTGTTAAAATTTCCTATCGTCGTGGGGCGAAAACAAGCTGTTCTGACCTTGCCTCCTGTCTTACAATGGTTAAATCTAGGTTGTGTAGATAAATCGCCATGAAACACACATTATCCGTATTAGTTGAAGATGAAGCGGGAGTCTTAACCCGTATTGCGGGATTATTTGCCCGTCGCGGCTTTAATATTGAAAGTCTAGCCGTCGGTCCTGCTGAACAAATGGGAGTTTCTCGCATTACGATGGTAGTACCAGGGGACGAGGACAGCATCGAACAGTTAACCAAACAACTTTACAAATTAATTAACGTCCTCAAGGTGCAGGATATCACCCAAACCCCTTGTGTGGAAAGGGAATTAATGCTGATTAAAGTTAATGCTACCGCCGAGCGCCGGGCCGAAGTAATCGAATTAGCGCAGGTATTCCGAGCGCGAATTGTGGATATTTCCGAGGAAACCCTAACCATCGAAGTGGTGGGGGATCCGGGTAAAATGGTGGCGATTATGCAGATGCTGAATAAATTTGGCATTCGCGAGGTGGCGCGTACCGGTAAAATTGCTCTGATTCGCGAGTCGGGAGTCAATACGGAATACCTGAAGGCTTTAGAGGCTAAAATGGCAATCTAGGGATATTGGGGATGAATGGGGGTGTTAGGGTTTTAGTTGAAATTCCCCATTTCCCCGCTTCCCCTATTGCCTTCAGAAGCTGATAAAAACTATGTCTAACCAGTCGCCGAAAACCCAAATTAGTCAACTTGTCACCGTTGCCGTGCAGAAATTGCAAGGAAAGGTGAATTTTCAGTCAGTAAATCTCAAAAAAGGGGCGAGAGTTCCCGAATTACGCCTTAAAGACGAGAATGGCAGCGGGGAAAGCAAATATCCCCTCATTGGCGATCGCTATTTATTGGGTCGTAGTTCCAGTGCCTGTGATATTACTATCCGTAATAATGTGGTGAGTCAGATTCACTGTTCCCTGCAGCGGGACCCGAAAAATCCCTATAATTTCCTGCTCACAGACGAAAACTCCACCAACGGGGTTTATATGGGTAAACGTCGTCTGAAAAGCGTTTCCCTGCGTCATGGGGATACCTTTACCCTGGCCCCTCCAGACTTAGCCAATTGTGTCACCATCTCCTATTACTGTCCCCCTCCCCTGTGGGCGCGACTTTTGCGCTATGGTTTCTATGGTGCGGGGGGTATTTTCGGTTTATTAGTTCTAGGGATTATCTGGGAAAGTCGCAGAGTTAATGTTTATCCCCTCCCTTCCGGGGTGAGCGGTCCGGTGGTGGTTTATCCTAGGGATGGTCAAACTCCCCTCAATCCCAGGCGACAGGAAACTCACCAAGAATTAGATAATCTGGGCGATTTTTCTCCCTATTTACCCAAGGCGGTTGTCGCTTCCGAAGATAGTCGTTTTTACTGGCATTTTGGCGTTGATCCTCTGGGGATTGTCCGGGCTGTTATGATTAATTGGCAAGGTCAAGGCATTCGTCAAGGGGCCAGCACCCTAACTCAACAGTTAGCGCGTAGTTTATTCCCCGAAGTTGGTCGCCAAAATACTGCCGATCGCAAACTCCGGGAGGCTGTGGTCGCTTTACAATTAGAGGCGGTGTATAGTAAGGATACAATTCTCAAAACCTATCTCAATCGAGTTTATCTCGGTCTAGCCGGTTACGGTTTTGAAGATGCGGCCCGCTTTTATTTCGATAAATCCGCTAGGGATTTAGATATCTCCGAGGCTGCCACCCTTGTGGCTATGTTACCCGCTCCGAATCTATTTAACCCCATTCAAGATTACGACACTTCCGTAGAATTACGCAATCGTGTCATCGATCGCATGGCTCAATTAGGCATGATTTCCCCAGAAGCGGCCGCCAGCGCTCGCAGATCCCGCATTGAAATCAGTCCCCAAGCCAAAAAATCCCTGTCTAGTACAATTGCACCATATTTTTATAGTTACGTTTTCGAGGAATTACAGGATCTTTTAGGGGAAGAAGTGGCTAAAGAGGGCAATTTTATCGTTGAAACCAGTTTAGACCGCCGGCTGCAAGCGATCGCAGAAAAAAGCTTAAAAAATAATGTCTTAAACCAAGGACCCCGCTATCGATACTCCCAAGGTGCTTTAGTTACCCTAAACAGTCAAACCGGGGAAATTCTCGCTTTAGTCGGGGGAGTTGATTATCAAAAAAGCCAATTTAACCGCGCTATCCAAGCTAAACGTCAACCCGGTTCCACTTTTAAGGTGTTTGCTTATACTGCCGCCCTGGAAAAGGGAATATCGCCCTATAAAACCTATAGCTGCGCGGGACTCTCTTGGCAAGGACAGGCCTATTCTCCCTGTGAACGCAGTAGCGGGGGGGTCAATATGTTTCAAGGTTTAGCGCAATCGGAAAATAGTGTCGCCCTTCGCATTGCTCGTGAGGCAGGATTAAGCAATGTGGTCAATGTAGCGGAACGTTTGGGGGTAAAATCAGCTTTAAATGCTGTACCGGGGCTAATTTTAGGACAAAGCGAGGTAAATGTCTTAGAAATGACTGGAGCTTATGGGGTTTTTGACCATGGTGGACGCTGGAATCGTCCCCACGCTATTAAACGCATTCTCGACGCTTCCGACTGTGAAAATGTGGAGGATTTGAGTACCTGTCGGGTTATTTATGACTATGGCGAGGATAGCGATAGAAATCAGCAGGTAATCTCCCCTAAAACCGCCGAGACGATGAATAGCTTATTGCGGGGGGTGATAACTAATGGTACAGGAGGCGCTGCCAGTATTGGCATGGGAGAAGCGGGTAAAACGGGAACTACGAATAATTATGTGGACCTCTGGTTTATCGGTTATCTTCCCCGTCGCCACTGGGTGACAGGCATTTGGTTAGGGAATGATAACAATTCCCCCACTTCCGGCAGTAGTCAACAGGCAGCCCGGTTATGGGGCGATTATCACCGTCAGTTAATCACTACACAAAATTAATCCCATTGACTCTCAAGCTCAGACCCATTTTCACCGTCTATCCTTAAGATTAGTGGAAGGAACCACAAAGGCACAAAGGACACAAAGATCGATCGCTTCTATAGTAAGTTAAACTTATCACACAAAGAGTGAGAGAGCCGCTGAATCTCCCTCACTTCCCACTTCCCAAATAATAAGGGTGTGTTAGCCCTATCTAACACACCCGCAGAGACTATTTCTGGTGGCTTGATTTTACCCCAAAAATCCACAGTTGTCCGACCCACCGCAGAGGATGGACAGGGATAGATTAGATAACAACAATATTATTATTGGTGATAACTACCAAGTTACTGAGAGTTGCGAGTCGAACCGAAGCAATGCCACCAACACCATCTACGTCAAACCATAAACCACCATTAGTGGTGTTATAGATGAATCTTTGATTTGCATTAGTCGCACTAGTAGCTCCCGCACCGGAAAGGAATTGGGCAGCCAACAAAGTACCAGCAGTCAGTCCACCACCGAAACCAGAGGCAGAAACATCGATAAAATCCTGAGCGATGTTAAAATCGGTGATGGTGTCAACGCCTTCGCTGGAATTGTTGTAAACAAGCCGGTCAACATTAGCTCCACCAGTTAGGGTGTCGTCCCCGTCGCCACCGATTAGGGTATCGGTTCCCGTACCCCCATTTAGGCTATCGGTTCCCCCCTCACCAAGTAGGATATCGCTTCCCGCCTCACCAAGTAGGGTATCGTTTCCCGCCTGACCAAGTAGGGTATCGCTTCCCGCGTCACCAAATAGGCTGTCGTTATCCGCGCCACCATCTAGGCTGTCGTCGTCGTCGCCACCAAGTAGGATATCGCTTCCCGCCTCACCAAGTAGGGTATCGTCATCCGCGCCACCAAGTAGGCTATCGTCTCCGTTGCCACCGATTAGGGTATCCGCTGCATCGGCGCCGGTTAGGGTATCGTTACCGTCGCCACCTGTAATGTTATAGAAATCGGTGGTGAGGAGATCCCATATCCGATTTCTTTCCACACCCGACGCTTTCGTGTTAACAATACCGCCGCTTAGTTGATAAGTGCCAGCAGCCCAACCTCTAACAAAGGTAAAGCTATTTGCTGGCAGGGAAAATTGCTGAGAAAAGCCTCCACGGTACCGGGAAAGGGTTGCGGTATCAGCATCGCCTACGTTGGTTATTCTCCAAGCTGTAAGGTTTTCGAGGGACCCCGAGGGTAAAAAGCCCTGGGAAGTGAGATTATCGCTGGCAATGGGTGGTCCTGATAAATAAATGGGGATATCATAGTTGTTCAGGAAAGCGGCAACTGACGGAGTCACAGTAGCACGATCGAAAGTAACACCAGAGGAGAAGCCAGCGAATGATACAGTTACAGTGGGCATAGTTTTTTCTTTGAGTGATATGTTTGAATGTGAAGAGTTTGACAGTCCTCCCCCCGATTATTATATACCGAGAAAAAAAATACAACCCTGTTTTCTAGGCTTGTTTCCTGTATTATTGCTAATGGTTAAGTTTTTATCAATTCTAGGTTAACTTTTGGCTGGGTATGATATAAATCACCCCAGAAATTAAAGTTAATGTTACTGATAGCCAAAAAGCCCCCTGAGCAATTAAATTATATTCAGAAGGCAAGGGAGCAATTAAGAGAGCGATAGCGATAATTTGGCTGACTGTTTTGCTTTTTCCCCACCAATTAGCCCCTTTTATGTCGCTATTTCCCGTTAAATTCGGATTAATGCGCCAACCAGCGATCGCTAATTCGCGAGCAAGAATCAAAAATACTCCCCAAGCGGCAATTAAATCCATTTCAATGAGAGCTAAAAGAGGAGCGAGAACCAGCAATTTATCGACCAAAGGATCGAGAAATTTACCTAATTCGGTGATTTGATCCAATTTTCGCGCTAGATAACCATCGAGCCAATCGGTACTGGCAGCAATCAGAAAGATAATTAAACTTAACCAGCGATCGATTTCTGTGCCTTGGTGCAACCAGTATAAAATTAATGGCAGTCCCAAGAGTCGCGATAGGGTAATCGAGTTGGGTAGGTTCATTTTTCAGTGATCAGTAAACAGTGATCAGTAAACAGGTATAAAGATAAAGATAACTAACTAACTAATTAATTAACTTAAAACTTACATCTGATAACTGATAACTGATAACTGACTTTAGCTGGCTAATTTGAGATCGAAATTACTTTGTTTATTGCCTAATTGCCTGAGCCAACGATAATTATAAGCTAAAGCACCGCGCAGGGTGGGATAAACGGCATAGTTAACGCCAAATTCTTGGCAAACTTCTGCTAAAATTGGGGCAATTTTGGGGTAGTGAATATGACAAATTTGCGGAAAAAGATGGTGAACAACTTGATAATTTAATCCCCCCAAATACCAATTTAAAAAGATATTTTTAGGGGCAAAATCTACGGTGGTTCGCACTTGAAAAATTGCCCATTCGTCTTCGATTTGATTAGCTGTCGAGGGTTGAATAAATTCGGCAGGTTCCAAAACGTGAGCTAACATAAATACATGACAGGCAAGCACTCCATAGGTCATAAAAACAATGAGAAAACCGATCGCTATTTCTAGGGGACTGTAACCAACTAAGAGAGGAATGCCAATAAACCAAAAGAGATAAACAACTTTTCCGCTCAATAAAACGAATAGATCGATCACTTTAGGATTGGGAAGTTTAATCTCGCCAAAACGACGATGAAAGAGGATAGAGCGCACATCGGAGAATGACCAATAGATAGGAATTATACCGTAGAGAATCGGGATAAATAAATGTTGATATCGATGATACCATTTATGCTCGGCATGGGGAGTCATTCGCACCACACCATCGCCATGAATTTCCAGATCGTACCCTAAAACATTAGTGTAGGTATGATGGAGATAGTTATGACGAAAACGCCAGAGATAACTGGAAGCGCCGATGATATAATCGTAGGTCGTGCCAAGGAGAGAATTAACCCATTTTTTACTAGAATAGCCGCCATGGTTGGCATCATGACCAATGCTAAAACCAATACCCGCTAATCCTGCTCCTAAAACCAGACAACCGATGATTTTTAGCCACCAGATATCCGGACTAAAAAGCACAAATAACCAAGCGGCAATTACCCAAGTTAAAATCGTGATCGTCTTCAGGTACATGGCCAAATTATCTCTGGTGGGGATGCCGTTTTCGGTAAAATAAGCATCAACCCGTTTATTCAATTCCTTTCTAAAACCCTGATTTTCGGTAAAGGTTACTCGCATTCCTATTTTTGTCCTAGAAGTTGGTATGACGGCAATTTGTGGCAGCTCAGAGTTAATTTATGAGTCTTTTAGTGGTTTGCTAAGGCTGTCTCGCTATGACTGATAGTTTCTTATCAGTCTCTCATCTATTGTCAGAGAAAGAGGTGCGCTTGGCAAGGGAATCACTGAATTTATTTGCTACTTTTGCAGAAAATCCTCGGTTTTTACCTAATCAGATAGCAGATACCTGTAGTCGGTGATAGAGATGAGTGCTAGGTACTTTTGTACTACTATTAAAGCCATTGAAGGCGATCGAGTTTTCTCGTGCGAAGTGCCACAATTAAGAAAATCGATCCATGCGATCGCTAGACAGGTGGCAAATGACGAAGCGTTGTATCTTGATCTGTGGCAATGGTGACAGAATGATCCTAATAACCAATTAGTCAAGTCCCATTGGATGGTTTTTTTACAATATCGCTCCTGTATAGTAACGCAAAGGGTCTATCAAAATGTTGGCGATCGGATCGATGCTGATTATGACACCCTATTGTACTATTTGCTGAATTTGCTGCCCACGGCAATCACCAACAATCCCAGCAATTTTTACGGTAACTTTCAGGATCAAAAGACCAAACCGGGATTTTTTCGCTTAATCTTAGAAAAATGGACAGATAAAAAATTAAGCAATACTCTCTATAATTTCCTGCGAGGAGAGCGGCAATTGAACAATTAAACGCATCAACCTCAAAAGTTGACAAAGAAAAGCTGCTCAGGTACTGTCTGATCAATACAACAACCAATCAGACCTAAAAATGAAGCACTCAACACCTTAATATAGAACAAACAAACTTATTCTACTAACTTAGTCAATAGCGAAATTTATCTCAACGGCAAATGACCGTTTTGCTCAGATGTCATCAAAGCATAATATCACGAGAATAGGGAATCAAAATTCCCTCGGCTGCTATCTACCTGACACGGTACAAGCTAAGAGCGAGACTTGCTCTAAAAACCCCAAACAACCCTTTTAAAATGTCAGCGATTTGGTTCTATTTACGGATTATATACAATTAATTTAATCCTTGTTTTTGCTATTTTTAAAACCTCAAAAATTAATGATGCAAGAGGTTAAATGAATAGCTAAGTAGGTAGGCGTTAAAAACTATCAGATGCCCCCCTTATCAAGGGGGGATCAAGGGGGGATCCGCACCCCCCTTATCAAGGGGGGACTAAGGGGGGATCAGCGCCCCCCTTATCAAGGGGGGATCAAGGGGGGATCCGCACCCCCCTTATCAAGGGGGGACTAAGGGGGGATCCGCACCCCCCTTATCAAGGGGGGATCAAGGGGGGATCCGCACCCCCCTTATCAAGGGGGGACTAAGGGGGGATCCGCACCCCCCTTATCAAGGGGGGACTAAGGGGGGATCCGCACCCCCCTTATCAAGGGGGGACTAAG
>JAADBR010000138.1 GCA_009995705.1 Microcystis aeruginosa W13-11
CTTTACTGTTTCTCAAATGCCTTTTTTCGCTCCTTATGTTTATTTTTATGCTCACTTTGATTTTTTCTCTCCGTAATTTCTCTCTGTGACAGCTTAGGGTGCGGAATGTGGGATGTAAACTTGTACTAACCATATTAGCAGTTGTTTGCAGTCATTTGCATATATTTTTTACAAAACTTTACAATACTCTCTCGCAAGAGTACAAGAGCGACTATCTCAACAATCTGTTATTTTTCGTGCTGTTCGTAGGCTGAGACGATTTTTTGTACTAGGGGATGACGCACCACATCGGCCCGGGATAGGTAACAAAAAGCGATCCCTTCTACTGATTTGAGGATTTTTTGAGCGGCAATTAACCCCGATTCCTGTGGTTGCGGTAAATCGGTTTGAGTGACATCTCCAGTTACTACCATGCGCGAACCGAATCCCAAGCGCGTTAAGACCATTTTTAACTGTGCTGGGGTGGTATTTTGGGCCTCATCAACGATAACAAAAGCATTAGCTAGGGTTCGTCCCCGCATATAAGCTAAGGGAGCGATTTCGATTTTACCCCGTTCCATCAGGTCGGGAATTTTGGCCGCTTCGATAAATTCGTATAAAGCATCGTAGAGGGGACGCAAAAAAGGATCGACTTTTTGCTGTAAATCCCCCGGGAGAAAGCCTAGTTTTTCCCCCGCTTCCACGGCCGGCCGGGTAAGGATAATCCGTTCTACTTTATCTTCTAATAAAGCCTGTACGGCCAAAACGGCGGCTAAAAAGGTTTTTCCCGTGCCGGCAGGTCCAATACAAAAGGTGATATCGTGACTTTGAATCGCTTGGATATATTGACGCTGACGGAAGGTTTTTGCCCGAATTAGCTCCCCGCGACGGGTACGAGCTAGAATATCCTGCTGTAGTTCTTTATACTCGCTAGAACGCCCCGTATCGAGGGCATGGATAGCGGTCATAATATCGGCTTCGGCGATTAACTTGGCCTCTTGCCATAAAATACTTAAGGAGCGTACAATCGCTGTGGCACGCTCCACGGGGGTTGGTTGTCCCGCAATCCGCAATTCCATCCCTCGGAGGACTAAATTCGCCCCAGTTTGCTTGGCTATCAATTTGAGGTTAGCTTCTTGATGACCCGCTAAAGCGATCGCACTTTCTGAACTGGGGAATTGAATCGTTTGCCAAGTTTCCGTCATGCTTGGGGCTAAATTATCCTTTGGCTGTTTCTACCACTTTAGCAAAAGCGACGGGATCGAGGACGGCTAATTGGGCTAACATTTTCCGATTCAGGAGGATATTAGCTTTCTTTAATTGTCCGGTCAGTTGGCTGTAACTGATGCCCTGTTGACGAGCAGCCGCGTTAATGCGGGTAATCCAAAGACGACGAAAATCGCGTTTCCGTTTGCGACGGTCTCTATAGGCATTCCGCAAGGCCTTCATTACCTGTTGGTTAGCGGTACGGAATAAGCGCGAGTGGGAACCGCGAAAACCTTTGGCTAATTTGAGAACTTTTTTGCGTCGCTTGCGGGCGACATTCCCCCGTTTTACTCTAGACATGATAATCCTTTAGACAATTTTTCTGGAAAACTTACAAATAGGGCAACATTAAGCGCACTTCCTTCTCGTCGCGCTCGTGTACCAAGGTAATCTGGGACAAACGACGGCGCTTGCGTTCGGCACTTTTATGATCGAGTAGGTGATTTTTGAAGGCTTTGCGACGTTTGATTTTTTTGCCGCTTCCCGTGGCCTCGAATCGTTTGGCCGCCGCCTTTCGCGTTTTTAGCTTGGGCATAAACTCCGTTTTATTAAATCGACACAATCACTAATACTATCACAAATAGAGGACTTTAGGCAAGGAGTGGCCAAAAGATTCCCCGGCTCGTCCTTACTTTGGCCGGGTCTGTGCTTGGGAATTAAATCAATCAGGAATTTTCCCCTTCCTTTCGATCGAATCGCTAAGATGTGGATGAAGTCTCGTGTTAACACGCATCTGGAGAAGTCATGGCTAAAACCTTACTAGAACAATTACGCCAATTTACAGTGGTTGTTGCCGATACCGGCGATATCCAAGCGATCGAAGCTTTTACCCCCCAAGATACCACCACTAACCCCTCCCTGATCACGGCCGCAGCCCAAATGCCCCAATATCAGCCGATTGTCGATCAAACCCTGCAAGCGGCCAGAGAAGAATTAGGAGAGCAGGCCACCCCGGAAGATGTGGCCAAATTAGCTTTTGATCGCCTAGCCATCGGTTTTGGCCTACAAATCCTGCAAATCGTCCCCGGCCGCGTCTCCACCGAAGTGGATGCTCGTCTTTCCTACGATACCCAAGCTACCATCGACAAGGCCCGTTATCTCATTTCCCAGTATGAACAAGCGGGTATCTCTAGAGAAAGAGTCTTAATTAAAATTGCCTCCACTTGGGAAGGGATTAAAGCCGCAGAAGTCCTCGAAAAAGAGGGAATTCACTGTAATTTAACCCTATTATTCGGTTTTCATCAGGCGATCGCCTGTGCGGAAGCGGGAGTAACCTTAATTTCTCCCTTTGTCGGTCGGATTCTCGATTGGTATAAAAAGGAAACTGGTAAAGACTACGTTGGCGCTGAAGATCCCGGAGTCCAATCCGTCACCCAGATCTATAACTACTATAAAAAGTTCGGTTATAAAACCGAAGTTATGGGGGCAAGTTTCCGCAATATCAGTGAAATTTGCGAGTTAGCCGGTTGTGATCTTTTAACCATTTCCCCGAAACTGCTCGAACAATTGCAAGAGACAGAAGCCGATTTACCCCGGAAACTCGATCCAGCACTGGCTACAACCCTTGATATTGTCAAAATCGCCGTGGATAAAGCGACTTTTGAGAAAATGCACGCCGAAGATGCCATGGCTTCCGAAAAACTAGCGGAAGGTATTCAAGGTTTTACCAAAGCTTTAGAGTTATTAGAACAACTGCTGATTCAACGTTTAACCCAGTTGGAAGGTCAGTCAACCCTAGAACACGCCGCCGAAGATATTTTCCGAGTCTATGATCATGATGGGGATGGTTTCATCACCCGGGAAGAATGGGCGGGAACCGATGTGGTATTCGATGCGATCGATATTAACCATGATGGGAAAATTTCTCCCGATGAGATCGCTGTCGGTTTGGGTGCGGCTTTTCGTTTAGTGGAAGCCTAGAATTAGTCATGAGTTGAACTAACCAGCACCAGTCCCCACCCGCACTCACCCACCGGTGGCGAAAGTGCGGGGAGTGGGGAGCTTTTTACTGTAAATAGTGAACAGTAATCAGTGAAAGGAAATTCACTGATTACTAAAATCTGATCATTGGCAACTGATCACTGATTAAGCTGTCTCTTGGGCAGCGGCTAATTCCTCCAATTTTCCCTGTTGATCCTTGGCGATACAGGATTGAATCACCTCTTCGATGTCGCCGTCTAAAATGCGATCGAGGGAAAAATTCTGATTTAAGCGATGATCGGTGAGACGATTATCCTTATAGTTATAGGTGCGAATTTTTTCCGAACGGGAACCGGTTCCCACCTGAGAGCGCCGCATGGAACTGACTGCTTCCTGTTGTTCCTGTAACTTTATATCGTACAGTTTCGCCCGGAGAATCTGCATAGCTCGTTCCCGGTTTTGCAATTGCGATCGCTCTTCGGTGCAGAAAATCCGGATTCCCGTGGGTTTATGGATTAAATCGACGGCAGTTTCCACTTTATTGACATTTTGACCGCCTGCACCCCCAGATCTAGCCGTGGTTAACTCAATATCCTTGGGATCGATATGCACTTCCACATCGTCCACTTCTGGCATAATCGCTACGGTAGCGGTGGAAGTGTGGACGCGACCACTAGCTTCCGTCAGAGGAACCCGCTGCACCCGATGGACTCCCGCCTCAAATTTCAGCTTACTATAGACGTTATCGCCTTTAATCTCTAAAATTGCCTCTTTAAATCCTCCCATATCTGCGGGAGATTCACTCAAAAGGCTAACTTTCCAGTTTTGAGTTTCGGCATATTTTGAGTACAGACGCACTAAATCCCCCGCCCAAATACTGGCCTCATCACCTCCAGTTCCGGCGCGAATTTCTAGCATGATATTCTTTTCATCGAGGGGATCCCGGGGCAGCAGTAGAATAGTTAATTGGTCTTCCAAAGTGGCGATTTTTTCCTCTAATTCTGCCACTTCTAGGGCGGCGATTTCGCGTAGTTCGGGATCGCTGGCGGATTCTTTGAAGATTTGTTTCGCACCGATTAAATCCTCTTGACTTTTTTGCCAAATTTCGTAGGTGTTGACCGTTTCCTCTAGGGAAGCGCGAGATTTAGCCAGACGCTGTAATTCGCTGGGATTACCAGTGACATCAGGATCCGCCAGACGACGGGTTAATTCTGTGTAGGTCTGTTCTACAGATTGCAGTTTGTTGAGTAAATAACTTTCAGCCATGATCGATAGCCACCAATAGGGTTAAACGGGGTTAATTGGAAAATAACCCGCAAATTCACTGGATTAAAAGCGTCTGAGAGATAATAGGGACGCAATCCTTTTAATTGTCTTAATTTTCTTTGTCTGGAGTTCTGCGAGCTAGGAAAAATCCCGCTCAACTGCTGAGAGTCAGTCAGTTTTGCTAATACTTAGAAATATTTTTGGGCCAGCAAACGGCAAGGGAAGACATTTTTTTTCTCAACCAGATTATTCCTATATCCGAACCTATCATTTTTTGGCTCGTTTGAGCAAGTAATCTTAAATCCTGTTTAAAAGCAGGGAGTTGGGGTGTGGAGTACTGATCACTGATAACTGATCACTGAATACTCAACCTGTCGGAAAGGGGGACAAAAAATGCTAGGATTGCCACAGCACAGAGAAAAGTGAAAGAAAGGAATATAACTTTACATGGAAGAGTTTGACAAGTCAATATCCTTTGATGGCAGAGATATTCGACTAAAAATAGGGCTTTTAGCCCCCCAAGCTGGCGGTAGTGTTCTGATCCAATCGGGAGAAACGGCGGTTTTAGTGACAGCAACCACAGCCAAAGCCAGAGAAGGAGTAGATTTCCTGCCCTTAACCGTTGATTACGAAGAAAGATTATACGCCGCTGGGCGCATTCCGGGAGGATTTTTGCGTCGTGAAGGTCGTCCCCCAGAAAAAGCAATTCTGACCGGTCGTCTGATCGATCGCCCCCTGCGGCCTCTATTCCCCAGTTGGCTACGGGATGATATTCAGGTGGTCGCTACGACCCTCTCGATGGATGAGGAAGTCCCCCCGGATGTTTTGGCCGTTACTGGGGCTTCTGTGGCGGTTTTGTTGGCAGGGATTCCCTTCCAAGGACCGATGGCAGCGGTGCGCGTCGGTTTACTAGGGGATGAATTTATTATCAATCCCACCTACAAGGAAATCCATAACGGAGAATTGGATTTAGTGGTGGCCGGTAGTCCCGAAGGGGTAGTGATGATCGAAGCGGGAGCCAATCAGTTACCGGAACGGGATATTATTGAGGCGATCGATTTTGGTTATGAAGCAGTCCGCGACCTGATCACCGCTCAACGGGAATTGATCGATCAGTTGGGTATTCCCCTCGTCACCCGAGAAGTGCCGGCAGTCAACGAAACCGTGCAAAATTTCCTAAAAGAACAAGCTAAAGAGGAAATTAAACAGATTCTCTCTCAGTTTACCCTTAGCAAAACCGAACGGGATGAGAAATTAGAGGCGATCGAAAATCGGATCAAGGAAACTATAACCGCTCTCCCCGATGAAGATCCCTTAAAATCTCCAACGCTGGAAGAGCCGAAGTTAATCGGTAATCTCTTTAAGGATATGACCAAAAAACTGATGCGTGCCCAAATTATCGAGGATGGGGTGCGGGTTGATGGTCGTAAACTGGACGAAGTGCGGCCGATTTCTTGCCGGGTAGGAGTTTTACCCCGTCGGGTTCACGGTAGCGGTTTGTTTAATCGCGGTTTAACCCAGGTGCTTTCGATCGCCACCCTTGGCACCCCCGGTGATGCTCAGGATTTAGGCGACGATCTCCATCCCGAAGACGAAAAACGCTATCTTCATCATTACAATTTCCCACCCTTTTCCGTCGGGGAAACCCGTCCTATGCGCTCTCCCGGCCGTCGAGAAATCGGTCACGGTGCTTTAGCGGAAAGGGCGATCATGCCTGTCCTCCCCCCCCAGGAGGAGTTTCCCTATGTGCTGCGGGTGGTGTCGGAAGTCCTCTCTTCTAATGGTTCCACCTCCATGGGTTCCGTGTGCGGTTCTACCCTGGCGCTGATGGATGCCGGTGTTCCCCTGAAAAAACCCGTTAGCGGTGCGGCCATGGGTTTAATTAAAGAAGGGGAAGAAGTGCGGATTTTGACTGATATCCAGGGTATAGAGGATTTTCTGGGAGATATGGACTTTAAGGTGGCTGGTACTGATTCTGGCATCACCGCTCTCCAGATGGATATGAAAATCCCCGGTTTAAGCATGGAAGTGGTGGCCAAGGCGATCGAACAAGCTTTACCGGCCCGCAAGCATATCCTCGAGAAGATGTTAGCGACCCTAGAAAAACCGCGCACGGAATTATCTCCCCACGCACCCCGGTTATTGACGATCAAGATCGATCCGGATCTGATCGGGTTAGTAATCGGGCCAGGTGGTAAGACGGTTAAAGGGATTACTGAACAGACCGGCACGAAAATCGATATCGATGACGATGGGACTGTCACTATTTCTTCCACCGATGGGGAACAGGCCGAAAAAGCTAAACGACTGATCTACAATATGACCCGCAAACTCAATGAGGGTGAGGTCTATCTCGGTCGCGTGACTCGCATTATCCAAATCGGCGCTTTTGTGGAAGTTTTGCCGGGGAAAGAGGGAATGATCCATATTTCCCAATTGGCCGAGGGACGCGTCGGTAAGGTGGAAGATGAAGTGGCCGTGGGGGATGAGGTGTTAGTTAAGGTACGCGAGATCGATAGTAAAGGTCGTCTCAATCTCACCCGTCTCGGTATTCATCCCGATGAGGCCGCCGCTGCCCGTAAGGCTGCTACTGTAGTCTAGGTGGATTTTTTGTTCATGGTTAACTCTCGATCGCTCGATCGAGAGTTTTTATTTTATCGCTAAAATTGCCTAAAAACGGCAATAGAGACGTAAAAGCCACGCCTCTATCCCGGTATTTTCCCTAGATATTGTTTCTGACTACCAGCTAGACTTGACCACACCGGGTAAGAGTCCTTGGTGGGCCCATTCGCGTAAAACGTTGCGGGATAAACCAAAATCGCGATAGTATCCTCTCGGTCTGCCAGTCGTTAAACAACGGTTGCGGTGACGACTAGGAGCGCTATTGCGGGGTAATTCCTGTAATTTTTGGTGAATTGCCAGTTTTTCTTCAAAATCTTCGGCGGTGCGGAATTGTTCTTTTAGTTCCGCTCTTTTAGCTTCGTATTTTTGTCTGAGACGAGCGCGTTTTTTCTCGCGTTCTACCATCGATTTTTTTGCCATGGGGTTTCTCGAAAAAGATTTAACCTGTAAAGACAGCATTCCCCATTATAACCTGAAACACCGGTGACAAAGGTGACATTTGTTGATATTAATTCTTAAAGTCCTAGTTGAAAATTTTCTATGTCTGAACCGCCTCAATTGCTCCAACAACGTCTTTTTTATCAAGGTCGCATCTTTCAATTTGAAGTCTCGAAACTGCGTTTACCTAACGGTGTCGAGGGAGAATGGGAATGTGTGCGTCATCCGGGGGGTGCTTTAGCAGTTCCCATCACCAAGGAAGGTCAATTGGTTTTAGTACGTCAGTATCGATTTAGTTTGCAAGCCCGAATTCTGGAATTTCCCGCCGGGACGATTGATGAAGGAGAAGACCCTGCTACGACGGTAAAACGAGAATTAGAGGAAGAAGCGGGCTATCGGGCCCACAATTGGCAATCTTTGGGTAAATTTGCCCTGGCACCGGGTTATTCCGATGAGTACATCTATGCTTTTCTGGCCCAGGATCTGGAAAAATTAAGCTTGCCCCCCGCTCAAGATGCCGATGAGGATATAGAAGTGGTTTTTATGAGTTTTGAGGAAATGGAATCAGCGATCGCCCGAGGAGAATCGATCGATGCTAAAACTATTACTAGCTTCTATCTGGCCCGTTTAGCTCTTAATTAATCTTTTCAATCACCGTTTGTCCTAGTTGAATCAACTCAAAACCGATAAAAAGGCTTAAAATCACAGTGACAGCCTGATTAAGTAGGGGTATATTGCCTTTGCCTAGAACAGAGGCGACGAATTTGACCACAACCAAAACGAGAGCGCTAACAACGGCGATTTTGACGGCTATCATAGACTAATTTTTCCTCACGGTTAACTGGATTATACTATTTCCAGACTTTTTCTGGCCAGTTTCATCTTGGGTTTGATACAAAATTTAGCATTTTGGTGGAGAGCGCTCCTGTCATTGCCAAAAATGCCCTGGTTTTTGTTAAGAATTGTAAAATGTAGTTAGATTTATTTACTCAGAAGGGGATTCATGTCTAACCAAGAATCGATTTTTCCATTCCCTCGAAAACCAGTGTATTCCTCCCTATTCAAGTCGATGTTGACGATAATATCGGTTATTTTAATTATTTTGGCAGTGATCGGCGGGCTAATAATGCTCAGTTTATCACTATCTTGGCCAGAACACAATATTTATCGATTAATCCTTGGCTTAGTTGAAGAAATTTTTAACCCCTTTGCTTGGATCAAAGTTCCCACAGTTACTAATAGCTATCAATTATTATTACCCACCGTTATCCTGCTAATTTTTACGCAGTTAATCATTTTCTTGTCTCCGCGTCCGCAAGTTTGGTCAAGATTAGTTATTATTTCTATCACTCTAGCTATCACCCTGCGCTATCTAGTCTGGAGGATTCTGGAAACTTTAAATCTTTCTACTGCTCTCAATGGCTTTTTTAGTTTACTACTTTTAGGCATTGAGATGATAGTTTTAAGTAGTAGCATAATTCAGTTAGTTTTAGTCTTAACCACAAAAGATAGACGCAAAGAAGCTGATTTTTATAGCCAAGCGGTGATCGATCAACAATATTTACCGACGGTAGATATTCTGATTCCCACCTATAATGAGCCAGCCTTTATCTTAAAAAGAACTATTATCGGTTGTCAAGCCCTTAATTATCCTCATAAAAATATTTATATCCTCGATGATACCCAGAGGTCAGAAATTCATCAATTGGCAGAAAAATTAAATTGTTATTATCTGACTCGTGAGGATAGAAAAAATGCTAAAGCAGGTAATTTAAACCATGCTCTCAGACAAACACAAGGGGAATTAGTGGTGGTTTTTGATGCAGATTTTATCCCTTGTCGGAATTTTCTAGAAAGAACTGTTGGCTGGTTTCAAAACCCTAAAATTGCCTTAGTCCAAACTCCCCAAAGCTTTTATAATGCCGATCCTATTGCCCATAACTTAGGTTTAGAATATATCGTTACTCCCGACGAAGAATTATTTTATCGTCATATCCAACCAGCTAAAGATGGTGTGGGTAGTCCTGTCTGTGCTGGCACTTCTTTTATTGTCAGAAGAAAAGCCTTAGAGGAAGTGGGATATTTTAATATAGAATCTATTAGTGAAGATTATTTCACTGGGATTGCTATCTCTGCCCAAGGTTATGAAGTTATTTACTTAAATGAAAAACTCAGCGCTGGTTTATCTGCCGAAAGTTTATCAGCTTATTTACTGCAAAGATTGCGCTGGGCAAGGGGAACGTTACAGGCCTTTTTTATCAAAGCTAATCCCCTAAAAATTGCGGGATTAACTCTACCCCAAAGATTGGCACACTTAGAAGGAATTTTATCTTGGTTTTCTCCCTTAGCTCGTTTATTTTCTCTGCTTATTCCTCTCCTTTATACCTTTGGTTATATCGTACCTTTGAAGATTACCATCAATGAGACAATATATATATTTTTACCCTACATGATGCTCCAGTTAGCCACTTATCACTGGTTAAATTCTCGCTCGCGCTCAATTGTTTTTTCTGAGGTACTATCGATGATTATTTGTGTACCTACATCCCTAACAGTTCTCCATGTTCTTTGGAAACCCTTTGACAAAGGATTTCAGGTGACACCGAAGGGAATTGCTCGCCAAAATTATCAATATAATTGGCACTTATCCTACCCATTGCTGTTTTTTCTCACTATTACCTTAATTAGTATTTTCTTTAATTTACACCATCACAATTATCAAGAAAGTCCCCTAAATTTTGGCTTAATTTTGGCTATATATAACGTGGTTATTATCATGACTGCTCTGGTGGCTTTATTGGAAGCTCCCCTCACCCTAGAAACTGAATACCAAGTGCTGGAATCTCCTGTTAACTTGATAACAGAATCGGATATAATCATACAGGGCAATCTGAAAAAACTTTCGGAAATAGGAGCAGAAATTCACCTGAGGGAACCCATCTACTCAGAAAAGTTACTCCTAGATATTTTAGGCGAAGATTTGCGCCTATCTGCTCATCTAGTCAATCTAGAAAAACGAGGAAAAATCTGGCAAGCAACCCTTAAATTCCCGCCACTTACCCTATCAGAGCAGAGAAAGCTAATTACTTTTTTATTCTGTCGTCCCCAGCGCTGGCAACTGAAAAATACGGCGGGAGAATTACAATCCCTTGGGTTGTTAATTATCAGCTTTTGTCGGGGAATAGGCTTAATTTGGCAGGCAATTTTGAATCGAAAAACAGCCCTTTAGTTAAGTCAAAAGTCGAAAATGCTTAAGTAGCTGGTTATAATTAAATTAAAAATAGATTTTAGGTTCGATCCCCCCTGCCCCCCTTGATCAGGGTAGGGCTGTTTCATTCTCCCATCAGAATATCAAAAGTAAAAGCGATCACTATCAGGTAAAATGAAAAGTGACCGCCAACCTTTAAAATATATGTTGAGCTTAATAGAAA
>JAADBR010000139.1 GCA_009995705.1 Microcystis aeruginosa W13-11
ATATACTCACTTCTCTGCGATGCAGTCGCACTCGCGGGAGCGCATTTTGTAGCTTGCTTAAAGCTTTGTTTCTGTCTGTATCACTTGTTACTTTTTAAAATGAGAATTGCTGCTGATGAGTTTACCAAAAAACTTAGAACAAGAATTCTGGCAGGAAATCCGTCAATGGGAGGAGGAAACGAGGATGCCTTATATTACTAGCGTGGAAAGATTGGGAATTGAACAGGGAATTGAACAAGGAATGCAGCGAGGTGAAGCCACCCTGATATTACGCCTGCTAAACCGTCGTCTCGGTCAAGTTACAACCATTGTCGAGAAACAAGTCCGTCAATTATCTGTTGAGCAATTGGAAGACTTGGGAGAGGCTCTCCTGGACTTTGAAAATGAGACAGATTTACTTGACTGGTTATCCCAAAACCATGAAGAAACTCTAGGAACCAAGAATCTCCTGCACCTAGTGCGATGGTAATGTCGGTGGAGTGTTACTCGTTTTAAGGGGAGATTTCGCAGTATTGCCCAATACTCCCACGGTTTTATATTTTCTTTAGAGATGGGCTGTCCTAAAACCTGCTCAGAGCGGCCAAAAGTCAGAAAATAGAAATAAAGGTGCGATTAGAGAACTTGAGCCGCGATCGCACCCGTCAGCCGCCATTGGAGAAAGATAAAGTTATGGCAGATAACTACAGAAGTCGCATTGTTACCCAAGGTACCCAACGCAGTCCTAATCGGGCCATGTTAAGAGCGGTAGGTTTTGGGGATGAGGACTTTAACAAACCAATCATCGGCATCGCTAACGGATTTAGCACCATTACCCCCTGTAACATGGGAATTAATGATTTAGCAATGCGTGCCGAAGCAGCCACCAGATTAGCGGGGGGAATGCCGCAACTTTTCGGGACTATCACCATTAGTGACGGGATTTCCATGGGAACAGAAGGAATGAAATATTCTCTCGTTTCTAGGGAAGTAATCGCTGATTCCATTGAAACCGTCTGTAATGGTCAAAGTCTCGATGGAGTCCTCGCTATCGGGGGTTGTGACAAAAATATGCCGGGGGCAATGATTGCCATGGCCCGGATGAACATTCCCGCTATTTTTGTCTATGGTGGCACGATTAAACCGGGACGCTACAAAGATTGCGATTTAACCGTGGTCAGTTCCTTTGAAGCCGTGGGACAGTACAGTGCCGGTAAAATCAGTGAAGAAGATCTCATCGGAATTGAACGCAACGCTTGCCCCGGCGCTGGTTCCTGTGGTGGAATGTTTACCGCTAATACCATGTCTTCTATTTTTGAAGCCATGGGGATGAGTTTACCCTATTCCTCAACCATGGCCGCCGAAGATGAGGAAAAAGCCGATAGTACCGAAGAATCGGCCAAGGTTTTAGTCGAGGCAGTTAGAAAACAGATTCTACCTAGCCAAATTTTGACCCGTAAAGCCTTTGAGAACGCTATTTCGGTAATTATGGCGGTGGGAGGTTCTACTAACGCTGTGCTGCACCTTTTAGCCATTTCCCGCACCATGGGGGTAGAGTTATCGATCGATGATTTTGAAACTATCCGGCAGCGAGTGCCGGTTATCTGCGATCTTAAACCCTCCGGTCGTTATGTTACCGTGGATCTGCATAAAGCCGGCGGTATTCCCCAAGTGATGAAAATTCTCCTGGTTAACGGTTTACTACACGGGGATGCTCTCACTATTAGCGGTCAGACTATCGCTGAGATTTTAGCCGATATTCCTGACCAACCGCCCTCAGGCCAAGACGTTATCCGTCCTTTTAGCAATCCTGTCTATAAAGAGGGTCATTTAGCCATTTTAAAAGGAAATCTGGCCACGGAGGGGGCCGTGGCCAAAATTAGCGGCGTGAAAACTCCCGTTATCACCGGACCTGCGCGGGTGTTTGAGTCGGAAGAAACCTGTTTAGAGGCAATTTTAGCCAGAAAAATTCAAGCCGGGGATGTGGTGGTTGTCCGTTACGAGGGACCAGTAGGTGGACCGGGTATGCGGGAAATGTTGGCCCCCACTTCGGCAATTATCGGTGCTGGTTTAGGGGACTCCGTGGGATTAATTACCGATGGTCGTTTTTCCGGGGGAACCTATGGCATGGTAGTTGGTCACGTCGCTCCGGAAGCGGCGGTGGGTGGTACAATTGCTCTGGTAGAGGAAGGGGATCAAATCACTATTGATGCTCGTCAGCGTCTCTTGAGTTTAAATGTATCGGAGGAAGAATTAACCCGTCGTCGTAACCATTGGCAACCGCGCCCCCCACGCTATAAAACGGGAATTCTCGGCAAATTCGCCAAGTTAGTCTCCTCTAGCAGTCTCGGCGCTTTAACGGATCTGAATCTGTTTTAAAAGTGTCAAAGCAAATGGCGATCAATTGCGATCGCCGTTTCTTAGTTATATGAAGGAACACCAGAACTTTTTTGCGGTGATCGGTAAACAGTAATCAGTAGAGTTCTTGCATAATTAATTTTTGAGAGTGCAAAAACAAGAAAAATAGACATAAAGTTGCATAAAATTCCTAAATAGAGCATTTAATTGATTAATGCTCATTCTTAATTCTCCTATCTCCTGACTCCTGACTCCTGACTCCGTTAAAGATTAATAACTATGACCTATCTACTCACTGTCTATCGAGCGCTCGAATGCCGTCCGGATACCTATCGGGACTGGTATGACCAAGGCAATATTTTAAAAGAAAGAATGGACTATTTTGGAGCCTTAATCAGCTACGAAAAAGCCTTAGAATATTATCCAGATGATTATTGGGCATGGTACAAAAGGGGTATGATACTAGAAGACTTGGGGATGTATGAAGAAGCGGCTGAAAGTTACTCTAACGCCGCACAGGTAAAGGCCGATAACTATTGGGCTTGGTACGATCAAGGTTGTGTTTATCTACAGGAGTTAAAGGAATACGAAAAAGCGATAGCTTGTTTTCAACGGGCCCTAAGTCATAGTCCGGGGGACTATTGGGCCGCCTACCGGCAAGGAGAGGCCTATCGATTGCTCAAAAATTACGAACGCGCTATCACTTCCTATGATCTGGCCTTGGGGGCGCGACCCCGGGATTATTGGTCTCGGTATCGTCGCGGCGACGCTTTCCGGGATTGGGGCAATCCCCAAGAGGCTTTATTTAATTATCGTACTGCCCTCGATATCCGACCGCAAGATTACTGGTCCTGGTATCAACAGGGTGTGATCCTACAGGAATTACAGCGTTTAACAGAAGCGATCGCCTGTTATGAAGAATCGTTAAAAATCGATCGAGATGATCGCTATGCGTGGTATAATTCCGCCTGCTGTTATGCCGCCCTCGGTCAACAACAAAAAGCGATCGACTGTTTACGGGAAGCTCTAGACATAGAACCGGATATATGTGGCGAATTAGCGCGTAATAACTTTGTGTTCGATGGTTTAAGGCAAAATGAAACCTTTAATGACCTCTTGAGTTGCTATTCCCCCAGCTAAAGTCTTTTTGCAGTACCTAGGGTTTGCTGAAAGGGTTTTTTGGGGGGTGTGTGGGATTTTAGGCATTTTCAGGAAAAAGTGCCTAAAAATTCCCCTCGATTGCTCAAATGGCTGGCAGTTTTTTGACGGCAAAAAAGCCTAAAGATATTATCCAACAAGGTTTTTAGATTCATTTAGCCAGTCTGGATTAGCTACAATTGCAATTAGAGACAAATTATTGAGAATCTTATGCGGGAACTAGACAGAGACAAAACCATCGAACAACTAAACGAAATCATGGAATTTGAACTAGCGGGAGTTGTCCGTTACACCCACTATTCCCTGATGGTGACAGGTCCCCATCGCATCCCCATCGTCCAATTTTTCCAGACTCAGGCCACGGAATCCCTCACCCACGCGCAACAAGTTGGGGAAATTCTCACTGGTTTAGAAAGTCATCCTAGCTTAAAAATTGCCCCCATCGAAGAAAGCTATGAACATAATATCAAAGCAATCTTGAGTGAGAGCCTCAATCATGAGAAAAAATCCCTTGATTTGTACAAAGCACTCCTAGAAACCGTCGAAGATGCCAGTATTTACCTAGAAGAATTCGCTCGCGGTATGATCGGACAAGAAGAATTACACAATCTGGAAATTCGCAAGATGCTGCGGGATTTTGCTTAAGCTAGGATCAAAGTTAGAGTTTATCGACTAGCTTATGAATCTCAGTTCCGCTTTACCGACTTTTATTATCACTCTCCGGGAAGGTTTCGAGGCCGCTTTAGTGGTGGGAATTGTCCTCGCTTGTTTACAAAAATCCGGTCGATCGCAACTTAACTCATGGGTGTATCGTGGTATTGGTGCAGGAGTAGTCGCTAGTGTTTTGGTCGGTGTTTTGCTGGGGGGAATCCTTTTGCAAGTGGATGCCTCTCCTAGTCCATTCGTACCAATGATTAAGGAATTGCTGGCCGCCACTTTTGGACTGATTGCCGTTTTAATGTTGAGTTGGATGTTAATTTGGATGACTCAACAGGCCAAATCTTTGAAATCTGAGGTAGAAAGTGCGGTAAAAGCGGGTTTAAAAGCGGAAAATGGGGCAGGAAAAGCGATTTTTCTGCTCGTTTTTATCGCTGTCTTACGAGAGGGATTTGAAACTGTCCTCTTTATCCTGGCCCAATTCCAAAAAGATTGGCAGATACAAACGTTCGGTGCGATAGCGGGGTTAAGTGTGGCGACTTTGTTGGGAATTCTCCTATTTGCGGGGGGAGTAAAAATTAATATCCGTCTCTTTTTCCAAATTATGGGGACTTTCCTCCTCTTAATCGTTGCGGGATTACTCATCGGTGTTTTGAAACATATCGACGCAGGAATCAGTCTTTTAAGTGAAATTGACCCCTTTTATCGCAATTTCTGTCCTTCTCTCCCCTCCTCCTGTGTTCTCGGTTTTCAAGTTTGGGACGGTTCCCAAATTTTGAGCGATCGCACTTTCCCTGGACTCCTCCTTAAATCTCTGTTTGGTTATCGTCAAAACCTCTATATCAGTCAAATTGTTGCTTATATCCTCTTTTTACTGCTTATCGGTGGCCTCTATTTCCAAAGCTTACGACAACGTCCTCAAACAGTGATCAGTAATCAGTAAACAGTAATCAGTGATCAGTAAACAGTAATCAGTAAACAGTGAAAAGATGGCAAGAAACTGCTATTTAGGGTTTGCTGAATAAAGCTAAAAACCTTGTTGGGTAAGACTTTTAGACCTTTTACCAATTTAAAAGCACTGGATATGGCAGTGATCGGGGGGGAATTTAAGCACTTTTTCCCTGAAAATTAGGTAATTGGCCACCTCAAAACTGGTAAAACCCCACACCCCACACCCCACACCCTACCCCCAGGGAAAACTTTTTGCCGCAAACCCTATTTAATACTGCTCACTTAACACATACTGCTCACTTAAAAACTCACATCTGATAACTGATAACTGATTATGACTACTTGGCAATGTGACGGTATCCCGAAAGATGGTAAAACTTATCCGCAAGCGACTGCGGGGGGTCATGAACCCTGCGAAAATACTACTCCTGATTGTCTTATCTGTGGCCTACCTAGGGAAGCGATGGATCCCATAACAACGACGGTCAAAACCACGGTTGTGGTGTCTCCGGGGGGTACAACTAGAGTCGGTCAAAAATCTAACTGGTTACTTCCCTTCGCTTTGATAATTACCGCTTTAACCGCAGGTTTAGGGGGTTGGAGTCTATTGCAAATGCTCATTCCCAAACCCGATACTCCTCAAGTGGTTCGGGAAAAAACCCCAGACAAGCAACCCAAGGCAACTTTTGTGAGTAATACGGCTAAAAATCCCGATTTATTTAGCCAAGGTGAGAAAATACTGCTTAATTCTACTCCTAACAAAGAAAAAGGCGCAGCGGCCTTTAAAAAAGAAGATTGGGCAAATGCGATCGCATCTTATCAACTGGCAGCCACTCCCCAAGCAAACGATCCGGAGGGCAAAATTTATTACAATAACGTCAAAGCCAGACAAAAAGGTAATCAGAATACTATAGCCGTTGTTGTCCCTATCGCTAAGGACCCCAACAGCGCCAAGGAAATTCTCCGAGGTGTGGCAAAGTATCAAGAGGAGTTTAACAATTCTAATTCTGGTAATCCTTTGGAAATAGTCATCGCTAATGATGGCGGTGGGTTACAATCAAAAGCGATAGCCGATGATCTGATTCAATCCAGTCAAGTTTTGGCAGTTATAGGCCACGGAATCGATCCTTTTAGTCAAAAAGCGATTGAAAGTTACGAAAAAGAAGGATTAGCGATTCTTTCTCCCCTGACTACCAGTGTTAGTCAAACGGGAAATTCAACCCTGAAAACTATTCCCCTTAAAGATAAATCTCAGGAAGTTTTAAGCAGTTATCTGGAAGCAGTGGCCAAAACTTTGGCTAATTATGCTAATAAGCAAGAAAATTCTCCGTCAGTGGTTCTTTTTTATAATTCCGATAGTCCCTATAGTCAAAAATTAAAGGATTCCTTTGCTAAAGCGATAAAGGAACCGGGAGGCAAAATAGTTAAGGAAATAGACACTACTAAAGCCAATTTTAACGCTAAAACCGCCATAGACCAAGCTAAACAAGCCGGCGCTAAGGTGGTATTTTTGGCCCTCAGTAAAGATGGCGATCGCATTGATCAAGCCGTGGCTATTGCCCAAGAGTCGTCAGGAATGCTCTTATTAAGCGGAAATGAACTTTATACACCCGATATACTCATTCAAGGAGCGGATAGCATCGACGGATTAGTTTTAGCAGTACCTTGGAGTTTCCAAGCAACGGATCCTTTTGCCAAAGATGCGCTGAAAAGTTGGCGCGGTCGCGTCAGTTGGCGTACTGCTACCGCCTACGATACCATGAAAGTATTAGGAGAAGCGATCGCTAAAAGTTCTGACCGTGCTACTGTAGTCGAAACTTTAAATCGAGGAATCACCTTGCGGGGAAACACCACGGATTTTAAGATTTTTAATCAAGTTCCCCTGGTGCGTGCTAATCGCGGCAATGAGGGGCCAAAGGGTTCTCAATATCAGTTCGATCCTATCTAAAATAGACAATGTGATGTCGAGGAGTAGAATCAAGTCTAATTTTATGAAGAATATCTTACCCATCCTAGCTTTATTAATGTCGGTGTCGGGAATTGCCGTGTCTTTGGGACGGGAGGAAGTCCGATGTCATCTCGGTTTAGAATCGGCAGCCTGTCCCCGGGAAGAAGAAAAAACCAGCGAAGACACCCCCGCAACTACCCCCGCAACTACCCCAGAATCTCCCCAGATAAAAGCAACTCCCGCAGAAACTACCCGTAATATCGAACCTTCCCCCGAAGTTTCCCCATCTCCTGAAAGGGAAACTCCAGTAGAATTCACTCCCATCCCGGAAAAGAACCCCAGTCCAGAAGTACTCCCCGAAAATCCCCCCACTCCAGAAACCAAAGCGGTGGAAAAAAGTCCAGATGCAGAAAAAAGTCCGGATGTCAATCCATCTAAAGATGGAGAAACTGAAAGTATTCCTTTAGAAGTTATTCCCCCCGCACAGTAAAATCGGACAAAATCAATTTCTGGCTGAGGATAGGAACTCATGCACTCATGCAAGAGATAGTTAGATATGTGTAATTAATTGTATCTAGCTACTTCATTTTCCTCTAGCTGTTGCTGATTAGGTAAAAACTATAGCGTTTTTCAGTCTGCTGAGGTACAAAAGTTATGGGTTTTAGGCAAAAGGCTTCTGCCGTGAGCTCAACGTTCGACCGAGGGTTCGACAAAAGCTCACGCCGAGGTCTGAACAGCAAGAGGCAAAAGGAAAGAAAAATAGGTGTACCTCACTAGCTTAGGAAACGCTATATTTACTTTTAGTCAAAATTAATTAACTTCTAACCCCGGAATGCTTAACTGTTCAGTTTTTGGCTGTGTTTCCCCCAGATAATCCCCCTGCAACATATTAATTAAACAGCCACCAAGATGATAGGCCATATTCACGGGAACCGCGTTACCAATCTGTCGATATTGAGAGGTTAAATTACCGGTAAATTGCCAATCATCGGGAAAGGACTGCACTCGTGCATATTCTCTCACAGTCAAAGGACGAGTTTCTTGGGGATGACATCTTTCTGTTTGGGTTTGTGCCGGACTACAGGTAATAGTTAAAGCTGGTTCATCCCAAGATAATCTTTTAGCATATCCTGTCCGTCCGCCGTGATTTTTGAGACTATTTTTCATATATTCTTTTTGAATATCCATCGGCAAATTCCGCCAATTTCCTCCTGCGGGAACTAAAGACATAATCTCTTTTTTTCTTTCTTTATATTCTACTCCTGGAGAACTTGGACAATTCTCTAGGGCTTTTTTCAGAGAGATAGTATAGTTTTTATATTGGGGAAAAATGGGTTTAATATTTAAGTCTTGACGGGTGGCGATAATAATTAATCTTTCTCTTTTTTGGGGAACATCGAGAAATTGAGCCGATAAAACTTGATAAGCAGCATAATAACCAATTTCCTGTAAAGCTTGCAGCATTAATTGCAGGGTTTCTCCTTTTTTATTGCTTAATAATCCTCGAACATTTTCGGCCATAGCGATTTTAGGTTGTACTTCCTGTAAACAACGAGCAAATTCAAAAAATAAGCTCCCTCTCAAATCTTCTAATCCTTTCCCTAACCCAGCATAACTAAAAGGTTGGCAGGGAAAACCTCCAGCTACAATATCTATTTTGTCTCTAAAATCAGAAAATTTAATCTTTTTTATGTCTTGATTTATAACATTCCATTGCGGTCGATTGAGTCTTAGAGTATTAACACAATCTTGATTAATTTCCACCAGTAATTGTGTTTTTAGTCCCGCATTTTCTAAACCTAAGGCCATACCACCACAGCCAGCAAATAATTCGATAACCGTGTAATTATTTGGTTCAACAGTTTGTAAAATTCTCAATTCTCCGGGGGATTGGTTATTTTTAAGATTGGTTAATTGATCGAGGTCAAATAACCAATCAACTTGATTGATTTTCTGACCTTTGATTAATTTTTTCTTTTGCCATGTTAGTATTTCTGCGGTAGTTACACCGAGAATATTAGCAGCTTTTTGTAGATTTACCTGAGTCATAACCAATAATTAGCAACTTATCTACCTCTTTATTATACATCAAAGTAGCTAAACTTGATAAAGTTCTTTTTCGATTTTCCTGACTGTCATCTTTAACTTATTCAGGATAGTTTCATAATCTAAGTCCAACATTGACCAAAAAGCTTGCCCTGCTAATAGCTCAATATTATTCTCTTTAGCTTTGGTTTTGCTAATTGTCCAAGAATTGCCCATATCTAAAGCAGGGGCAAAAACTGAGTTAGGATGTATTTTTAATTCATTGATACTCCGATCACTCTGGCTACCAGTAAGAGTATCTTTTTTAGTTTTTAATTGAGTGTATTTGATTATTCCTTGATTAAAAACTACTAAATCCACACCTTTGATTTTAAAATTTAGAATTTTTTCTGTTACAAAAACCTGTGAACTAATAGAAGCAATTTCTTCTAAAGTATGACCTAGACTTTCGGAGATAAGATTGACATATTTATTCGATAAGTACAAGTTTTCACATTGAGCAAACTCAAAAATATTTTTAAATCCTTTCTTCTTTTTGAGAGATATATTTTTAAAATCCTGTTTTTCTTTCAGGATTTTTTCAACTACTTTAGACTGGAACTCATCCAAAGCATCATCGATTTTTTGATCCCTATTATCTGCAATGTCTATGTCTGTTGTTCTATTTTCTTGAAAATATTCAAAAATGAAATCATCAATTAGACGACAAATTTGATAAGTATCTACCAAGTCATGAGTAACAAAGGTAGGAATTTTGATCGAAGGTTTCTGTAAATTAATTTGTTCTAATAATTGGGTCAAGTTATGGCGATAAGAGTATAAATAGCTCATTAGAGTTAGTTGCTGGTTTGGGATTGTTTACTGTTTAATTACAACTATACTGGAGTTTAGACTAGACTGTACCGGAGGTCCGAACGGGTCAACGTCGAGCGAAGCCGAGACGTTGAAGATGTCTGCATACTTGTTTGAGTTGTAAAACCGCTCTAGAAATTGGGGTTTCATGGGAAGAAATTCGCTCATGACCTAAGGGTAATGCCCAACTGCCTTCACCTTCTGGTATCCAAGCTAAGGTACTATAACCATGTCCCAAAGTAATCGGTTTTCCTGAGATTACTTTAGCTCCATGTTCATAAGTTCTATCCTTTAACGTTGGAGCTTCAGTCCTCGGCCATGGGGTATGATCTCCCGCTAATATAATTCGTTGCTCTGGTTTTGGTGTCGGTATTTGCTTCAGATAAAGTTCCATTAATTTATTGGTTTTGGGACGACAATCATCTAGGGCGCCCTAGATGCTCGGCCACTTTCTCCGAAATACGGTCTATAGGGACAACTCAGCAAAAGAATCGACTTTTCGGGTGGTCAAAACCGCATCCATTAAGTCAAAAGTGGCATCTTTGGCCCAGCAATTCTCATTTTGAAATAAATAGAGCATTAACCCCGATTTTGGCATGGACAATATAGTACAAAGTAACTATTTTCGAGGGGAGGCGATCGCTAAAAAAAACAATTGGTTGGACAAATTAAGTATAAATACTCAAGCAATCAAAGGGGTTGGCTGAGAACGAACGGGGTTAATTCAGGAAGATAGTTCTGTTTTTAGAATAGGGAATTCAAGGGAAATAAAAATTTATAATTATTGTCAGCTAAGGTAAAATGGGTGAGTTAGAAATCCACCAGCACGTCAAATTATTCCAAGATGGCTCAAAAAGCGGCAACCCTAGAAATTTTGGAATTAATGCAATTTTTACGTCAAGAATTACATGATTTACCCGATGAGAGGAAACCTGGAAATAATAGAAAATATGAGGTAAAAGATGCCGTGATGGCTGCATTTTCAGTCTTTTTTACTCAGTCGCCGTCTTTTTTAGACCATCAACGTTTAATGAAAAGCAATAAGGGAAAAGATAATGCCGAAAGTTTATTTTCAATTGAAAAAATTCCCGGGGATAATCAAATAAGAAATCTGTTAGATCCAGTGCCAGCCTCTAATGTCTCTAGGACTTTTCAAAAAGTCTATCAATGGTTAAAGGAAAAGGGAGTTTTGAAAAAGTTTCTC
>JAADBR010000140.1 GCA_009995705.1 Microcystis aeruginosa W13-11
AAGCTGTATCCTTAACAAAGGAACAATCAAACTAGGAGCCGTGTGAGGTGAAAGTCTCATGCACGGTTCTGAATGGGAGGGGAGGTCGGTAACGACCTTCTCGACCCCTAATCGAGTAAAAAAGCCCCTCGATCGGATGCTATGGCACGCTATAGACTCAGACAAGCAGGGAGATGGGGAATGTCACCCTCACCCTGAAAGCCTAAACTCGGACTGAATAAATGATTGAGCACATGGATAATTTTAACCCCAAATTAACGGCTCTGGCTCTTGTCTTGAATGTTGAGGAAAATCTCGAAGATATTTTTCGGAAAATAGCTAGTATGAGCGCTCATCAATTGCGAGCGCGGTGCTGTTCAATCCTGTTAAGCTCTCCACAGGAATTAAAAGGGGAAATTACCGATTATCTAGAAGTTTTTGCCCATTATGATGAGCTATCACCTTTAGCTGATCAAGAAATAATTAAACTCGATCAAGCTATTGCCGACAATGTAGCAGCCACAGGAAAACCTTTACTAATTAAGGATATAACTCGATCGCCATTTGCCAGTGCAGCCAGTTATCCCAAAAAATCAAATAATAATAGTTTTATAGCCGCACCGATTATCCTCAATCGGCAGATAATTGGAGTAATTAATCTCAGTTTTCCCCTAGACAAAAAACATTTTGAACCATTAGATTTAGAAATCTTGCAGTTATTCGCTCAACAGGCGGCCCAATCCCTGCAAATTTTTCATTTGCAGGGGATGTTAAAATCTCGTTTTGTGGCTATGGCAGTGACTAGAGAAATAGCAGAAATTCAGTCCGAACATTCGATCGCTGTCCATCCTTATCCCCCGAAATTAGCCAAAATTGTCGCTAAGGCTTTTTTTAAAGAATTAACTCAGGCCGGTTTTGGAACTCATCAAGTTATTGAGATTGCCAATGAGGTTTTGAATTTACTGCAAAAGACTCTTAATAAACATAAAAATCGTCTGGAAGGAAAAGATTGAGCTATAATCAAGGGTTAAAATCGACTCACTTGCCACTCCCGTGCAGTCCTAAGAAGTAATTGGGATATTTAACAGCTTAATTTACTGACTACCGCTGCCGTCCTGTCTTCCTAATTCATAAACACCAGAGGCAACACAGGCGAGAATACCGACACTAATCGGCCAACTTTTTCCTAAACTAATCTCAATTAACCAATCGGAGAAACCGCCGAGAATGAGAAAGGGAATAATACTAAAGATAGAGGCATAAAAAGCATTTTGGGATTCCCTTGCGACGCGAGTTTTTTCAAACTCCTCTAGGGAAGTATAGAGGAAACGCTCGGCAAAATTAAACCAGCGATAGAAAACTTCTATAAACCAATTTCGTACCCCAGCTAACCCTAAATATAATGCTAAAGACCAGAGACAGCTACCAG
Source organism: Microcystis aeruginosa W13-11 (assembly GCA_009995705.1). Taxonomy (GTDB): domain Bacteria; phylum Cyanobacteriota; class Cyanobacteriia; order Cyanobacteriales; family Microcystaceae; genus Microcystis; species Microcystis aeruginosa_F. Next base: position 1,409 of record JAADBR010000140.1, read on the forward strand.
CAATAAAGGCCGGAGAAATATTGATAGTGAAGGGCAGAAAGTCGATTACCATAAATGAGAGCCACAGAAGTGGTAAATTTGAGCGAACGGCTTGATCGATTTTAACAAGTCTTGACCTTTGCACCAAAGAGATGAAAATTCTTCAGATTGTTCCTTCGATTTCCCTTGTTTACGGTGGCCCCAGTCAAATGGTACTTGGTTTGTCAGCAGCCCTGGCCCAACTGGGCCAAGAGGTGACTATTATTACCACCGATTCCAATGGTGACACGGGACAAGCACCCCTAGATGTGCCTTTAGGGGTCCCTGTTAGTCAAAATGGCTATCAAATCTATTATTTTCCCTGTTCTCCCTTTCGGCGCTATAAATTTTCCCTTGATCTGTTTACTTGGTTGGCAAATAGGGCAAAAGATTACGATATCGCTCACATTCACGCTTTATTCTCCCCTGTGAGCAGTATATCGGCTTTGATCGCTCGTTATCGTCAACTGCCCTATATTCTCCGTCCCCTAGGCACCCTCGATCCAGCAGATTTGCAAAAAAAACGGCAACTTAAACAAATATATGCCAATTTTCTGGAAAAACCCAATTTAGCAGCGGCGGCGGCAATTCATTTTACCAGTCAGCAGGAGTGTCAAACTGCCGAAAGATTTAATATAAAAACTAAGGATATTGTCATCCCCCTAGGGGTAGATTTTTTTAACTCACAAGCTTTACCAGTAACGGGTTTTGATCTTCCCGAAAATAAACCGATCATTCTCTATATGTCCCGTCTTGATCCGAAAAAAGGTCTAGATTTATTGCTGCCCAGTTTGGAAAGGTTGTTAGAAAAGGGTCTAGATTTTCATTTTGTCTTAGCAGGAGGTAATCCCCAGGACCGGGAGTACGAAAATCGCATTAAAAATCGGATCGAGCGGTCAATATTGGGCAAAAATACGACAATCACCGGATTTGTCACTGGAGAAGTCAAAGATAGCCTCCTCGCTAGGGCCGATTTATTTGTTTTACCTTCCTACTATGAAAATTTTGGCATCGCGGTTGCCGAAGCTATGGCTGCCGGAATTCCTGTGGTGATCTCGGATCGGGTGGATCTGCATCCTGCGGTGGCAGTAGCGGCTGCAGGATGGGTAACAGCTTGTCAGCTTGAGGATTTAACTAATACTTTGGCAACGGCTATCACTAATCCTGAAATTCGCCAACAAAGGGGGAAAAATGCTAGGGATTTAGTCTTAAATCAATATAGTTGGTCAGCGATCACCGAACAGCTGCTAACTGTCTATCAAGATTTAGTCTGAGCTATCGATCGTCCCCTACTTGATCAAAGTCACAGACGGATTAAGATTTAAGCCATCAGGATAATCAGCACTAAAAATGCCAGTAGGGTTAAACCTGATTGCAGAAAGACGGGAAGCGCAAAAGAGTTCATAACAGTAGCTCACTTTTCTAGGGATGGCTCTATTTCCAATATACGCTTTCATCTCCGCTAATTCCTCATGTTTCCGTCCCTAATGTCATCATCTCATCATTTAAGTAGGTAGGCGTTAAAAATTATCAGACACCACCCTTATCAAGGGGGGACTATAGGGTAGGGTTGATTCATGAATCAACCCTAGTACTAAGGGGGACCGAACCTAAAATCCATTTTTAATTTAATTATAACCAGCTACTTATTCATCCCATAGGAGAATTTGAGGTGAATTGTACTGCATTTAAACTGGGTAGGGAGCATTCTAATACAAATGTACGGAACTTGGTCACTCCCCACCCTGTTCACTTAAGTTTCAGCGTCGTGATTATAATTAGGGAATGATAGAAATTCTTAGGCAATAGGATCACATCAGTGTTGATAAATCATCTTTTCTTCGGCGCTTTCTTACCCCTTGATACTCTCCTGTCCACCCAGGGGATTATGGTTATGCTTCTGGCCGCTTATGCCTTAGCCATGTGGATGTTTCTCACTAGCGCCCCAAAAGTTCATACAATCATGGTGACAGATTTGGAGACAGCCCGACAATTTTATGAAGGACTTTTAAATTTACCCACGGCCGATGTCCCCCTGCATTACTATTACAATTACGAGCAGACGATGGGCAATAATATGATTGACCCATTTTATATGTCTAGTAATCCGGCTGTGACTACTGCCAACCCTTCTTTGAGAGATCAACCCCAGGGTTTATGGTATCAGTTAAAGAAAAATACCCAACTGCATATCGTTGCTGGAGCAACCGCAGGTTATAAGGATCGTCATCGTCATGTTTGTTTTGATCACGATTGTTTAGAACAAATTCTGCTGCGGGTGGAATCGCGACGCTTAAAGTATAAAGTTCGTCGCAACAAACCTTTAAATTTTTTGGTCAAAGATAATGCTGATCGCGTGATTGAAATGGCCGAAGTCTCGAATTAGTTAACGGTAATTAGATTGGGGGCAACTATAACGGTAAATAACTAAACTTATGAATGCTCAACTGCTCACAATCGTTTTAATTTCTTTAGGGGTAGGTATTGGTTTGGCTATTCTACTCCTAATTTTAGTCAAGTTAAGACGCTTCAACCAACAGGTAAATAGTATTGTCGATTATCACTCTCTCATCGGTTTAATCGGAATTGTTCAAATCCCCTTCGATAAAAATAGCAAGGGGAAAGTACGAGTTAATGTCGGAGATAGTCTGATCGATATAGTGGCCATAACGGAAGGGGAAGAACAATTTAATGTCGGTGATCAAGCATTTATTCTCAGTTGCCAAGACAATAAAGTTTTAGTCATTGCGGAAAAGTATATCAGAGGCGATTTGTAATTTCTTCTAAACCAAAGGGTAACTAACTATGAATAGTCAAAATAATTCCTATCTCATCCAAATCAATCCCAATCAATACGACAACAACAACAATAACAACAGTGCTGGCAATTTATTATTGAATAGTGTTCCCATTGCTTTATTGATATTTCTGGGGATCGGTGCGATTTGGTTTATCAATTCTTTTTTGTGTATTTGTAAACCCAATGAAGTAGTCATCCTGAGTGGGATGAAACGTAAATCAAAAGATAGACAGGATGTGGGGTATCGAGTAGTATCGGGGGGTCGAGCGATTCGTATTCCAATTTTAGAAACCGTTAAACGGATGGATGTTACCACAACTCCGATCAGAATTGAGATTAAAAATGCCTATTCTAAGGGCAATATTCCCCTGAATATAGTGGCCATTGCTAACGTGAAAGTTAGTTCTAAACCTGAAATAGTCGGCAATGCGATCGAACGTTTTTTAGACCGAGATCGAGAAGAAATTATTCGCGTAGCTAAAGAAACTTTAGAAGGAAACCTGCGGGGTGTAGTCGCAACAATGACCCCCGAACAAGTGAACGAAGATCGCCTAAAATTTGCCGAAAGTATTACCAGTAACGTCAGTCAAGACCTGTTTAAACTCGGTTTAGAAATTGATACTCTCAAAATTCAAAATGTTGCCGATGACGTGGATTATCTTAACTCGCTCGGACGGGAAAGAATCGCTTTAGTTATGCGTGATGCTGAAATTGCTGAATCAAATGCCCTCAATGAAGCTGAACAAATAGTCGCGGAATGTGAGGAACAAGCAACCGTCGCTAAAACCCGCGATCAAATTATCATTTTAGAGCAAGAAAACGAGTTGAGAAAGTTAAAGGCAAAACTGGAACAACAGGCAAAATCGGAAGAAGAAATAACTATTGCTGCCGCTAAGGAAAAACGTGCTATAGTTGAGGAAAAATTGCAACAGGTCAGGGCAGAATTGGAAAGATTACGTCTCCAAGCAGATAAAGTTTTACCCGCAGAAGCGCAGCAGGAAGCCGAAACTTTCCGAGCTAGAGGAGAAGCGGCAATTTTTGAAGAAAATGCCAAAGCTGAAGCCTTGGTTAACGAATTATTTGCAGAAGTCTGGCAAAACACCGGCAGTGAAGCAGAGGCAATTTTCTTGATTCAACAGTTAGAAACTATCCTAGAGGAGGCGATTAAAATTCCTAGACGCTTACACCTCGATCGAGTTAATATCGTTGATAATGGTGATGGTAAATCCCTGGCTGCCCTGATCAAAGTCTATCCCGAAATCGTCAATCAATTCCTCGCCAGCGTCCATCAAACCCTCGGTATTGATGTGGTGGGAACTCTCACCAATAAAATTGAAAAATAGCAGTCAGAAAACCTACTAGACAGGCCTTCTAAAATAGATTGTTACCGAGATCGAGTAGGGTTAAAACCGCCCTCGATCTCACCGATAAGAATACCCGTCTTTTGCAAGCGGGGAAATGTCAACTCATCCATACTTGGGACTCTATCAATCGATTTTCCCGGTCGAAGCGGCATTAACTATAAACTTGCTAAAACCTCCTTAGCGGCGGCCAAAGTCCGTTCGATATCGGCCTCTGTGTGAGCTAAAGAAGTAAAACCAGCTTCAAACTGGGAAGGAGCTAGATAAACGCCTCTTTCCAACATTCCCCGGTGAAAACGACCGAATTTAGCCACATCGGCCTTTTTGGCATCTTCATAGTTATGGACGGGGGAGCCGGTGAAAAACATTCCGAACATAGCACTAATATAACCTCCAGAAACGCTATGACCAGCATCTCTAGCCACTTTCAGCAGCCCTTCAGTTAAGGATTTGGTCACTTTATCGAGATATTGGTAGGTGCCGGGGCGCTGGAGTAACTCTAGGGTTTTAATTCCCGCCGTCATGGCCAAAGGGTTGCCGGATAAGGTTCCCGCTTGGTACATCGGGCCAGCCGGAGCCACCATCGCCATAATATCGGCCCGACCGCCGTAGGCCCCCACCGGCAGCCCACCGCCGATAACTTTGCCGAGGGTGGTTAAATCGGGGGTGATGCCGAATTTTTCCTGAGCGCCACCGTAGGCGATGCGGAATCCGGTCATTACCTCATCAAACATTAATAGGGCTCCGTATTCCTTGGTTAATTCCCGCAATCCTTCTAAAAAGCCGGCATCCGGCACGATAAAGCCGGCATTACCCACCACTGGCTCTAAAATCACCCCGGCAATCGAGTCGGGATTTTCGACAAAGAGAGCTTTTACCGCTTCCAGGTCATTGTAGGGGGCGGTTAAAGTGTTGTTAGTGGTGGTTTTGGGAACCCCCGGCGAGTCGGGTAGGCCCAGGGTGGCTACACCAGAGCCGGCTTTAACCAGGAACATATCGGCGTGACCGTGGTAACAGCCCTCGAATTTGATGATTTTATCCCGGCCGGTAAAAGCCCGCATTAAGCGCAGGACGGACATACAGGCTTCGGTGCCGGAATTGACAAAACGCACCATTTCAATGCTGGGAACGGCATCAATCACCATTTCAGCGAGAATATTTTCCTGGACACAGGGAGCGCCGAAACTGGTTCCTTTGTCTAGGGCCTGGTGGAGGGCGGCAATCACTTCGGGATGGGCATGACCACAGATAGCCGGCCCCCAAGTTCCCACATAGTCGATGTATTCGTTACCGTCCACATCGCGAATATAGGCCCCTTTGACGCTTTCAAAAACGATGGGTTGACCACCGACGGATTTAAAGGCCCGCACGGGGGAACTTACACCCCCCGGCATTAATTTTTGAGCGGCTGTAAAGATTTCTTTCGATTTTGTTGTTTGATACGAAAATGTGCTAACCAATACTGTCTCCTTGTCTATTTGAGTCTATCGATTCCGGGGAATGCCCGGAGTTTTGTTTTGTTAACTTCCTGCTGCTTGTTCCATTTTAAAGATCACCAGCCTACATTTTACGCAATTTTTTCGCTAAGAAAGATGCTGGTCGGCTCAAGTCTCGCTATTCTTAACTTGTAGCTTGATGGTTAACAGTTGATGTAATCGGGTGAGAAGGGGCGAAAATTTCACTTTTGACAATTTTTCCACAATCTTTTTAGAATTGCCAGAAAAACCTAGCAATGGCCGAAGTTATTGCTATTGATAGATTTTAGCCCGGAAAGAGCGATCAAAAAAAGCTCCGGTTTTCCACAGATTTTCCACAGGGGAATTCTTGCTATTATTTCTTAGCGTACAAAAAAACTATTCCTGCTATGAAATTTACCAGTAGTCAAAGCGAACTCAACAGCAATTTATCCCTAGTTAGTCGGGCCGTTGCCAGTCGTCCTACCCATCCGGTGTTGGGAAATGTTCTCTTTTGTGCCGATGAGGAAAAGGGCGAAATTAGCCTGACTGCTTTTGATTTGAGTTTAGGGATTCGCACCAGTTTTCGGGCCGAGGTGGTGGAAGGGGGTAAGATTACCCTGCCGGCAAAATTGCTGAACGATATTGTCTCTCGTTTGGGAGAGGGGGAAATCACCATCTCTGTGGAAGAAAACGAGAATGATGAGGAGCATAGTCTCGCTTTCCTGAAAACTGCCTCGGCACAGTTCCAAATTCGCGGCATGAAGGCCGATGAGTTCCCAGAATTGCCCACGGTGGCCGATGGGGAAATTGTTAATTTACCTATAGTTGCCTTGACAGAAGGGTTAAAAGGTGCATTGTTCGCCGCTAGTGGCGATGAAACTAAACAGGTGTTGACGGGGGTACATTTAACTAAAACCGTCGATTGTCTAGAATTTGCCGCTACAGACGGTCATCGTTTAGCGGTGGTACAAACTCCCCTAGAGGAGTTGGAAAGTGCCTCTGGTGGCTTTAATGTCACCATTCCGGCCCGGGCCCTGCGAGAATTGGAAAGAATGATGGCAACAAAACAAAATATCGAGACTATTACTCTGCATGTGGACGATTCTCAAGTCATCTTTGAAATGGGGGAACAGAGGTTAACCAGTCGTAAGTTAGAAGGGGCCTATCCCACTTATAATCAGTTAATTCCTAAATCCTTCGAGCGTTCTTTGGTTTTAGACCGCAAACAGTTAATCCGTTGTTTGGAATTAGTGGCGGTTTTATCGGACCAAAAGAATAATTTAGTTAAGTTTAGTCTCGATAGCGAAAATGACCGTTTATCCCTAGCGGTGGAATCTCCCGATTTAGGTAGCGCCAAAGAGTCCATGGCGGCGGAAATTCAGGGAGAAAGTGGCGATATTGCCTTTAATGTTAAATACTTGATGGACGGTTTGAAGGCTTTACCCAATAATGATATCAAAATGCAGTTAAATGCTAGTACCCAACCAGTTATTTTTACCCCCTTGGGAGGTTTAAAGATGACCTATTTGGTGATGCCGGTACAAATTCGTCAGTAGTTCTGACTTAATCGGAACCGTGGTATCTGTTTTTAACCTATCCCATTTTTGATTGTAAGTAGCTGGTTATAATTAAATTGAAGATAGATTTTGGATTCGATCCCCCCTTAATCCCCCCTTGATAAGGGGGGTGTCGATCCCCCCTTAATCCCCCCTTGATAAGGGGGGTGTCTGACAGTTTTTAACACCTAACTACTTATTGAATCCTATTTTCTCGCCAAAGGATTGGGTTTATTTTCTCTATTTTGGCGATATACTGTTGATAATTGAACAACTTCACGGATTGAATTGATATGTTATTATCTACTCCTGAAACAATTCAGCATATTCTTTGGCAAGGACAACTAGAATTGGATAGCGAAGAAATTAAGGAAGAAAATTTTAGACTTATCTCACTTCCCTCACCGCCCAGCTATGTACCAACTGTTAGCATCGGACAACCAGAAGTTTGGCCATTAGCTGAACTTTATTCTGGTGCAATTCCCTCTTGGTTAGAGGTAAAACAGAATGAGGCACAGTTTTTTTTAGTCCGTTTTGCCTGTTCTCTTCGTAATAGTGGAGAAGATAAATTTCAAATTACTCAAGCTAAATTTTCTGTTGATTTACTGCCCGATAATCAACAAAACCGGGCTATTGCTTTTGATCTATATCCGTTAGAAATCAATCAGGAAATCAAGCGTAACTGTAAAGTTAGTCTGTCCCCCAATATCAAGTTTAAGGAAGCTCAGGCAAGTTTAGGAGGAACAGATTTTGCCCTAGAATACCCCGAATTACAACCAACAATTATAGCGACAGGAGTTGGGGAATATAAGGCTGATTGGGAATATCGAAAAGCACAGGGAAAAGGAGTTCAAGGAAGTAAATTTATGCACATGATTGTCAAAGTCCCTAATAATATGCAATTGGTGAGGACTAAGTTAAATTTAACTGCCCGCTTGGAACAAAATGGTAATCCCTTAGTTAAATGGCTTTTTAAAACTGACATTAAAAAAGTGCCAAGCGATTGCTTAATAGTCAATTTAATTGGCTAATATTTACTCAATTCTTACATCAATAAATGCTTGAGAAATAGCGTCTAATTGGACTTCTATATGAGGAGAATCTGTTAGTAATTCTTGGGCTTCTTCTTCAAATACTCTACGACTATCAAGGAAGTAATCGAGCGCAGAAATAGATTTCAGAACAGCACCGAATAGCTTAAGAGCAAATTCGCCATTAAAAAGAGGCTCTCCATCGATGACAGTGTTATGAATTGTCATCAATCGATAAAAAGCATGACTATGAATCAAGGAAAGTTCGTGATAATCCTTGGCCGTAGTTCGATCATTTATTTGTATTTGTTGATAGACATTCCCTGCATCTGTAAACCTTATAGCGGTATGCAGTCGAATGAGGTATACTGCAACAAGCTATAAGTCAGTCTAGGCAAGACTTTGTCTGTATCTCACTCAAGCGAATACCGCTATAAAGAAAGTAATGTATCTAATTGTCTCATCGATCCGCAGCAATTCTCATTTTAAGGTTTCATGACATTAAAACCCTTGCACCTAGAGGGGTTAATAATTCTTAACGAATCTCTAGATCGCTGAAACAACGCAAAATCGTTTCAAAATCCAATAAGAACGATTATCCCTATAATAGTTACGCACTAAAACCGCAAATATATCACAAAAAGATTCTTCAAGGGCATTTTTTTCTGAAAACTCATCATCTTTCCGTCGTATTTTTTCTGGAGACTGACTACACTCACTATTAATTTCTTCCTCAATTTGCTGAATTAAACCATGACAAAATTCATGAGCTACTACTGTGATATCGGTTCCATAGGAGCGGTTTCTGTCATTAATGTCTCTTTGTCCAAATAAAGCCCGTCTAGTTGTACGTCCCCATCCAGCAGGGTGATAGTTACCATATTTGTCTTTAACATTAACATTAATGATAGCTTCATATCTATCTAGTGGTTTGTTGAAGTTATCATCGATAAACTGGGCAACGGTTTCAACATTAGAACGAGCTTGTTGGCAAAAATCGCGACAAAGATCATCGACTAATCCGTAATCAGTGAGAATGATATTACGGGAATAATCTTTATATCTCAAATTATAAGTTCGTGAAAGCCCATAGTTACCATTAGATGGTGCGTCATTGCATTCTGTGCAGACCATAAGTTTTTGCCCCCGATAAATTCATAAGTTCCAGTCAGTGCTTAAGTAACTAATCATAGTTAAAAAGTCGATTAATGTACAATATGTACGCAAAACAGTCGATTTACGCACAATCTGTACATAAACCACTTTTCTACTGATTTCACTAAGCACCGTTGCTCTCTACAGTAAAATTGCTAAAATTTAAGCAAGTCAAAACTACAGAAAGAAGATGGATAAAATACCCGTGTATTTCCCGTCAAAAAGTGAGTTATATTTAAATAATGCAAAAAAAGCTTACCAAAACCAGCCGAATAGTTAGGGATATTTTGGCAAATATCTCCAAACGATAGACAGTTTGGCAGTAGGTTATGGACAGAACCCTTTTAGCAGAAGGTTCTCAAATTTGAGAGTTCGAGTATTATCTGACCTGTGTGGGCATCTATCACATAATCAGTTAATTCCAGTGATGTTCCAACAGATTTTTCGCCACTGGTTGGAGCCATAACTTTAATATTCGTAACATAAACAAGTCTCCATTCACCTAGCTTGTGACTGGAGCCATTAGAAAAGTGTTTGAAATAATAGTAAAGCTGGGGATTAATATCACAATCCTTTAGGGCCTCTGGGGAAATAGGCTCACCCTTCTTAAGACAATATTTGCTTATCGAATCTTTTAGATCTTTTTCAGTAACTTTCGGATTTTTGTCAGGAAATCCTTTTTTTACAGCTTCATCTTGAGCAACTTCAGACGAGTTTGCAAACAAAAATTTATCGTCTTCGTCTAAATCAACAATGATCGAGGAGCCGTATAAAGGGATACCTTGGTGTCGGAGGCGATATTTGAATTTGAATGCTTGAGTAAATTTCGATTGATACTTATCTACAAGTTCAAATTCAACTGGCAAATCCGTGGACCATTGGACTTGCTGAGTGTCCCTCGGCTCGGGTTTGGGCTGAAGGCTTTTGGGCGGAGGGCTAGTGAAATAGCTCCACTCCTCCTCTGCGCCACCGGGTGAACCCGAGCGAGACAACTCAATTGCTCTATGTTCTAATTCAGTTGTTTTTTTCTTTTCTAACTGTTTTGGCATTTTACAATCACTGCAAAGGTGTTACAAAGTGTTACAAAAACGACATAAAATAACCTTTTACACTTATTCTGACGAAAATTGTCGAAGATGTACATTATGTAAAGAATATTTTTTCAGTGTGTACAAACAGTAACAGAGTTAAAAATTTTTCGTATTTTATTGTACAAAATGTACATACAAAAACCGCCCTCACCAGTTCAGTGATTGATACCCCATCGGTCTCTTCGTTCATCATCAACCTCTTTCCTACAATCATCTACAGGGTTGCACTACGAAGGCTAACAAACCAATTACTGATAATTTTAACAAGGTTTACAAAAATTAATGCAGATTTTTTATGCACATCCTCCAGATTAGCCTGTATTATATGAACATAACTATTGATCAAAACGGGCGTCTAGGGCTGAATCATCAGACTAACATCTAAACCTATGAGCGATCTGGACACAGAAAATCAAAGACAAAGCGATGAAGACCGAAAAAGAGATGCTGCGGTGTATTTGCATCTCCTCAACAATCTGACCGATTTGGACATTAGTGAGGATAATCCCAAACCGAATGAGTACAAAATAGCCAAACAATGGGGACAAAATCGCATTTTTGTCCGGCGAGTGCTGCGTTCGGTGATGGGAGAGCGTTACCAAGAAAAGGAACGGGAGGAGCGGATACCCAGTTTAAGCTTGGGGAAATTAGTTACTATTCTTACCTCACTGGAGGCTTATTGGCAAGGAGAGTCAGCCAAAAATAAGGATAGTTTAGCCCAGAAAATGATCAATAAGTTTACCCAACAAGAAAAAGAACGAGTTCTCAAAAAATATGCACAGTTATCTCTGGATGAAAGGGATAAATTGAAATTACTTGTTCATCCCGAAGCTGGTTTACTTGAGCAGTTAAAAGAGATCATTATCGATAAAATACAGCAGGATTCCCTAGACGTTGTTAGCTTTTATAAACAGGCCATTAATCTATACAGTTCCCAAAAACAACAACACAGTTACCTAAAATCTCTTGACCCAAATGATAATCAAAATCTAGATGAATCTTTAAAGCTAGTTAATCAGATTATAGAGTATATTCAACCCCGATTAAAAAAATATTATCAGCATTTATCAACAAACTCAGAGCAGGAAATTATCAAGGATTTGGTTGATAAGATTTTAAGAGAAGTGAGCCGGACAGAATTTCAAGCTGGACTCAGACAAATTAAAACTGTTGTCGGGCAATGTCCAGATTTTGTTAAGAATAATTTAACTAGCGATTCCATATCCAATCTCTTTTTGGAAAGCCTGAGCAATTCAATTATTAAAAATAATTTATTAGGAGATAAATTTCCAGTTTATATCGACTATTTAGAAATTGAGAAAGTCAAACCTCTGCCCCTAAAATTATACCGAGGCAAAACAGGTTTAATCAATACCGATTTTCTCGATGATTCTGAAGATGAAAATGAGTATTATGCTCAAGGATTAGAAAAACAGATAGCCTATAGGGTGCGAGTGTATTTTTATGTCTATCCCCCGGAGAACTGGAAACCAAAACCAACCTTAGAAGAAAAAGAAATTAGCCAATTTTTCAAGCAAGAAGAATCAAACAATCGATTAGAATTTTGTGAAGAAGTGGTAGGTGTGGGCAGTCCTATCGCCCATATTACCACCGCAATTAATCGATTTTTGTTTGAGGGGATAGATATTTTGAAAAAGCCAGAAGGAGAAGGCTATCTGCCTGTCACCCAAAAAATAGTCAGTGAAGATAAAGTGATTGGCAATACAAGAAATAGTGCTGTTTGGTCTTATTCTCTGGTTAAGTTATGTAAACAAAAAGATGTAAAAAACTCTCTAAAAGATGAAATTGATTATAATCAAATTGTCGCCGATCAAGAATTAGCAACAGGAGAATTTTACGGATTCGATCTTCTAGAATCTGCCGCTAAGTCTGCCCTTCACGCTCGACTGAGAGCTATTGAAAAAACGGGAATTGATTCTCAGCAATATCTACAACAACTTTGTGAGAGGATTGAGGAAAAATATATACTAGAAAAAGCAGAAAAATGGATAAAATTCTACCCTTTCTCTCTCAGGGCTATGCAAGATTATTTAGAAAAAAAGCTGTTTAAGGATAAATATCGCAATTGGGATGAGAGAAATTTCAAGGAAGTTAATAATAATCAAGCTTGGAGTAGGGTGGCCTATGAAGCACATTTGGCAATTACTCAAGTATATCTTCAAGAAGGTCTCTATCGTATTGCAAAAAAATATCTTGAGGTTATTAAACCCCATATCGAAGATGGACGACTAGACGATAAACTATTAGTTAGTCTCTACCATATCTGTCTATTTGATTATCATTTTTATACAGACCTTGAAGATGAGGAACGTGACCATCAAGAAAGGGGTTCTGCAATTCGTAAAGCTGAAGAATGTTTGAACATTGCTGAAGAATATTTGCAGGAATATTTGAAAGAATACGCAATAATTGGTGAATACTCTCAAACTAATGTTCATCCTTTTTTCTATTATTTATCTCGTATCTATTCTCACCGCGCCAAAATTTATATCTTTTTTCCTTACATTGCTCAATTACACAGTCCCAAAACTCATTTATTAATTGAACCTCTTCGTCTCTTAGAAAAAGCTCGTATTTATGCGGCTAGAGACGGTGATGCTAATTACTATGCTTACTGGACAGTGTATCAAATTTGGTCTTATTTAATCACTGCTTATGTCGGAGACACCAATCGATTAACGGAAAAATTTAGCCGTCAGAATTGTCTAGAATGGGCCGAACGTTTAATTAAAAATGCTCTTGATTGTTATGGAGAGCGAGGCAGAAAATCTTATCAACAGATAAAAAATTATAGTGGTAAACAGACAGAGTTTGTTATATCAAATATAGTTTATGAAAAATACAATGATATTTATGTGCAAACCATTCCCCCAATTATTGAAATCGGAAAGGGCAGCAGCCACTTAGACGAGTTTTATCAAGAAATACTTAAATCTAGTCAATCTCAAGAAAAAATTATACAGCTACCCATGTCAGCATTAACTTACCTTGACTCAAATTCAGATAATAAAGTTTATTTATTTGGTATTCACGCTAGTCTTCTTTTATTTGGGTTGGGACTGGTGGAACTTTGTAAAGATAATCAGGAAGAAGGATTAGAAGAACGTATTCTTATGGCGATGAAAAGGTTTACTTTAGGAGCGGCAATTGCATCTGAGGGAACAGTGGATGCAAAAGAAAAAGAAGAAACCTATCTTCAGCGAATATTTACCGAGCAAAAGCCAAATAAAGGTCAAAAAATGCCCGAAGATTTTCAAATTAGAGGCTTATATCCTCACCGATTAACTCAGTTTACTGCTAAGGGGAAAATTTTTGCGGCAACCTGTCGAGTAATTCTCCTTTTGTATAACTACAAAAAATATAGTAGCTATTGGCCAGAGGTCGCCTATCTTTTGAATGATTTACACGATGCTCAAACTATTATAAGATCAAATAATCCTGATTATTCTTTGGGACAAAATCGCTATAGTGGTCATCTAGAACAACAATTTAAAGGGGTTAAAAGTTACTTGGAAAGTCAGAAAAATTCTGGCAAATCAGGTTCTTTAGAGGAAATTAGAACCAGAATTGTTACTGATATATTTAAAATACTTCGCGGCGACAAAGTGTAAGCTGCCCACCCACTTAAATTACTTGTTGAGATGAGGCACTCTTGCAACAGTAAAGGGATTGGGGGAGATTCAGCCAATCTAAGGATAGGGGGGGTTAAAATGCGTCTTAGCTTAAAACCCCAGACCCTACACCCTGTCCTCACGAAAAACTTTTTCGGCAAATCCTAATTAATACCAATTATCCATCGACCGGAAAATTGAGGCATCGGGGAACACAGTTGGATTACCACTAGCGTCGATTTTTTGCCGTAATTCTCGCAATTGTTTATTCCCGATGAGAAAATCACTTTCTACTAATTGATAGGGCAGTACATTATTATCCAAAGCATACACTGCCGTGATGCCAGCAGCTACCCCAGAGGACCACTCGAAGGAATGGACACGATAGGCGGCCGCGGCAATATGACTGAGAGCAATACTTTTACCCGCTATCAGTAAATTATCGATTTTTTGGGGAATTATAGCCCTTAAAGGTATCTCGAAGGGATAAGCTTGCCCCTGTCCCTGTCTTTCTCCTGCTTTTTCTGTATTACCCGGTTTTTCGGGGGGATGTTCCGTCATGCAGGGGTGAAAATCAATCGCATAGTGACCGATACCGACGGAATCGGGGTAAATAGTCGATCGCTTGCGTTTAACGGCCTGATCGGGGGATAATGTGCCATCAAGTACGGAAAATCCCTCTAATCCTGCCAAGGTGGCAATTAAGCGCCGATATTCTGCTGGGGAAAGATTTTGACGATAGAAATCGCTTTGAAAATTTTGTCGGGAAATATCGATTTCTGTGACGGTAAAACCAGAGGGGAAAGTCAGGGAAGGACGACCGATAATCCGTCTTGCTTCCCGAATATAGGGATATTTTGACAAACCGTGGGCAGTTCCCATGGGAGAATCAAAACCGGAGAGATAACGGTTATTCAAATGGGGAACTTTTACCCCGTCTCCTAACTGGGAATCGGTGGTTCCTTCTACTAGCCAATAATAGTAGGAAATGGCGTGTTCTTCGCCCCTTGCGAGGGTTTCGGTGCGTAATCCTCCCATCCATCCCCCGGGAGATAGCTGTCCTAACTTTTGCAACTGTTCACGGGTGTAGATAAAGTTATCCTTAGCAGTCCCCGGACGATAATCATTTCCCCAGGTCCAATTCTGCATGGAGATATCCCCCGGGACGGGTTCAGTGAAAGTAATTCCCCCAAAGGTTTTCTCTTTACCCAGTTGCGGACTCCAAATACGACGATAGGTGAAAACCAGGTCAAAATCGGCTAATCGGGGCAATTCATAGCTAAAATAGGGGGCATAGCGTTCATAATAAACGGGTTTCTCGTGGGTTTGGGGTTTTTCTGTTTCCTCCATGGCGAAGGCATAGGTAAAGCCTTGGGTACAGTAGGGGTCTCCAGTGACGCTAGAGGAAGAAGGTTCGAGATAACTGCGCTTATCGACACCTAAACGGTAGGGAATATCTGATAATCCGATTATTTCCCCAGTTTCGGTCGCTTCAATCACATACCAATCTGCTAATTGATTCGGTTGGGAAGATTTGGGGACAAAACGGAGGATTTTCTTATCAAAACGGGGAGAATTTTCGTAGCGATAGATATCCTCCATTTTTTGCGATAAAAACTCGGTATTTAGGGGAGGAGTACCTTTTGCGGGACTATGTTGAATAGCAATGACACCAGTAATCTGTTGACCACTACCGCGGTTGGGTAAAGTTTCAATATTTAATTCTTTGACTACCGTGGAGGGAAACCATTTCAGGGTTCCTTTCCCTTTTTTGGCAGCGTCTTCTAACTGTTGAAATAATAATTTATGTCCATCAAAAGGCAAAAAACAAGACCCACTTACCCAACATTCTCCGGGGTTTTGTTTCGCGTAATGCTTTCTAATTCTTTCTCTAAATTCTAGATAACCTTTCGGGAAAAATAATTTTTCTCTTTGTGTTCGTCTTTCATCTAATGCGGAGGTTCCCTGAGAAGATATCTGTCCCCCCACCCAGTCGGTAATCTCGGTTAAACAGACGGTTTTTCCTAATAATAAAGCTTCGTAGGCTGCACCGGCACCAGCTAAACCACCACCCACCACCAGAATATCACAGCCGACGCTTTGATCTGGTTCTCGCGGGGGGGACGCTAGGGTAAGGGGAGTGAAAGCTTGTAGGAGAAATAATCCCAGAGAGAGGGATTTAAGAGGAGTAAAGTGATGATTGAAAATTTTAGGGGACATTATTGACAAATATCAATGTTTTGGCTGAGAGTTTCCTCTTTCTTTGAAGAAGTAGCGAGAGCATCTGTTCCTGAAATCCTGATTGTTTTTTTTGGGATATCTTGAGAACTTTTTAGCTTGATGCTGGCTTTTGAGAGATTATACACCTCCAAGCTGACAATCGATCGCTTTTCTGGAAATGTTTCTACAAAGATATCCTGATTCGGTGTCACTCCCTTTGTCAATCCTTGTCATCCTTGCTAAGTTAAAAGCAAAACAAACCCAGGTAAGACATCTTCCCCAGATAAAGTAGCAGGTAAATTAATAATTTCCACACCGCTATTTAGTCGGTAGATTTCCACCTGCTGCTGTTGCGGATTAATCAACCAACCCAAACGTAAACCACTGGCTAAATATTCGCGCATCTTTTCGCGTAAAGAGGTTAAGGAATCAGTACGAGAACGTAATTCAATCACAAAATCGGGACACAAAGGTGGGAACTTTTCTCGCTCTTCTGCGCTCAAAGCTTCCCATCTCTCCCGTTTTATCCAAGCAACATCAGGAGAACGATATCCTCCCTTTGGTAAACGAAAAATTGTCGAAGAACTAAATACCCAGCAATTCTCATTTCAAAAAGTAACAATTTGTACAGACAGAAAAAGAGATTTAACAGGTGGCAAAATCGCGATCGCCAATCAGTGTTGGACGGGTGTAATTTCAGCTATTCAGACGGGTGTAATTTCAGCTATTCAGTCATTATGAGGGTTATGACATTTTTGGTGGGGGTGCTAAAATCTGCTTCTAGCATCAAAATGAGAATTGCTGCTAAATACCTCACCAAGTTGAGTTTGCTCGTTCCATACCCCAACTTTAACAATCAAATTAGCTTCCTGTTTACCAGTATTTCCACCCACGGGAGGCATAATTAATAATTCTCCTTTTTGATTAAGTTCTAAATTCCATGTTTGATTGTCCTGACAGAGATGATAAAATTGTTCATCGGTCAGATTAACTGTCTCTAGATTTAACACTACAGTTTCCATAATCGCTTCTCCTTTTTGCTACTTTATACAAGATAACTCATAGCATTTATCTTAATCGTGAGGTGGGCAGTCTCTGGTTTTAGAGAACGACAGAACTACTGTATCACTTATCAGTTCAGAGAAAAATATGTGTAATTAATTCTGTCTGGGTACTCAATCCTTCCTAGGTTAAATGCAAAACAAACCCGGGTAAGACATTTTCCCCGGATAAAATCGCAGGTAAATTAATAATTTCCACACCGCTATTTAGTCGGTAGATTTCCACCTGCTGCTGTTGCGGATTAATCAACCAACCCAAACGTAAACCACTGGCTAAATATTCACGCATCTTTTCGCGTAAAGAGGTGAGAGAATCGGTACGAGAACGTAATTCAATCACAAAATCGGGACATAAAGGTGGGAACTTTTCTTGCTCTTCTGCGCTCAAAGCTTCCCATCTTTCCCGTTTTATCCAAGCAACATCAGGAGAACGATATCCTCCCTTTGGTAAACGAAAAATTGTCGAAGAACTAAACACCTCACCAAGTTGAGTTTGCTCGTTCCATACCCCCACTTTAACAATCAAATTAGCTTCTTGTTTACCAGTATTTCCACCCACGGGAGGCATAATTAATAATTCTCCTTTTTGATTACGTTCTAAATTCCATGTTTGATTGTCCTGACAGAGATGATAAAATTGTTCATCGGTCAGATTAACTGCATCGATATTTAACACTACAGTTTCCATAATCGCTTCTCCTTTTTGCTGCTTTATATCATTGATTCATATCAACCTATTTACCCAATTGACTCTCTAAAAATTCTCGCCAATCGGGATTAGTAGTGTCTAGGGAAATTAGATAGGGTTGTTCTTTTTCATTAAAAGGTTCTCTTTTCTCAATTTGGGCATTTAACACCTCGATAGTAGCATCAGAAATATCGCCTTTTCTAGCGGCAATCCGTTGTTTTAAAACTTCTATAGGTGCGTGACAATGGACAATATGAAAAGGAATCTGTAAATTTTGGGCATAGGTTAATAAGGGTTCTCGCCAAGCATATTTATCATAGCGTGCATCGAGAATAACTGGATAACCTAAAGTTATTAAAATTCGGGCTAATTCCGCCAGTTTAGTGAAGGTTTTTTGACTCATTTCGAGACTATATATATCTAGACTTCCTCTTTGATTTAAGTCAATTCCAGCCAAATGTTTGCGAACCGCATCGGAACGAATCTGAATAGCATTAAGATTTTTAGCAATTACTTTCCCTATGGTACTTTTACCTGAGCCAGAAAATCCCGACATCAGAATTAATCTCGGTTTCTGCGGTTGTGTGTACTGCCAAGCTAATTGATAATAATCCTGCGCATCTGCTTTAATTTTCTCAGAAAAACTGTCACCATCAAGCAGAAAACTATTGACTTTTGCCCTCACATACGCTTGTCTAGTCAGGTAGAGAGGCAAGACTTTTAAACCCTCCCAGTCTGCGGTTTGTTCTAAATAAGTATTGACAAATAAATTAGCGAAATCTTCTCTTCCCCTAGCGGTTAAATCCATGGCTGTAAAAGCAAGATCATACATGACATCAACGAAGCGAAAAGATTCATTAAATTCTATGCGATCAAATAATTGTATTTCTCCTTGCCACTGACAGATATTATTTAAATGTAGGTCTCCATGACATTCGCGAATCATCCCTTTTATTTGTCTTTCCTCTAACCAATCTCGGTGTTCTGCGAAGAATTTATCTGTATAAGCTTTTGTTTCATCGTATTGTTTTTGGGTTTGAACAAAATTAATATATTTCTCAGTTTGTTGGTAGTTTTCATCAAAAGCTTGTTTAACAATTTCCAAATTGCCAAACTGAGTAATATAGAAATCAGTCACAGCTTGCCGATGAAATTGTGCCACTTTTTCAGCCAAAGACTCTATCGCTTTTTCCGTTAGTTCTCCCCGTTCAAAAATTTTGCTGAGTAAACATTCTTGGGGAAACTGATTCATTTTTAAAATGTATTCTATCACTTTTCCTTTTCCATTTAAACTTATGCTACCCTGTTCTTCATTAATTGACAAAACTTCCAGATAGATATTGGCGGCAACTTTTTTATTTAACTCTAGTTCCTGTTCTAGATAATATTTTCTCTTTTCTAAAGTGGAGAAATCCAAAAAATTATAATTAACTGGTTTCTTGACTTTATAGGCATAATCTCCTGTCAAGAAGATAATTGAAGCATGGGTTTGGATAATTTCAACGGGAATTTTGACAGAATGAGGATAAAAGTCGGGATTTTTTAATTCTTCGATTAATCGGTTGCTATCCATAGGGAGAACTCCTCCGGGGTACATCTCATTTTTGTAAATTTACTAAGTTGGGATTTTTAAAGGGAAAATCTCTGCTAAAATCGGGACTTATTTCTGATTTTATCACTCAATCTGGGCCTTTGAGGGTTTCTACTCCCCGAAACCCGTTAGGGAGGACAGGACTTCCCAACCCGCGTGTGTGGTTTTAGATGTCCGTGGAGGAAGGACCTCTCCCAAAGTTCAGAAAGCATTAGCTTTGCAAGTGGGATGCTTACAAGCGGTTGCTCGTACATTTGTATTAGTTTGTTGCTGATAGTCGATATTTCTGCAAATGTGCGATGCAGCAGGTCTAAATTAATGAAAACTGCATCATGCAGGATGAGAGCTTTGCCAACTCAGCTATAAGGGACTTGCGGGAATTAGGGATGCAGTTAGTTTTAGATAATTTTGATGCCGGCTATTCCTGATTAAGTTATATTTATAAATACACCTTCGACAGTTTGAAGATCGATCAATCAAACCTTTATCCAATCTTGACTATCAAAAACCAAGCATTTAGCCATGTTATCGACGATATAGCGGTATTCGCTTGAGTGAGATACAGACAAAGTCTTGCCTAGACTGACTCATAGCTTGTTGCACTATACCTCATTCGACTGCATACCGCTATAATAGCCCTAGGGCAGAATTTGAATTTACGGGTTATTGACGTTATTGCCGTCGGGGGAGAAAGGTTACAACAGTTGGACAATTGCCCACGTCTCGATTGTGAAGAAGTACAAGGATTTTGGTTGACTCGGACTTTGAACCCCGAAGATGTGACAGAATTGCTGTTAAGTAACTGTTGCGAATTACCCCCAACACTTTATTGAGAAAATAAATTAACTTAAAGACGAATAAGCCATAGCTTTTGAGAGAACAAATTAACTTATATTTTCACTTTTGTCGAGGTGCTGAAAAAATGATTAATGGTTCATCCAATTCCCGTTATCTCCTGATTGTGGAAGATCCTCAAGGTAGAAGAACAATTACCCTAGAGGATATAAAATATTCTCTGGGTCGTAAGTCTGATAATCAAATTGTTCTTCGCTCTAAACACGCGTCCCGCTATCATGCGACTTTAATTAAAAAGAGTATTGATCGCCAAAAATTTTCCTATTGGATTCTTGATGGTGATTTAGAGGGAAATAAAAGTCATAATGGCATTTACGTCAATGGGACTAAATGCTTAATTCATGAATTAAAAGATGGTGATTTAATTAACTTTGGCTGTGATATAAATGCCAGTTTTCATTTAATAGCTAGTCAAGCAAAAATAGAGCGAAAATCAGTTGAAAGTCTAGAACAGTTACAAAGGAACCCTACGGAAAATGAAACCCATTCTAGCCATAATGACCCCCCTGCAAAAAGTACCTTAATTCTCCATCAAGCTCCATCGCAAATCATAAGTTTTAATAGCAAGATTCAAGAGGAATATTCTTCGGTTGTTCTCAAGGATTTACCTAACCGTTCTCTCTTTAATGAACACCTCTCAAGTGCTATTAATAATGCCCAGAAAAATAATAAACTGATCGGGCTGTTATTATTGGACGTGGGGCAGCTAAGAAATGTCAACAATCAACTAGGTTATCGACTGGGATATAAACTATTAAAAATCTTAATTGAACGTTTAAGAAAAAGTTTGCGGTCAGAGGATATAGTCGCCCATTGGAGAGGGTACGAATTTATTATCCTGCTGTCACAAATTAATGATGCTGATGATCTAGAAAAGGTTGGTCAAAGAATTATTAAAACCCTAGAAAGTAATTATGAAATCGAAAATCACTCCCTAGTCGTGCGATTAAGTTTAGGTTCAGTTATCTATCCCCCCGACGGCACAGACAGGAAAGTACTATAGCGGTATTCGCTTGAGTGAGATACAGACAAAGTCTTGCCTAGACTGACTTATAGCTTGTTGCAGTATACCTCATTCGACTGCATACCGCTATATTACAGAAACTGGAGGAAAATTTAGTAGCAGTCAAGAATAATATAAATGATAACTCCCAGATAGAGTCGGTTAATGTTCACCCCAAAAATACTCGTAGTTCTAAAGTTGAATATTTTCTCTATCAGGCAATGAGAAATAATGAATTAGCTCTTTACTATCAACCGCAAGTTAATATCATTCAGGGGCAAGTGGAAGGATTGGAGGCATTATTGCGCTGGTTACACCCTCAATTCGGATTAATTCCCCCTAATCGTTTTTTACCCTTAGTCGAAGAAAGCGAGTTAATCCTTGAGCTTAATCGTTGGGTACTAAAAAATGCCTGTCAACAGGCACAAATATGGCGGCAGCAGGGATTATTATACACTCCCATCTCGATCAATTTGTCCCCACACCAATTGCGCGATCCCCAATTGCTCACCACCCTCAAAGAAGTTTTGACTGAAACCCAAATCGGGCCTTTCTTTCTGGAGGTAGAAATAACCGAGACAAGTTTACTGGAAAATAGCCGCGAAACCGGTCGAATTCTTGGGGATTTGCAGAAATTGGGTATTAGTATTACCCTCGATGATTTTGGCAGCGGTTACGCTTCGATCGCCTATCTCGGTCAATTTCCCGTGAAAAAACTGAAAATAGAGCAATCTTTAACAAAAAAACTCACTGATACTCCCCAAGATACCCGTTTTATCTCGTCATTGCTGGCGATAGCGAAAAGTTTTAACTTAATAGCGATCGCCAAGGGAGTAGAAACCCAACAACAATTAGAAATCCTGCAAGAATTAGGTTGTGAGAGAATGCAAGGCAATCGCATCAGTTCCCCTCTAGCAGTGGAGGAAATGACAACATTTCTCCACACCCACCGCACCCTCTCAGTAATCAGTGATCAGTGATTTTGGTTACTGATTCCAGTATGATCTGAACAGAGAATCTAGTATTAAATACCTACTCATTCTAGCGTGAGGCTCTTGCCGAACCTGTTAGCAGCAGAAATTTGTGGAGGCGGGGTACTGCTCGATCCATAGTCTGGTTTAATTACATACTATAGGGTTAACAATTAGTTGTGTATTTAGAGGGAAACTATGGCCAATAAGCCAGAGCGCGTGGTTCTAATCGGTGTAGCTGGGGACTCCGGTTGTGGGAAATCTACTTTTTTACGTCGTTTGACCGATTTATTCGGGGCCGAGTTTATGACGGTGATCTGTTTAGATGACTACCATTGCCTCGATCGCAAACAGAGAAAAGAGGTGGGTGTCACCGCACTCAATCCGAAAGCGAATAACTTTGACCTGATGTATGAGCAGATTAAAGCTCTCAAGGAGGGTCAAGCCATTAATAAACCTATTTATAATCATGAAACGGGGATGATCGATCCCCCCGAAATCATCGAACCGAATAAGGTAATCGTGATCGAGGGACTACACCCCTTATATGATGAACGAGTCCGGTCTCTGTTAGATTTCAGTGTTTATCTCGATATTAGCGATGAAGTCAAAGTTAACTGGAAAATTCAACGGGATATGGCCGAGCGCGGTCACACCTATGATGATGTGATGGCGGCCATTAATTCTAGAAAACCCGATTTCAGTGCCTATATCGATCCCCAAAGACAGTACGCTGACGTGGTGATTCAAGTGCTGCCCACCAAATTACTTGAAGATCACGAAAGTAAATTACTGCGGGTTCGTTTAATCCAGAAAGAAGGGGTGGAAAACTTTGAACCCGCTTATCTGTTTGATGAAGGTTCCACCATCGATTGGCGGCCCTGTGGTCGTAAATTGACCTGCACTTATCCCGGTATTAAACTCTACTATGGTCCAGATGGCTTCTTGGGGAATGAAGTGTCGATTCTGGAACTAGATGGTCAATTTGATAACCTAGAAGAAATGATCTACATCGAAAGCCATTTGAGCAAAACCGGCACTAAATACTACGGTGAAATGACCGAATTACTGCTCAAACACAAGGATTATCCCGGTTCTACTAATGGTACGGGTTTATTCCAAGTGTTAGTCGGTCTCAAAATGCGTGAAACCTACGAAAAACTAATGGCCGCTGAAGCAAAAGTGGCCGCGCAAGTATAGTTTCTAGTTTTGACCGAACCGGCATCCTATATGGTTAGGGTGCCGGTTTTTTTTAAGCCACTAATCCCGATCACAGGGCCAGCACTGCCGCTTGAGTACGATCAACAAGAGAGAATTTTTCCCCACTGTGGCAATCCAGATAAAAATGGTGTCAGTAGGGAAAAAGCTCACCCCCTAAGAGTCCTGAAAAAAAATTAATTCAGCCGGCGTTACCGCTCCTTTTTCTGTGATGATAGCGGTGATTAAAGCGGCGGGAGTAACATCAAAAGCGGGGTTATAAAAATTAACATTTCTAGGGCAAAGGGTAGTCGTCCCCACCTGATAAATTTCGGCACTATCGCGCTGTTCGATCGGTATCCCCGTACCATCCTTAAGGGAAAAATCCACCGTCGATAGGGGGGCAGCCACATAAAAAGGCAGATTATGAGCTTTTGCCACCACCGCGAGGGAATAGGTGCCGATTTTGTTGGCCGTGTCCCCATTGGCCGCAATGCGATCGGCCCCAACGATCACCGCATCGATCAGTTTTTGCTGCATACAGTGGGCCGCCATGCTATCGGTGATCACGGTGACGGGAATTCCCTCCCGCGCACATTCCCAGGCGGTTAATTTTGCCCCTTGCAACCTTGGCCGGGTTTCATCCGCATACACTTGTATTAGTCTTCCTGCCGTCCAAGCGGAACGAATTACCCCTAAAGCAGTGCCATAACTGGCCGTGGCCAGGGAACCAGTATTACAGTGGGTTAAAATTGTCAGTTTTTTCGGTTGTTCCGGCAGCGCCAATAAACCATGATGACCGATCGCCCGACAGGTTTCTACGTCTTCTTTTTGGATATTGTGGGCAGTTTCAAGGAGATTTTTGCTAATTATTGCCACTTCTGGTCCACTTTCCTGGGCCACTTTTAACATTCGCTCGATCGCCCAGAATAAATTCACCGCCGTGGGCCGGGTTTGGGCTAATCGATCGGCTATTCTAGTTAAATCAGCCAGAAATTGCTCTTTCTGGTCAGTTTTAATTTCCTGCGCTCCTAAAACCATACCATAGGCAGCCGCTACCCCGATCGCTGGGGCGCCGCGCACAATCATCGTTTTGATCGCCTGGGCCATAGCTTCACTGCTGGTGATCTCAACTTCCCCATACTCCATGGGTAAACGGGTTTGATCGATCAGCCAGACTTTGTTATCTTGCCAACGCACGGGATAGATTGAGTTATTCTCGGCATTTTTTGTGGTCATAATTAGTAATCTCCGTAATAGTTGCAAAATTTTGTTTCTTTTTAAGAGGTCTAGTCTCGTGCGCTCTAGTTACTTTAAGCGATCGAGCTTGGATTCTGGTCATAGCTAGATTAGGGTTTAATCTTAATATACCCCGAATTTTATCCTTTGTATTCTTGTCTAAGTTTTTGTACTCTTTCTATCTCTTTTCCGGTCGGGTGTAGAGTTTTTTTTGCGGGTGATTCTCAAGCGTTCGGCTATTCTTGCCACTGTGGTCACACTTAACAATATACCAGTTCTTTCTAGGAATAGTTTCGATAGTTCAGCTAGAGTTGCGTCATTATTTTCCTCAATCAAATCACCGAGGGCGATCATCTGTTCTGGCGTAAGTTTTAAATGACGGCCACATCGATAAGTCTTCGGTCGAATATCTCCCGTTTCTCGAGATTGCTTCAAAAGCTTTTGTACGAAACTTAAGGTTACGCAGAATCTTTTCGCTAATTGTCTTTGAGAGATGGGTTCGTTATAATAACAGTCTAGGATTTTCTGACGGAACTCTACTGGATAGGATTTCATTTTTTTTACAATTTAGCTATCGATAACATTATACTCATTGAAGACATTATGCTGCTGGGTCGATTGTACCCAGTTATCAGTAGTTCAAAAGTCAATACAAGTGCTTTAGGGTAAGGGTTTGCTGATTTTTTTGGACAGGAAGTTCGGGAATAAAAAAAAATAATTTCCTGTCTTCTGACGGCCGACAATTGATGTTTACTTTTCCTCTAGTCTTCTTGCTGCTAATTGGTCTAAAATTTCGGCGTGAACTTGGCGAGTAATTGGATAAAAATAGGCAAGAATTAAGCTAACGATCAGAAAAAATGCCGGCAAAGGCGCAATTGCTAGGCGAATTGCTATTAAAGCACTATCCGGCTGCAGGGGAATTGCTTCTCCTGGTATTCTCGGTTTAAAACCCGATGTTTCTAGAGCAATACCGACAAGAAATAACCCCAAAGCTAAACCAATTTTTTGCAAAAGTACCATGAAAGCATAAAAAATACCTTCTCGACGTTTTCCTGTTTCTAATTCGTCTAATTCAATCACATCAGGAACCATTGACCAAGGAATTAAATAGGCCACAGATACGCCAAATCCCGCCAAAACTGCCAAAATATACATTAAAGTTATTTCTCCTGGTTGGAGCAAAAATAAACCAATTTGGGCAATAATCCAGAATGTCATCCCTAAAAAATAGACTATCTTTTTGTCTAATTTCTGACTAACTGCTTGCCAAAAAAATAACATCACTAAAGCTGTTCCCTGTACTGCTAAAGCAACTAAACCCGATTCTGCTTCCGATAGTCTCATGTAGCTGACGACATAGTAAACCAAAATCGAGGCGGTTAATTGTACTCCTAACCAAGCACAAAGATAGATGCCAATAACGTATAAAAAGGGACGATTCCCAAAAACTATTTTTAATTGTTCTTTCAGGGGAATAATTTCGGTATTATCAGCAGCTTCTCTCTGTTTAATTGCCGCACCATCCCTGAGATGATTTTCAGCTTTACCATAGTAAATATTTAACCCAGAAACTATCCCTTCTATTCCTAATAAAATTGTAGAAATAGCGATAAAATCTCTGGAATTTCCCCCCATTTTTCCTACTCCATAGACCAAGGAAATCGCACCGATAACTATAAAAGCAATTGCCAAAACTTTTTTCTGAGCGGGATTGAGAATCGCCTTTGCTCCTCGTTCTTGTAAAACTAAAGCGCACCAAATAACTGCTATAATCGACATTAAAGCACAAACTACACCTAACAATAAAAAAGCTTGATGGAGATCGTTGGCATAGGAGGATGAGACGAGAATATAGAGAATTAATGAGAGAATACTACCCCCGATCGAAAAAGCAAAACGAAAACTATTTAAGCGGGTTCTCTCATTATAATCATGAGTTAATTCAGGGGTGAGAGCCTGGTAGGGAAGATTGACTACCGTATAGGTTAAATTAAAGATAATGCCGATAAAAATATAATATAAAAATAACCATAATTGGTTATTAGTCGGGATTAACCACAGTAAAAAATAGCTAATTCCGAAGGGAATCGACCCCAATAACATCCATGGTAAGCGACGACCCCAGATAGTACGAGTTCGATCGCTCCACATCCCAATAATCGGATCGTTAATAGCGTCGAAAATTCTCACCACCATTAGCACACTACCAGCTAATCCTGCTGATAATCCTGCCACATCAGTGAGGAAAAATAGCAGGTAAAATACTGAGATATTGGCAGTGATAGCTGGTCCCAAATCGCCAGCACCATAGGCGATTTTTGTGGTTAAATTGAGTTTTTCAGAAGTTAAATGAGCCATAAACGCAATTACAGAGATTAAAATAAGCTTAACTGTTCTGGGGGCATTTGCAACCTTTGCTAGGGCGGTTGAGGAACTTTAATTTTTTTGGTTCTTCGATTTTTGCCAATTGTTTTTGATCTAGAGCGAACTAATCAATTAAGTCTTTTGCCAGATAAGGATTTAGTCGATTTATGCCACCTGATCGAACCATACCAAGTAACAAAAGGCTGAGAAGACTCTTCGTTAGTTTTTATGCTAAATCAACATACAAGATGCCAAGATAACATACTTCTAACCCAAAAATTCTGAAAGTTTCTCAAGCCATGGCCTCTCCGTTTTATTAGTTTAAGTTTATCGTTGATTCCCTCGACCACCCCATTCGTTGTCCTTAGCTCGAAATAACTAATGATTTCTCCAAACCAGTTTCGGATTGTTTGACAACTCTTGGTAAAAATACTGGAGGATTTTGCCAACCATTCCGAGATGGATAGCCGTCCTTCTGTCG
>JAADBR010000141.1 GCA_009995705.1 Microcystis aeruginosa W13-11
TCGGTCAATGCTGATGCACGGTCGAATTCATCCCTAATCCCTCTGGCAATTGCTAAAGCTTCGGGTAACACTTCCGGTAAATGGGAAACTAACTCGGTCAATGCTCTTGCACGGGTGGATTCATCCCCAATCCCTCTGGCAACCGCTAAAGCTTCGGGTAACACTTCAGGTAAACGGGAAACTAACCCTGTCAATGCTGATGCACGACAGTATTCATCCTCAATGGCTCTGGCAACTTCTAAGGCTTCGGGTAACAAACTTTCCGGTAAATGGGAAACTAACTCGGTCAATGCTGATGCACGACAGTATTCATCCTCAATGGCTCTGGCAACTTCTAAGGCTTCGGGTAAAACTTCGGGTAAATAGGGAGCTAACTTTGTCAATGCCGTTGCACGGTGGTATCCATTCCCAATGGCTCTGGCAATTGCTAAAGCTTCTGGTAACAAACTTTCTGGGAAATGGGGAATTAAACCTATCCATTCCTTTACACGTTTATCTTCATTCCTAATCCCTCTGGCAGCTTCTAAAGCTTCTGGTAACACTTCAGGTAAACGGGAAACGAACCCTGTCAATGCTCTTGCACGGTCGAATTCATCCCCAATCTCTCTAGCTGTAGCTAAGGCTTCGGGTAACACTTCAGGTAAACGGGAAACGAACCTTGTCAATGCTATTGTACGATAGTATTCATCCCCAATCCCTCTGGCAACCGCTAAAGCTTCGGGTAACACTTCAGGTAAATGAGGAACTAACTCAGTCAATGCCCATGCACGGTCTGTTTCCTTACCTATCCCTCTGGCAACTTCTAAAGCTTCGGGTAACACTTCAGGTAAATGAGGAACTAACCCTGTCAATGCCCATGCACGGTCAGATTTATCCCCAATCCCTCTGGCAACTTCTAAGGCTTCGGGTAATAAAGCAGGGAGAAGATAAGGACTAATTAACCATAATCCTGCGGCTTGCGTCTTAGAATCTTGACTTTGCCGTACATAAGCCAATCCCTGAGCAGGTGTCCAGATTTCATGCTTAACCAGTAAAGCAATCAATTCTGGTGGAATATTAGCCGCCACACTATTCAGAGAAGTGGTGATTAAAGCATAACGCACCTGTAACCCCATAGACTTAGTAGGATTCTCAATAAAATGCTCCTCTGCCAACTGCCACGCCCTAGCAATATCCTTAATAAAAACAGCAGTTTTCCCTTCCTCTTCACATTGACTATACCAGCCGTTATGACCTTCTGCCGTTTCTTCCCTCAGTAATTGATGAATCTCTGTGATCTTTTCTGCCTTTTCCAAATGCCAAATTAATTGATTATAAATGTAGCCATCATCCTCTAAACTGTGCCATAAACCATTTTTAATCTGTTTTTGATACCTGCTTAAAAATTGCTGATGTGCCTCAGCCATTGATAACCCTAACCCCGGTAATTGATAATCCGTTTCAGGATGAGGAGACGCTAGGATCAGATTTCGGGCTAAATCATGTAACAAATCATGGACGCGATAACTGGTTAATTGTTCACTAGAAACCCCCGTTAATAATAAAGCCTTACCGCGTAAATATCTTAAAGTTTGCCTCGCTTCTTTAACCGGACAATCCCATAAAGTCGCCGCCATTTTTTCGGTAATGGTAACATCATCCGGTAACACCCCTAACCAGCTAAATTGTCTCAATCTTTGCCCATTTAACCGCTTTAAACTGAGATTAAAACAGGCAATTAAACTATAATGTTTTCGCTTTTCCTCATGGGGGGTATCTTCTGCATCGGCTCGATCTAATATTTCTAAATAAGCGATTTCTGCCTGTAAATCTTCTAGTAACTCATCCCAAGTAATCCCATCTTTAACTTGTGCTGCTCCCAACTCCAAGGCTAAGGGTAAATATCCCACAGTTTTCGCTAAATTTTTAGCTTGTTCTTGTTCTTTTGCTGTTAATTCACTCCCTAAATAGCCTCTTAATAAGGCTAAGGATTGAGATTCCGTCATCACATCCAAATTATAAGGAGTTGCTCCTTTAACGGGAACTTCCCTAGTGGTAACTAATAACTTACAGTTATTTCCTGCTATTTGAAAAGGTTCAATATCTCCTACATTCCAGAGGTCATCTACCACTAATAAAGCCTTTTTATCTGCCAATAAAGTCCTCAAGTGTAAGGATGCCGCATCAATACCCGTCGGCTTAAAATCATAATCTCCTAAAGCTTGAATCCAGCCATGAAGAAAGGATAAAATATCCGGTTGTTGTCCTAAAGTTGCCCAGAAAATGCCATCAGTAAAAAAAGCTTGAACCTCTTTCTCCTGTGCTAAAGCTGCCGCTAAAGTGGATTTACCAATACCTCCTAATCCATAAATCGCACTAATAACTAAAGTTCCAGTTTTTTCCGTTGTTGCTGACAATAAAAGTTTATTTAACTCAATACTAACCTCTGGACGTTCGACAAAATAACTCGGTTTAGGAGGAGCTTGATTGCGATAGGAAGAAGATTTTAAAGAAGCGGATATAACGGGTTTAGGTTCAGGATCAATATCATGGGTTTCTAATATCTCACACCATTCGGGATTGTTATAAACTCTTGCCAAAGATTCAGCCTCTAAAGATGCCGGACGATCTCTAATCGGATGTCTAGATTGTACCCCAATCACTAACCCATGACAAACAATTGCCGATCCCGATGTTCCTTGCCAAGGTGACTGATTTTCTTCTAATCTTTCTAATTGTTCATCGGTGGGTTGTATGTCTTGACTATCTTTAATATTTAATAACAAACGGTTATGAGGAACACGATTAGCCACATTAATAGTTCCCTCAATATGTAACCCCGTGGCGTAGTTTTTATCATCTTCAGCATACCGTAAAAATTGAGGGAAACCCAAAAAGTCAAACTTAACTTTTTCTGCACTGTTAGCATCAGGTAACTGCCCAAAGCTTACAGGATCACAAATTTCGATAGTTTCTGGTAATTCAACTAAAGCTATATCGATATTATCGGGGGCTTTCCAAATTACTTGAGCGTCTATATCCTGCTTATCAGAATAGTTTGATGCTGATCTAAATCGTACTTTACAGTTGTTACTATTATCAAATAGATGCCGACAAGTCAAGAGTAAACGTCCCCCAATTCGATAGGCAGTGCCATACTTAGGGGCAACAATTTCTAAAGCGCGATCGGGTTGGAATTGGGCCATAACTTATCGGATTGATGTAACGTATTATTCTGGGATGGCGATGGGTTACGCTTCGCTAACCCATCCTACAAATTAACTGCTTTGGGGGCAAGCATTGCGTCCCTAGTGGTATAAAATTCTAATCGGGAATATCATCACTTCCTGTCAATACAGGTTTTCCATCTTTCCAAATGGGTTTAAGGGGAATTTTAATTCTATGGGTTATCGTATCCTTATTGGTGACACCCCCACCCATTTCTACTACCCAAAATTTCAGCCCACCTTTGCCTTCTTTCGACTGCTCAACCACAAATTGAACCTCTAATTCAATTTCACCCACTTCAAAGCGAATCTGCTCACCCTCAGCGGCTAAGATAGATTTACTCAGTTCAACCCGCAATGCTTCTAAGGTTTCTCGAAGTCCAACTTTATTGATGGCCATATTAATTCTCTAGTTATTTTTGAAAGATGCAAACAAAAACCCTTTCAATTCTATCGTTTTTCTGAAACTTTAGGACGGACGGGTTGCCTTTCTCAAATGACATAATAGCCCAACCCGATCGCTAAGGGAAGCGCGGGTTGGGAAAAGACATCGACCTAATATTATCTCAAGACTAAAATGACAAATTGAATTAGCATCGAGCTATTTTGCCAATACAAGGTGTCAAGATAAAACTAAGGAGCTAAACGTTGCCTTTGCCAGCTGCCATCTTCTTGACGATAATAACAGAGACGATCGTGGAGACGACTGGGGCGACCTTGCCAGAACTCGATTAAACTAGGAATTAGGCGAAAACCGCCCCAATGAGGAGGACGGGGAACTTCACGACCAGCATATTCTTCTTTTAGTTCTGTCAGGCGTTTTTCGAGGATATCCCGCCCAGAAATCACTTCACTTTGATTGGAGGCCCAGGCCCCTAAACGAGATTCCCAGGGACGGACAAAAAAGTAATTATCCGATTCCTCCTCGCTGATTTTTTCTACAGTTCCCTCGATCCTAATTTGCCGTTGCAATTCTCCCCACCAAAACACTAGGGCTGCATTGGGATTGGCGATTAATTCCTGTCCTTTGGCGCTTTGGTAGTTGGTAAAGAGAACAAAACCGGGAGGATCGAAGTCTTTTAACAGTACCATGCGGGCCCGGGGTTTACCCTCCGGGGAAATAGTGGCTAAAGTCATCGCGTTGGGTTCCAATCTTCCCGAAGATACCGCCCGTTCTAGCCATTGTTTAAATACAATGAAAGGATCGGCAGATGTTTCGGACTCTAGCAATTCTTCAAGATTGTAGTCCAAGCGCAGGTCAGCGATCGATATGTCCATAGTTTTGCTTGCTAAATTCTATCCTTTGAGATCCTACAAGATTCTAGAATCATGACTATCACCTCAGCTAGTGACGCGATCGCCTCTCTTTTAGAAATGGCGGAACAGGGAGAAATTGACCCCTGGGATGTGCAGGTTATCGATGTGATCGATCGCTTTTTGGCAGAATTGGGGTTATTAAATGATCTAGATCTAGCCATGGCCCAGGCTAATTTACCCCAATCGGGACAGGCTTTTTTATGGGCTTCCATGTTAGTTTTATTTAAGGCTGATACCCTAGAAAGATTGTCTTTAGACCAGCAAGAAGAAAGTCGGATTGATGAGGAAATTAGCGAGTTAGAACGGGAATTAAGAACTTTACCCCGTTATCTAGAAAATCGTATTCGCCGTCG
Organism: Microcystis aeruginosa W13-11; assembly: GCA_009995705.1. Taxonomy (GTDB): domain Bacteria; phylum Cyanobacteriota; class Cyanobacteriia; order Cyanobacteriales; family Microcystaceae; genus Microcystis; species Microcystis aeruginosa_F. Next base: position 4,877 of record JAADBR010000141.1, read on the forward strand.
TGCTGCTGCCCCACCACCGCGCAAAAGACGGGTAACTTTGCAGGAGTTAATCACTCAATTACAACAGATTGCCCTAGAGATTGAAGCTTTACCGAAACTGCCTGTAGTTGTCCCGAAACCCCAGCCTCAATCCCGACGGGAAGCGGTACAAATTATCACGGAATTGGCCCACCAAGAAAACCTGACGGAATTGGCAGCGGAACTGGACTTTTTTTTGCAGAGAAAGTTTTTTCAATTAGAGAAAAATGAGATAGAGTTTGAGTATTTATTGGATTTATGGCAAGCGGAAAAACCCTCTAGTCACTCGGCAACACAGGAAAAGGTGGCGATTTTTTGGGCTTTACTTTTACTGGCCTCTCAATCAAAAGTGGAATTAAAACAAGAGGATTTTTATCAAGATTTAACTATTTCTTTAATTAGGGTTGGCTGAAGGTGTGGGGTTTTACCGATTATTTTCATCTGGTCAATTACCTAATTTTCAGAACGTAGAACGTAGCGACTGTATCGCCAGTTCGTTCATCAGGTTCGGCTTCACCGTCCCGTTAACCTACTCCCAAGCTTCCGCAAACGCCTTCAGTGTCGCCTCGATAGCGGCCACCTGTTCGGGTTTTACTTGGAGTTGGCAAGCTCTGGTCAGGACTGGTTTCATCCCCTCAATAATAATCAAAACATGAGGATTTTGAGGAAAATGCAGGAATTTATTGGCGATTTTCGGTACATCGAATCCATCAAAGCCGAACGGTAGGGACTCACGCGGTTTTGTTGAGAAAATTGTCGGAAAAGAGATATTAACTCAGAAAGCGATTATACTCAATAATCGAAGACTATTGACTGGCGATCAATGAACCAAGACAACGAGATTAGTCATTTACTAGACCTCATGCCTGCTTCGGGACGGATGATGACGCGCATTGTCAGCAAACCCGAAAGCAGCAAGGTAATCGAAACTAATTTTCCCCTACCCTGGCAAAGAGGAGTCAGACCGATTCCAATTAATTTTGACCTCTGGCGGCAATTATCAAGATCCCAACGGGATTTAGTCTTGTTAAGGGCTGTCTGTGTTTTAACGGCAGTAAAATGGTTTAAACCCGATCTCGATCGAGTAATTGCTCTGGCTGGTATGATCGGTTTAACCGTGGAAACCTTGCAAACCGATGCCGTCGGGATGGCAGTGGCGGGGGGGTTAACTGCCTTGGCAATTAACCGGATTTGGCGGGAAAAACGCAGCCCCCAACGGGAATTAGACGCGGATGAAGCAGCCATAAAAGTGGCCGTTAGACGCGGTTACACGGAAACCGAGGCCGCTAAGGGTTTATTATCGGCTATTGAGACTATAGCTGAAATTGAAGGGCGATCGAGTCTCAATTTCAACGAGTTATTGCGCTGTCAAAATCTGAAAAAATTAGCCAATCTCTCCTTTGTTGGTGTTCCCGATCAGGTGAGACAATCTTAAGGTTAGTTGTTTTGGCTACCGGCTTTCTTTTGACCGATTACCGATCACTGACTACTTAAATCCCTAACCCTAAAATAACTACTATAAAAATATTTTTCCCCTTGCCCAATGGCTGCAATTGACTCTTTAGAAAAGGTCTTAAAATATCACTTTGGCTACGATCAATTTCGACCGAATCAACGCCAAATAATTGAGGCTGCTTTAAATAATCAGGATTTATTAGTAATTATGCCCACTGGAGGCGGTAAATCTCTGTGTTTTCAGCTACCCGCTTTAATCAAAAAAGGGGTGACGGTGGTGGTTTCTCCCCTAATTGCTTTAATGCAGGATCAGGTAACTGCTTTAGCTGATAATGGCATCGGGGCAACATTTCTCAATAGCACTTTGAACGCGAAACAAGTCAGAGACAGAGAATCTTTAATCCTGCAAGGAAAAATTAAACTGTTATATGTCGCCCCGGAAAGATTATTATCGCCTAGTTTCTTAGACTTTTTAGCTGTTATTGATAATTACCTCGGTTTAGCCTGTTTAGCGGTGGATGAAGCTCACTGTGTCTCCGATTGGGGTCATGATTTTCGCCCTGAATATCGACAAATTAAACAAGTCCGTCAACGCTTTCCCTCCGTGCCAATTCTGGCTTTAACTGCCACCGCTACCCAACAGGTTAGGGAAGATATTATTCAACAATTAGGATTGCGAGATGCTTCCATTCATATTGCTAGTTTTAATCGTCCTAATCTTTATTATGAAGTTCAACCTAAAACCAGTAAATCTTATCAGCAATTGTATCAATATATTAAAGGACAAAAGGGGTCTGGCATTGTTTATTGTATCAGCCGCAAAACCGTCGATCAAGTTGCCGAACATTTACAAAAAGATGGTATTAATGCCCTACCCTATCACGCAGGTATGAACGATCAGGAAAGAAGCGAAAATCAAACCCGTTTTATTCGGGATGATGTGCAGATTATGGTGGCGACAATTGCCTTCGGTATGGGGATTAATAAGCCCGATGTGCGCTTTGTCGTTCATTATGATTTACCCCGCAATTTAGAGGGATATTATCAAGAATCTGGCCGCGCTGGTAGGGACGGAGAACCGGCCAAATGTACCCTCTTTTTTAGCTTTGCCGATGCCAGAAAAATTGAGTATTTTATTAATCAAAAAACTGAGCAAAATGAACAACAGAAAGCTCGTCAACAATTGCGACAGGTGTTAGATTATGCTGAAGGGACTGAATGTAGAAGATCGAGCGTACTAGGCTACTTTGGAGAAAGTTTTGCGGGTAACTGTGGTAGCTGTGATAACTGTCGGAATGGGAACAATTCTGAGGATTGGACAATCGAGGCACAAAAATTTTTATCCTGTGTGGCGCGGACGGGACAAAAATTCGGTATGATGCACATAATCAAAGTACTCAGGGGAGGAAAAGGTGAAAGAATCACCCAATATCAACATCATTTATTATCCACTTATGGCATCGGTAAGGATAAAACTATCGGGGAGTGGAAACGTTTAAGTCGTTCCCTCGTCCAACAAAATCTACTGGTAGAAACAGAAGACAATTTTAGAATCTTGAAACTTAATCAACATAGTTGGGAAGTGATGCGGAAAGAACGTTCTGTGTTTATTGCCGTCCCCCGAAAAGCTAACGGTCAAATCTTGGGAGACGACAATCCCAATACAATGGAAAGTGATTTATTATTCGATCGCTTGCGGCAATTGCGGAAGAAAATTGCCGATAGTCAAGGAATTCCTCCCTACGTTATTTTCCATGATTCTAGTCTGCGTTTGATGGCCCAATCAAAACCCCGAAGTTTAGAGCAGTTTCGTCAAATTTCTGGAGTAGTACAAAGCAAAGTTCAACAGTATGGGGATATATTTATAGCGGCAATTAATGATTTTTGTCAGGATAGTCTTCCCTCTACTCAATTCCTCACTCTCCAATATTATCAAGATGGTTTGAATGTGGAAGAAATCGCTCGCAAAAGAAGCTTAAAAGTCTCAACAATCTATGAACATTTAGCTAAATTGCTGGAGGCAGGTTACGAAATTGATATTAATCAGTTAGTCTCTAAAAACAAACAGGAATATATTCGTTTAGCAATTGAAAAAGTCGGCGATAAATCCCTGAAAACTCTCAAAGAAAATCTGGGAGATAATTATAGTTATGAAGAAATTAAATTAGTTGTTGCTTGGCAAAGACGACTTTAAAAACTATAGGAGATGGGCAATTATGAATTATGAAGTGGGGGAGTTTTTTCAGTAAACAGTGATCAGTAAACAGTGAACTGATCACTGAATTAAGCAAACCCTATTTAGGGGACAAGCGTTCTTGAATTTTATTAATTGCCCAGCTTAAAATCGCCCCCGCAATTAAAATACTAATAGCAGGATTGAATAGGGGCAGCCAAAGACGCTGAAAAAGTTTAAATCCTAGGGGAATTCCTGTGGATTCACCGATAACAGCCACGGCAAACCAGAGGAACCCCGCTATCACTAAAAATACATCAAATATTAAGATTCTATTCAACCACTTGACAAATTGCTCTTTCATTGCGGCAAAAACTTAGGTTATTTATACAGTTTATTCACGAAAAAGTATAGCACTTTCACCTTAATCCCAAGCTCTCCAGAGCCAAGCTAGTCCAGCAGTAATGATTAAAACTTTAGTTAACCAATCTCCCCAGCGCACATATAAAGTCCTCGTATCCCGTCGATAAACTGTTTCGCTATGGATTTGATATTTATCCAAATCCGATAGCCAAAGGTGATTACCGTGGGGATCGACAAAAGCAGAATAACCTGTATTGGTGGCCCGAGCCATCCATCGATCGGTTTCGATCGCTCGCATGGTATCCTGAGCATGGTGTTGAGCGGGCATGGCGTGGCTATAATGGGCGTTATTAGAAGCAGTAATAATAAATTCGCCTCCCCTAGCAGTTTGACGGCGGAAATGTTCGGAAAAAGCTGATTCGTAACAAATGCCCACAATTATTTTACCGAAAGGACTGTCAATAATTTGATCGGGATATCCCGGGATTAAATGTGCTTGCAAGGGAGAAAGGCGATCAACAATTCCGCCCAAAATTTCCTGAAAAGGAACGTATTCGCCTAAAGGCACGAGAATTACTTTATCATACCGACTAATCACCCGTCCCTCGCCATCAATAGTCAAGAGACTATTGTTATAACCTTTATCCATCTTGCCAAATGCACCTAACCAGATCGGCGTTTTTTTGGCTAAAATTGCCGAATAAATCGAGCTATTATTAACTAAGTTCTCCCAATAGTAGGGTAAGGCGGTTTCAGGAGTTAAGACGGCATCTACTCCTTGATCGGCGAGAATTTGATAACCAGAAGTGTAGCCTTCGATCGCCTTTTGAAATCCTAGGGGCGAAAGTTTAATTGTGTTGGGAATATTGCCCTGAATTACGCCAATTTTTATCCCTAAATCCCTTGACTTTTCGATCGGTTTATGGTATGTGTTCCATCCCCAGAGATGGAGGCTAAAACAAATGAGGAGGGGTAAAGAGAGAAAAGCGAGATTTTGCCGCGATTGACGGATTAGGAGCAAGCTTTCGGCCATTAAACCGTTAACTGCCACAATTGCCGCCGTTACCGTCGTAAAACCCGATAATTTGCCCAATTGCAGAATCAATAAATTATGGGGACTTTGACTATAAGCAAGGGTAGTCCACCAGAGGGGGGATTGACTCCAGAGAAATTCTAACCCACACCAGAGGGCAGTGCCGATGAAAACCCGTAGGAGAGCATCGCGAAAAGATGACTGATTAACACTTTTGTTGACATAAAACATAACTAACGTCCAAGTTAGCACGATCGCCGTTCCCCAAAAAGTAATAAATAACCAACAAAATAGGGCAATTAACAAACTCGCTAACCAGGGGACACCCATCCACGTCATCGGGTGAATTCCCGTGATCCAGAATAAAGCGAGGCCATGGTAGGCAAAACCCCAACCAAAACCGTATAAAAGCTGTTTTTTTAGGGATTTTTCCCCTAATCTCACAATAATCCACAGGGGGACGAGAGAAATCCAAGCGAGTAACCACCAAGAAACCGGCGCTACTGTTAACCCCATCCCCACACCGGCCAAAATTGTCCAGAGAAAACGCACCATCTTTCACTCCAGTCAGGTTAAACTCCTCTGACCTACTAGATCTCAGAGTAGCTAGAGGGAAGACAAAAAACAAGGGAGACACAGAAATTTTGGCTACATCTACAATAGATCAGTTAGGTGCGAAACGTTTAGGCATGAAATAGGGAACCAAATGCCTGAAATAACCGCCTAGTAAGGTCTTCAGTCCCCCGACTGAATCTAAGAGGTCAACCCAGACCAACCTTATAAC
>JAADBR010000142.1 GCA_009995705.1 Microcystis aeruginosa W13-11
GTGTCAGGTTTTTCAGGCTTTCCCTGTCTAGTAGCGGCGGCGGTTCTTTTTGCTTCATCCTCTCAATCTACACTTTTTTCTGTTTTTGTCAATCCCCTGACCTGAATCCTTACGAGATAATTTAATCTCAACCGACGGATAATCAATATTCAACAATTGTTGAGGAAGGATATTATGAAAGAATCTGTCATCTATCAGGAAATCAAAAAGAACCGTCAACTTGCTTCTACGTCTATTAAATCGGAGTATAGGTGAAATTTCTGCCGAATTATCCACCAATATCCAAAGTCTTTCTCTAGAAAAATTAGAAAACTTAGGAGAAGCTTTATTGGATTTTCAGTCAGTAGAGGATTTAGAACAATGGCTAGAAAATGAGCGTTTTTAACTAAAATTACTGTCCAAATAAAACCGAACTATTACCAGATCCTTGGAACAAGATCCAAGTCATCAGCAGATTAGATACAAAAATCGCTAAGAGCATAGTGACTACTGCCGCGGTCGTAGCTTGGCCAACTCCTTTAGCACCGCCATCGGTCGTTAAACCCCAATTACAGCCGATAATCGCGATTAAAGCCCCAAAAACCAACCCTTTAACCGGTCCACTCAGCACATCTCCCACGCGCAGGAAACCGCGAACCGAGTCGAGAAAAACTGAATTAGCAATCCCGTATAAACTTTGTCCGACCAGCAAACCACTACCTAAACCGATCAGCAACGCCATAATACTCAAGGCCGGAACCATCAGACAACAGGCAATTAAACGAGGCAGCACCAGATATTCCACGGGATCGGTTTTCAGCATATAGAGTGCGTCGATCTGCTCTGTCACCTTCATGGTGCCGATTTCCGCCGCAAAAGCCGATCCTACCCGACCGGCTACCACGATCGCCATCATAATCGGACAGAGTTCCCGACCGAGAGCAAGGGCCAAAATTCCCCCCACCATACTGCCAGCACCCAAGGCTTGGAACTCCCGGGCCACTTGGATGGTAAAGATCATCCCGATCACCGCAGCCGTGATCATGGCGATAATCAGGGAAGCAGGCCCAGCTGCCACCATTTGTTCTTGGGTGACGCGCCAATCGGGTTTGCGCGTGAATAGGAAGTAAAAAACCCTGCCGGTTAATAGTATCGCTAACCAACAGCGCCGAAACCAAGAGCTTAATTCCTTGCTAAAAATCGCCAATAAATCCTTCATGGCCACCAAAATCGATCGGACTAGAGAAAAGTCTATCCTGTTTTGTCTTCTAACTCCCATTTCCTACCACGCTATGGATGGCGCAGAATTTTTATACTGAACTAAAATCGCGATCGCTGATTAGCTGGTAGTGGATAATTGGAACTGTTGCAAATTAATTATATGTTATAGTGGTGGGCTAACTAATTTTTTTGGGAAAATTAGTTGATTAGCACATTTGTTCTGAATGAAAACCTGAAGTTTTACTTTTGACTCAAAACTCTTTAGATATAGTCATTTCCGATAAGTCTGATACAGTCTAGACCGACAAAATCCTTATGAACTCTGGGATTGATATTCTCAATCTTAATTGAAATGACTCGGCCAATTCAAGTCTGAATTGCATCACTATCTGAAAAAAGAGCGGAAGTTAGGGAACTGGTTCCTCGCTATCCACTTTCGGGGTTGGGTTTTGGGGAGATTGCTGAAGTTCTTGCCAGCGAGTTTCTGCCAGTTGTTTTTGTGTTTGCACTTCTTGGTCATTGGAACGATAACGAAGTGATTTTTGATAAGCTTGAATCGCTCGCTCGTATTGACCGAGTTTAAACCAACTATTGCCTAGACTTTTCCAGGTTTCGGGGTTATCTTTTTGTCTTTGAATCGCCTGTTGATAGGCGGTTATGGCTTGGGAATGGTCGCCTAAACGATAGCAAGCGTTGCCGATACCGATAAAAACTTCGGCTTTTTGGGAAGAAATACGGCGAGCTTTTTCGTAGGATGCGATCGCTTCTTGAAATCTTTCCATTTGATGAAGTAATGCCCCCTGATTTAACCAAGCTTGATAATAATTAGAATTGGCTTTAGTTGCTTGAGTAAATGCCTCCAAAGCTTCTGAATTGCGGCCTAATTTTTGCAGAATAATCCCTTGACTATAGTGAGCTTGGGCAAATTGGGGATTAAATTGTCCGGCTTTGCTATAACTTTCTAAAGCCTCATTAATTTTATTTAATTGATACAAACTATTACCTTTTTGATACCAAATTAAGGCATTATCTGACTCGATCGCTAGAGCCTGATCGTAGGCTTTAACTGCCCCTTCATAATCCTCAAGATTTTGTAATGACCAGCCTTTTTTATACCAAATTTTTGCATCATTTTGTTGAAAAGTTAACAATTTTTCAAGAGCTTTTTGGGCGGCGGAATATTGTTGCAGTTCTAGATAGATATCGGCTTTACCTTGCCAAGCTTGACTAGCGGCAGGATTAAGAGATAAGACCCGCTCAAAACTTTCTAAAGCCTCTTGATTTTTGCCTAATTTATCTAAAGCTTCCCCGCGACCGAGCCAAGCTTGCCAAGCGGAATCTGGGTTAATTTGAATAGCTTTTTCGTAGGTATTTAAAGCTTCCGAGTATCTTTTTAAAGCCAATAAAGCATCAGCTTGTCCTTGCAATGCCTCAAGATAATCGGGATTAATTTTTAAGGCTTGACCATAGGAATTAAGGGCATCAGTATAACGTTTGAGTTGATAAAAAGTCTGACCTTGTTGATAGTAACTAAGAGAATTACGAGAATTTTGCCAATAGTCAAAACCCAGATAAGCACCAGCTATTAAACCAATTGTTCCCGATACAAACAAGATTTTTGTTAGCCAAGATTTCCCTAGACGAGCAACCCGGCCCTGAGGTTGCACTGCCTGGGTAGTTTTCGGATCGAGATGATGAATTTTCCCTAATTTTCTCAGAGCGATTAATGCTTCACTGGCACTGGTATAACGCTGACGAAAATCATAGCGGATCATGCGCTCGATAACATCACTAAACTCGGCGCTAGTCATGGCCAAATGTTGCCAGAGAATTTCCCCCGTGCGAGCATTCAAGGGAATATCTTCGGGAGCTTTACCAGTTAAAGCTTGTAATCCAATCATACCAGTGGCGTAGATATCGCTACTAAAACGGGGATGACCTTGGGCCTGTTCACTGGGGAAATAACCGGGGGTACCGATAGCGACTGTAGAAACGGTTTTACCTTCTTTAACTACTTGAGTGCTAATTTGTTTGACAGCGCCAAAATCAATTAAAACCAATTGATCATCTTGACGGCGACGAATAAGATTGAAGGGATTAACATCGCGATGGATCACCTGTTTTTGATGGACAAATTCGAGAATTGAGAGAATTTCTGTTAATAAAGCCACTACTTTCTCCTCATTTTGCCTATAGACACCGGCAGTAATTTCTGTGGCTAAATCTTCCCCTTCAATGTATTCTTGCACGAGGAAAAATTGCCCATTTTCCTCAAAATAAGCAAATAAACGGGGAATATGGCGATGATTGCCCAATTCTTGCAGTATTTTCGCCTCGGTTTCAAAGAGTCGTCTAGCGATGGCTACAGTTTCGGCATTCCGGCACTGGGGTTGAAATTGTTTGATCACACAGCGATTTTGATTGGGTAACTGGCGATCGCAGGACAAGAAAGTCTGTCCGAATCCCCCTTTTCCCAATTGACGGATAATTTGGTAGCGATGACTAAGGATTTTTCCGGCAGCGAGTTCCATAGACGATGGCAATCCGAGGTTTTTTACCATTCTAGGCTTTTCGACTCTCTTTTGCGGTCGATGGACAAAATGCAGAAATTCTGCCATTCTACTTTTTTCCCTATAGAGAGAGAAAAAATTCCCTGTTGAGGGGACTGACATGACAGACAGAAAAAAATAATCTAGAAACAGAGAAAGTTCACTGTTGTTTTTTCAGAGGATAACCGCTATGTCTATCAATCCTGTTACCAGAGCCAGTACAGCCTTACTGATTACCCTGCTCATGGGGTCGATGTCCGGCACTTTTCCCGTCCTCGCTCAAAGTAATATTAATCGGCAAAGTCTCATCGCTCAACAAATCTCGATTCCGGCGAGAACAGTTATCCCTTTGAATTACGAGAAAGCCGATAAAATTTTAGTTTCTAAAAGTGATGTTATTCCTCTGACTTTAACCGTAGCCAGAGATATTCGTAACCGGAATGGGAGTGTGGTGATTGCAGCGGGAAGTGAAGTCAAGGGTACTTTACAAGCGATGGGCCAAGGTGTGCGGTTTATTGCCGATGAAATTCGCCTCGATGGGGGTAATCGCACTATTCCCCTCAATGCCACTTCGCGATTAATTACTACCACTGAAACCGTGCGTAAAGGGGCAAAAACTCAAGATATCTTAGCGGGAACCGTCGCCGGTGCGGGGGCAGCCACAGCGATCGCTGCTCTTACGGGCGATCATAAGATCGAAGTTCTCGACGTTTTAGCGGGGGCAGCCGTGGGAACCCTTGCCGGATGGGGTTTACCGACGGCGGGAATTGTCGGTGGTAGTTCCGCGCAGTTATACTCTGTTAACCCCGATCGAGATTTAAATATTACCCTGCAATCGCCCCTAGTGATTAGAGATTAGTAAACGGCAAACCATAACCAAATCCATCTGCTGACGGATTTGGTGTCAACTCATTGGTTTAATCGGAGCGATCGATTTGTTAGATTTTTAATAGTCGGTCTGTCAACCGATGGACAAAAACAGTTAAAACATCAGAATCAGAGATCAAAGTATGAAACTTCCTACAGGGTTACGGCGAACTATTACCCACGCTTTGGCAACTTTTCTAGGAGTTATGCTCGGTTTTAGCAGTTTAGCGGCGGTAAATGCCCAAAATCTGCCCAGCACTGCCGCCGATCTGGCCAGAATCCCCTCGGAGATGACCGCGGAAAGTTTTGTCGCTAAAGCAGTGGCCCGCACAGGTGCGGCAGTGGTGCGAATTGACACCGAAGCGATTATTACTCGTCCTAATAGCCCCTTTTTTGATGATCCTTTTTTTCAGGAGTTTTTTGGGGAACAGTTTCGTGTTCCCACCCAGCAGCGAGTGGCGGGCCAGGGATCGGGTTTTATTATCGATGGCAGCGGTTTAATCTTAACTAATGCCCATGTGGTCGATAATGCCGATAAGGTAACGGTAACTTTAAAAGATGGTCGTAGCTTCAAGGGGGGAGTACGCGGTACTGATGAGATCACTGATTTAGCCGTGGTGAAAATTAATCCCCAAGGAGAAAAATTACCTATAGCCGTCCTCGGCAATTCCTCCTCCATACAAGTGGGGGATTGGGCGATCGCAGTAGGCAATCCCGTCGGTCTAGATAATACAGTAACTTTAGGAATTATTAGCACGATTGGGCGCTCGGCGGCTAAGGCGGGTATTCCCGATAAACGCATTGATTTTATTCAAACCGATGCCGCTATTAACCCGGGCAATTCCGGCGGTCCGTTACTTAATGCCCAAGGAGAAGTCATCGGCATCAATACGGCGATTCGTACCGATGCCATGGGGATCGGTTTTGCCATTCCCATCGACCGGGCCAAGCAGTTACAAGCGACCCTAGAAGCAGGTCAAAAGGTGGCCCATCCCTATATCGGTGTGCAGATGGTTAATCTAACTGCCGATTTAGCCCGGGCTAATAATCAAAACCCCAATTCTCCCCTGATTGTGCCGGAAGTGTCGGGAATTTTGGTGGTGAAAGTCCTACCCAATACCCCCGCCGAAAAAGCTGGTATCCGTCGCGGGGATGTGATTGTTAAAGCTAATAATCAACCGGTTAGCGATGGTAGCGAGTTACAGGAAATGGTGGAAAAAACTGGAATTGGTCAATCTTTACCCCTAAGAATCAGAAGGGGTGAAAGGGCGATCGATCTCACCGTAATCACCGCCCAAATGTCGAATCAGTAATCGGCAGTCCGGAGTCAGTAATCAGTTATCAGATGTGAGTTTTCAGTTCACTGAGCAGGGTTCTTCGTTACTTGGTATGGTTCGATCGGGTGGCATAAATCGACTAAATCCTTATCTGGCAAAAGACTTAATTGATTAGCTCGCTCTAGATGGAAAACAATTGACAAATATCGCAGCAATGTCTTTATCTATAAGGGTTTCATCTCTTATCTTGCTCGAAAAAATGAGCGAACGATGAGTAACCAGGGACTTTCACCTGGGGGCATCTCAATTTTGTAGAAATATCTATACTACATTTTGGGCGCACGCAGTTCAATAAACTCACTGACCATGATGTCCCCCTATCATTGGCGCAATAATATTATTGTAGGGGCGAATTGCATTCGCCCTCTTTTAATAACTGCTGCTGCTCACCTATAGGTGAGAGAAAGTCACCAATAGGAGATGCAGCCCTTTCACCTTGAGGATTTATTCGGTAACGAGAAAATGCTATGATTCGGGTTGAATTTACCAAGTTTATTAAATTATGCGTTCTCCCCAATTAATTGTTCTATTGCTCGGTTTATCCCTTCTCCCCAGTATCTCCCCCCCTTTTGTCCATGCTAATCCCTCGATAGTGCCGGTAAAACAATCGAGTAATCGCGATTGGGGACAAAAAATCAGTGAAGCGGAAATTAAAGCAATGATTCAAGACATTGAAACCGCTATTAAAGATAAAAATATCGCCCTAATCCTCAAACACTATGCCCCGTTTATTTCCTCGCAATTGACCATTAAAACCAATGCTAGTACGGAAATTTTTGAGTTAGATGGCATCACGGAACATAAAGTATTTTTAGAGGAATCCTACAAAAATATTAAAAGTATAGAGGTTCTTTCTGAGAATTGGGATGTGGATATTCTTGCTAATAACGAGATGGCGATTATCACTCGCGAGCGGGTAGTCAATATTACCAACACCGAGGGTGATAACTATATAGTTGCATCGGAAGCGGTGGCTAAAGTCGCTCCCATCGACGGCAAATTGAGGATATTTTCCATTCAAGAAACCGCCGAAGTGGGACGCAGACCAAAAAAATAATTAACTTCTCCGGTTGGGACTGGACCAACCCGACTCCCGCCGTCTTCTTCCCTCGATAAAACCGTCATCGTAGTCTCTGGAATTGCGCGGATTATCATAGCGGGCAAAGTTAAAACCGTCCTCTAGTCCGCGCTGAAATTCTTGCTCTGGTGGCACAAATCGATAACGTTGTCTATTATCCTGTACCGCTCGGTTGATTAACAAGGCCCCCGCTCCAATACCAACGGCCTCACCAAAAGTTAAAGACCTAGCATAATTGATGTTAATTGTCAAGAGAGTTGTTGTTAAAATTAAGGCTTTTCCCCAATGTTGACTCATAAAATCCTCCTTCAAAAAATCAGGTTGACAACAAAACCAGTACAGATACCGACTCCCCAAAATGAAAACTTTGTACCTCATCATTACGATAAGTGAGATCAAGAAGTTTTAGAAGAATGGGAGTGAAGGCGAATACCTAGGAAGACATCGTAGAGAAAACTCCAGAAATTCTTACCTTGCAGTAGGCCTAAAGACTGTTCACACTCTTTTGCGTCTAAAAGCGGTTTAGTGGCATAGTATGCCGGTTGGTATTTGTACCAGGGAATCGACGGCCAAAGATGATGCACGAGATGATAATTCTGCCCTAAAATCAGCAGATTTAACAGGGGACTGGGGTAAACTCGGGCATTTTTCCAACGATTACGCTCTTGGAAAGGACGATGGGGGAGATAATCAAAAAATAAACCGAGGGCAATTCCCACCACTAAAGCGGGAACAAACCAAAAATTCATCACATATCTGATAAAACCATATTGACAGGCGACGATGACTATGGTAGCAACAAAAAGACGACTGAGGAACCATTCCAGCAGTTCGTATTTTCGCCAGAGTTGCCGCTTAAAAAAGAAGATTTCGTGATAAAAAAATCTGGCCGCAATCATCCACAACGGCCCACCAGTGGAGACAAAATGATCCGGATCATTTTCGGGATCGTTAACGTGAGCGTGGTGCTGTAAATGGACTCTAGTGAAGACCGGAAAGGCAAAACCGAGCATTAAAGCACTGCCATGACCTAAAATAGCATTAAATACCCGATTCCTATGGGCAGAATTATGAGAGGCATCGTGGATAACTGTCCCCGATAAATGTAAAGCGAGGACATTAGCACTAAAACAAATCCAGTCCGGCCAGGACCATAGCCAATAGCCACAGGTAGATAGGGTTATTAGACTCAAGGCACTGAAAAACATGGTAACGTTTGGGTTGAAGCCCCCCGGTGCTTTTAAATACTCTTTGGGGACTGTCAGCAACATCTCGGCCGACTGCATTATGGGTGTTGCTCCTTATTGTGTTCGCTTTACTGGCGTAAATTATCATACTACGGCTTTTTCATAAAGTTTTGTAACATTATCTTAATTAATCTAAAGTTATGAGGAAAGTAAGGATTTGTTATATGGTTCCCGCAGGAAAAGCGAGGCTACAAGAGAAAATCACGGGCGCTTAACGCCAGTTTCGCCCTTAAACGATTAAAAAATTCGGCTAGAGACTCGGCTTGAGAAGAAGCGATCGCCTGTTTCCCCCCTATCACCGATTCTACTCTATCCCGATCGCCGAAAATATCGACAAGACACTCCCTATCGATATCGAACTCATGCAGTAAAGATTCTAACGTAGCGGTAGGATTTGTTCGGGCGATCGGATAATGTTTGCGCTCGTATTCTTCCACTAATAACACCAGTAAATCGAATAATAGTCCTTCGTCATTGATTAACTCCCGTGACATCATCCCTTCAATTATGCTTAAAAATCGCTCGTATTCTTGCGCGTTATTAAATCGAACCCCAGAAAAGCGCATCGCCCTGAATCCCCAATCAAGTAATCAATAGCTAGATGAAGTATAAGAAATACAAATAACAAAATCCTTGACAAAATGATTGGGGTTGCTGACAATCCCAATCACATAGGATTGGGCATTCTACTGGTTAACTTCATCAAAAATTGATGAGTATCAAAATAATGCTCGACAGACTCAAGTTTCAACTCCTCTGTGACTTTTGCCAGGCTAAGTCCAACAATTTCAACTGTTTCTCCCGTGGGTTGATGTGTTTGATAGTTACCCTTAAAAGTTCCCCAATGTCTCCATTTAAAGACGACGTTGGGAGGACCTGCCACAACTTCGATCAACTCCCAGTGAAAACCATCTGGGAAAGCAGCGTGGAAGAGATTGTAAGAAGATTCAAAGGTTTCATTAGAAGAACTGTATTGATCTGAATCTCCAAGAAATAGGTTATATGTTCCTTGCTCTACAATATCTTCAGCAGTATACTCTTTGCCTCCATTAGTACTCATGCGGAATTTACCTTCCACCACAGAAAGCCACTGTTGAGGATTAGTCTTAAATGTTGCCTCCATTTCAAAAGTTTTCACCAGATTATGTGCGATCTGATTTAGAGATTTTTCGGCGTGATTAAATTTTCGTTCCTTTTCCAGATATCTATTGGTGTGCGAATAATCTGGACGATCTCCATAGCGCCATTGAATTTCATCAGCCTTGTTAATAACTTCTTCGCGATCTTGTACCCAAAGTGGCAAATTTTGGTCTTCACTCATCATTAAATTACCTCTTGACTATTATGCCGATTAGCTTACTCTAAGCAGACTCCTTTGAGTCAAGTATTCAGCACCAACAACAAACGTTTCCATCATTATTTATAGCTCTAATCTTCTGCCCCGACTCAATCAGTAACAAATCTTAGCTAACCGCTCGAATGTAAATCCCCGTGTATTTAAAGAAATCGCCTCGAACATCGTTTTTTCAGGTTTCTCGCTCGGTTCGGGGACGATTTCCGAGTCATCCAAAACAGTCACCCGTATCATCTTACCTTCCTATCGAGAAGAATATCGGGGGGAACGCTCACCTGACCGTATCGAGTAATCAATAGCTAGATGAAGTATAAGAAATATAAATAACAAAATCCTTGACAAAATGACAGGTATTGTCAGCAAATTCAATTCAGAATATGCCCCTTAAACAATCCCTTGACCAACCCCTCACCCTCGCACCAGTTGCGATCGCAATTGCCCGATTTACCGATTTATCCCCCAACGCGATCGAGCAATTACAAAGACAGCAGCACAATTAAAGCTTTTAACCGCAAAGGGTGGGGAATTAGGTAAATTTCCGACCATCTCCCCACCCCAAGCGCGATTAACGACGTTTAGCGAGGCGACGCACCACTAAACCACCCCCTAGTACCCCTAATCCGATAATACCAGAAGGTTCGGGAGTGGACACCGGCGGCTGACTTTGGCTGAATACCTGTACGCGATTGTTGCGAGCATCAGCCACATAGATATTACCACCGCCATCGACGGCAATACCGACGGGGATAAAGAACTCACCGTCCCCCGAACCTCCGCTACCGAAAGCGGACTGGAAGACACCATTAGAGTTGAATACCTGTACGCGACTGTTGAACGTATCAGCCACATAGATATTACCACCGCTACCGACCGCGATACCGTTGGGGAAACTGAACTCACCGTCCCCCGTACCGAAGCTACCGAAAGCGGACTGGAAGACACCACTAGGGTTGAATACCTGTACGCGACTGTTGAACGTATCAGCCACATAGATATTACCACCGCTACCGACCGCGATACCGAAGGGTAA
>JAADBR010000143.1 GCA_009995705.1 Microcystis aeruginosa W13-11
GTCAGGTTTTTCAGGCTTTCCCTGTCTAGTAGCGGCGGCGGTTCTTTTTGCTTCATCCTCTCAATCTACACTTTTTTCTGTTTTTGTCAATCCCCTGACCTGAATCCTTACAAAACATCTATCTAACTTTTTTTGTAAAGTAGCAGAAGCAGATTCAAAAAACTCCCCTGCATCAATACTAATAACAACAGTATAATTAATATTTTCGTTTAAGTTTGTCAACAGTAATAACCTTTCCTTGTTTTACATTTTCTCTAGCATGATCAAAATTTTCTTTAAATCCTACAATCTCTAATAACTCTTGAGTAGCATCATCTTCTCTTGTTGCCAAATATGCTAAAAAATCAACTGCTACAAGTAATTTTTCTGGTGACAGTTGTTCAACATATTTTTGGATTTGTTCACGAAGTTCTAACGTATTCATAGATTATTTTGGTTATTTACCCAATTTGATTATATCTGATTATGATAAAATTTATATCCGCGATTTCTGTTATTAATCTTCTCATATAATAGATAATATGTAGTAACGCACCTCATATTTGCTAAATAATTTATTTTAAGTACCTAAGCAAAATTAATTACACATATCTAACCACATCTTGCCTCCTGCCTCTTGCCTTTTGCCTATCTTCACTAGGAAATTAATTTTGCACGACTACTTATTATGTTTTTTAAAATCTCCTTCAATAATAATGGTGCGTTACGTCGCGTATTTAATTGATTTGTACATTTTATAATCTTTTTGCGCTCCTAACTTGTTGATAAATCTTAATAATTCTCTGTAATCTTTACAGGTTACAATCTACAAGTCTCGACGCGAGAGAAGACCCAAACGAAAAATCATTCCTAAAAAACCAAAAACCCCAACAATCACATGGGAGTTGGCCTTTGGGTGCTTTCATATCAAAAGTAATATCAATGTAAGACAACCAGCTTCCTCCTTCTCTCCATCCTACCTTGTCCCCGAACTTTTCCCAAATTTCTTGGTTATATTCTCTCGTTCCCCCTAAACCCTGATAAATGCGTTTCTGAACAGAAAACCCAAATCTACCATTACTGTATTTTACCCACAATTGGTCAATGGTGCGGAGGTCTGCACAGGGAAAATTATCAATGTGTTCATTATCTAACCAACTTTCTTCTTCGAGGTTTGCAACCGCTAACATTGCCCTTGCTGTTTCTTCATCTGCTTCTTTCCATTTCCCTGCTTTGAGTAAGTCACGCAGTTTACTATAATCCATCCCTACATCTGATTTTAATTCTATCTCTGAGCTTACTGGTTGAGGTGTGGATGACGCTTTTGGAGCTATTGTTGTATTCTGGCGGTTTGATAAATATTCAATCACCTGTGCCGCACTCCAGCGCTGGCTTCTGTCCTTTAACAAGCAATTAGTAACTACAGGGGCTAACCTGGAATCCTGTTTGGTAGCTTGACATCCCCCTGATAAATCTTCAGCATTAAGTCCATTTCACTTTGATAGTTAAAAGGTAAACGACCCCCATCCACCAGCGCCGCTCCCAAAATCCCTAAAGACCACATATCCCACGCCGTTGATACCACGCTTTCATTGCCAAACGCCTCTGGTGGCATAAAAGCGATTGAGCCAGCGATATTACCAGTGCGAGATTGAGATTTGTCACTCATCTGCCGCGACAACCCGAAATCGCTTAACTTCCACTGCTCTTGGCAACGCAAAATATTACCAGGCTTGACATCACGATGAATAAGCCGCTTTTCTCGGTGTAAGTAATCCAATCCCCGTGCAACCTGCAAAAAAATGTCCACGACTTCCGCTTCACTGGGTTGCTTGTCCCGCAGTTTATCTTGGAGAGTCCCTTGGGCTAATTCCATTACCAGATAGAGATAATCCTCCTCTTGCTACCACCATAGACCGACATGAAATCCAGTAACAACATGGGGATGGGATAAATTCACTGCTGTAGCTAATTCGTCCCGTTGTTGCCCTTGTTGTCTTGTATATTCCGCTTCCCGTTTTTCCTTGTATAACCCAGCAAAATTTTCAATATCCAAGGGGGCGATAATTTTAATGGCTACATTCCGCAGAATTTTACCTAAAAAGACATCCTGACCTTTAAACACGCCACCAAACCCGCCTACCCCCAGTAGATTTTGGAGTTGGTAGCGGTCTTCGACCATTTGTCCTTCCATTTTGATAAAGGTGCGCTGTAAGCTCATGGTGATATTCCTGTAGATTAATTTTTAAGAAATATACTAGAGACATCCTAACATAGGTTACACTCCACAAGTCTTGATGCGAGAGAACGGAAAAAATCACCATTTTATATTCAGTACTTACGCAAGATGTGACTGAAAACCTTATTCTTGCCTAGGGGTAATTCATGAATTACCCCTACTTTCGTTCCCTTTTGCGTAAGTCCTAATATTGTTATGTTGGCTCAATAATTTTTATCCCTGCTCTAAATTCCCGCAGTGCTTGGGCATGATTTTCTATACCAATACAACCCATCAATAAATCTACATCTAAACTCGGTAAAAGTTGCGATTTACTAACAGCCTCATAACCATCATTTCCTAAACTATAAAACAATAACTCATCATTCATCCAAAACCAAACTTCGGGAATTTGTAACCGTTTGTATGCTTCCAGTTTATTAATTACTCCACTACTAACAACCACCTCAATCACTAAATCAGGATGTTTTCTATTTGCTCCCAATTCATAGGATTCATCACCTTCTCTTTTAACCTTTTCAAATTCATTTTCTAGGGTGACAGAACCAGTAGGAGTAAAATCTAATTCCAAAAATTCTAAATAAATTTCTACTAAGGAAGCAATACGTTTTTTGATAGTTTCGTGTTTTTTCCCTGGTATTTTTCTGATCTCCAAAACTCCATCCAAAAAAGATAACCTTAACCCTGGGCGATCGATTAGCTGTTCAACAGCTTTAAATTCTCTCCAAGTTAAGTCACTAATTAAAATTGGTTCTGCTTCTTGTTCGATTAGTGTAGTTATCATAATTTAAACCCAAATTTAGAGAGTGAATTTTGTTCACTATGATATGATATAAAAACAGATTAAGTAGGTAGGCGTTAAAAATTATCAGATGCCCCCCTTATTAAGGGGGGATTAAGGGTGGATCCCCCCGCCTATCGGCACCCCCCTTATCAAGGGGGGCAGGGGGGATCGAACCTAAAATCCATTTTTAATTTAATTATAACCAGCTACTTATCATGAAAAATATCATAGTCTAACAAACTGCCCTTAATCATACCATAGCCAATAAACCTTTTGAGAATACCAAATTATCAGACCTCTGGTAAAAATCAAAAAGTTGTTAGTATTAGAAGTCAGTAGTCAGGAGAATTAATAATGAATAATAATCAATTAAATGGTCTATTTACAGATTTTATACCATTTAATCCTTGTTTTTGACGTTTTTGAATCCCCAAAAATTAATTAGGCCAGAGATATTATCTAAATTGCTTGTTAATACTGCACACTTAAAATTCAAATCTGATAACTGATAACTGATAACTGTTTTACTCGGCTTTTACCAAACCCTGAGAGCGAATACAGGCCTGTTCCCAGCGACAATCGGGATTAACTTCCACTGGTTTGAGTCGCGCCCAGATTTCGCCTTGATCATCGGCATAAAAACTATCGATAATAGCAGGAATACGAGTACCAAAAGGTTCAGTAATCAGGACAGAATCGGTCAGATTAAATACTTCGCCATTAGCTCCCGTCGCTTTTTCGATGACGGGAATTTCTGCTTTGGGAATCGGTTTTCGGAATAGAGGAGCCGAATCGAAACGGGGACGGAGAGGAGATTTTATCTCGCTACTGACTGATTTTACCGTTTCCTCGGCTGGTTTTTCCTCAATTATTTCTGGAGGGGTTTCTGGGGGTTTGGGGGGTACTGCAGCCCTAGAACCCTTTTTAATAATTTGTAGAGGTTGTAGAGGAGGAGTGGTTTTAATTGGCTCTTCGGGAGGTTCAGGGGTGCTAGGGGTTTTCTTCGGGGGACGTGGCATGATACGACAAGGAAAATAAAAACTATAGGATTATTGAAGCACATCGAGCCGCTAACCCGCTCGACCAGTGCTTGTGTCAATTTTGCTGTGGCTAATTTTTCCCTGGCCTCAGGCCAGATACCCGCAATACAGCTATCTGCGAATTAGTCGATCCCCCTCTCCTCTCCAACGTATTGAAAAAATTTCTCATTAAGTATTGACAAAAATTCCTAATAAGCTTATAGTTATTTATAGTGTTCTCCTCTCAAGGATCGGCAGTGGAACCGCGCGGCAGTCTCTAACAATGCGGTTCCCATTTTTTTTGGGAACGATAGAAGGCTTTTAACGTCTGTAAACTTCTAGGTTTCCTCATCCTTTGGCTTTTATGAACGATAATTCCGACCTGTACCTCGAGCATCTCACCCATGCGGATACTGTCATCACTGCTGAAATTGTCGAGCATGAGAGTCAATCCACAGATGAGACAGATTGGGCAGCTCTATCCTCTCATTTACGTCAACAAAATCAAGAATTACAGGCGGAAATCTGGCGACGGGAGCAAGCTCTCGGTCAACTGCGATCGCGGTTAGCCGAGCAACATCGTCGCTTGCAAAGTTGCGATACCCTAATCCAGCAGCAAAAGGAGGAACTGCAATACGAAAAGCAACAATTACAGCGAGCTTTAGGAGAAATCGAACAGTATCGTCAAGCAGAACAACGGCAACCGATGATTATTGCCAATTTGACCGCAGAATTGACCCTCACGCGTCAACAATTAGCCCGTTTAGAGCGAGAATGTGCCTTAATTCAGGAAAGTTATCAGGAAAAAAGCCAACAACTCTGCAACTATGACCAGCAATTGCAGGAATTACGCACCCGTCTTCAACGTCAGCAACGCTACACCCTCCAGTATAAAGCGGCCTTGGCCCAGTATTTCCAACGCGGTAGCGATCGCAATTTTTCCCCAGATTTAGCCATTGTTGCCAAGGCAGCTGCGATTGAGCCTTGGTCTCAGACAGAGAATCAAGAAAGGGATGAAGTGGCTCCCATCGATGATTTTGTAGCGGAATTAGAGACTATTGAGCCAGTAGAATCCTTAAATAAGAAAGACAGGGATTGGCCCGCACCTATCATCTCTCCTTCCCCGAAATATTCCTCTTTTCGGGTTGATTTGCCCACTTTTATTAAATATCGCCAAGAAAAAGATAATTCCTGAACAACAGAAAGAGAGCCGGCGACTGTCCATGTTTCGTCTCGGCTCTCTATTCTGGTTCGCTCCTCACACTAATTAGAATCTATCATAAGCTGATGGTTTTGTCCACTAAATTCATAAAAGTTAATATTTTTATAGTTCCGTCATCGGCAGCAGTTGCCATTTTTGACGGAGAAGACGGTTAAGTAGTTTTTGACTGACGCTAATCAGGACTAATCTCGATCGCTGAATTGGGGATGATTCTCCGATAATGCGACAGTTACGCTCAAAATTGAGCATCGCTTCGCAAAAATTTGCAGTTAAGGGATAGAGCTTCTGGCGTTCCCAACAATCACAAACGGTTAAAATTTGCAGGATTAAGGCTATTTCGGCGGGATGATGCCATGATAATAGTTCTGGCTCGATTAAACTAACTTTTTCCCGATTGAGCAGTTGTAACAAACTAGAATAGCGAGCGTGGGTGTATTGAAATAAAAAGAAAAATTCTCCTCTGGGATGGAGAGGAAGCTGATCGAAGAAAAATTTATCAATTAAATCGTTTAGTTTCAGTAACCAAAAGGACAAAAATTGCTGATCTAATAATAATTCTAGCCATCCTTCCTTAAGCTGAATTTGTGGAAAAAGGGCGATTAAATGGTTAAATATAGCTTGACATTGAGCGGGAGTAAAATAATAAAACAGAGGTGAACGATAGAGGATACTATCAGTTTTTAGGCAACGATAGAAAGTTAATTTATGGTTGTTTTCTGGAAAAATATTAATTAATTGTTGTTTTAAACAATACTCGATCGAGGGATGATTGCAGATAAAATTCATACTCAGAAGGGTAAACGTAGTTGCGTGCGCCCAAAACGTCCTCTAGATATTTCTACCAAATTGAGATCCACCCAAATTATCCTTATTCTTCTTCCTTCCACACAAACACCAGAAGAGCCAGTTTTCGGCTATTGTAGTAGATATCTATGGGGGAAATCCAGATATATTCTAGAACGTGAGGTGGGGAACCTGACGCGATTGCCCATAAAAATGCCAGGTTTTTGAACGTGGACTCGTTGAACCAAGAATCCCGAAGTGCTGGGGTGGGAGTATCAATCAGATTCTCTAAAGAAACCCGCTTTCTGACTTGTAGTAAGATTGAGGGCATAGTATGGCAATTTCGTAGGCGATGAAGGCAGCAGCAGTTATTGAACAGTACAAAAACGGGCGGCGGGATTTCCGGGGGGAATCCTTGCGGGGTGGTAATTTTCGCGGCGCGGACTTAGCAGAGGCGGATTTCAGTGGCTGTGATATACGCGGGGCAAATTTTAGTCGGGCGAATTTGACGGGGGTGAAGTTTGCCGAGGCGAAGGCGGGATTGCCGAAGCGGTGGGTGGTGATTTTGTTGGGGTTGGCTTTGGTGTTAATTGTGATTTCGAGTTTTTTTTCCTCCGCAGCCGCTTATCTGGTGGGCTTAATTTTTGATTCATCCAGTACACAAAACCAAGTTGCTGGTTGGTCAATCTTAATTTTTCTCATCTGTTTTTGCGCTGTCACTTGGCTTAAAAATATTTTGGCCGGAGCCGTAGCCGGAGCCGTAGCCGTAGCCCTAGCCGTAGCCCTAGCCGTAGCCCTAGCCGTAGCCGGAGCCGTAGCCGGAGAGGGAGCCGTAACCCTAGCCCTAGCCGTAGCCAGAGCCGTAGCCCTAGCCCTAGCCGTAGCCGGAGCCCTAGCCGTAGCCCTAGCCGTAGCCGTAGCCGGAGCCGGAGCCGGAGCCTCAGCCGTAGCCGTAGCCGGAGCCGGAGCCGGAGCCGTAGCCCTAGCCGTAGCCCTAGCCGTAGCCCTAGCCCTAGCCCTAGCCGTAGCCGGAGCCTCAGCCGGAGAGGAAGCCGTATCCGGAGCCGGAGCCGGAGCCGTATCCGTAGCCGGAGCCTCAGCCGTAGCCGGAGCCGTAGCCAGAGGCACAGCCGGAGCCTTGACGCTATTTTACTGTTGGCTCGGTTGGCTGACCCTCAAACAGGAAAGCCGAGATCCTTGGTTGCGTCAAATTGTGATAGCCTTTGCTGCTATTGGTGGCACATCCTTTTTTCAAGCTAATTTAACCGAGGCAGATTTCACGGGTGCGAGGTTGAAAAATACCAACTTCAACCGCGCCATCCTGAAAAAAACCTGCTTCAAGCAGGCAATTAAATTGGAATTAGCCCGCCCCGGCAATACCTTGTTAGTCAATCCCCAGGTTAGGGATTTCCTGATTTATTCCCGCACCGGAAGCGGAAAAGACTTTGCCCAAGCCAATTTACGGGGGGCATACCTAGACGGGGCAAACCTGCAAACTGCCAACTTGCGCCTAGCGAATATCAGTGAAGCCAGCTTGCAATACGCCAACCTTGCGGGGGCAAACCTCACCGAAGTCAACGCCGTCAATACCGATTTGCGCCATGCTACTCTGACGGGTGCTTGCGTGGAAAATTGGAATATTGATGCCACCACCCAACTGGATGAGATTGACTGCCAGTATATTTACCTGCTTAATGGGCAGAAAGAGCGCCGCCCCAGCAGTGGCGAATTTCAACCGGGCGAATTTACTAAATTGTTTGCCGAAATGTTCGACACCGTTGACCTCATTTTCCGCAATGGGGTAGATTGGAAAGCCTTCATTGCTGCCTTAAAAGAAGTGCAAGTGCAGAATGAAGATACGCCGCTTCAGATACAGAGCATTGCCAATAAAGGAGATGGCGTGATAGTGGTAAAAGTCCATGTACCCCCCGATACTGATAAAGAGAGAATTCATCAAGAATTGAACCAAAATTATCAAATACAACTAGCAGCCCTCGAAGCCCAATATAAGGCACAACTCACCGCCAAAGACACGGAAATTGCCATCTATCGCCAACAAAGTGTTGATATGATGGAAATTACCAAAACCCTCGCCAACCGTCCCATCCATGTAGAAGCAAAAGCCATGAGCAATAGTAACGACAGTTCCCCAAATATTACCATCCGCGATATTAATAATTCTGCCGTCAATTTCGGCGAAATCATCGGCGATGTAACCAATACCATTAACCAAATTGCAGCCGATGCCTCCCCAGAAAACGCCCAACTCAAAGCCTTACTGCAAGAACTAACCCAGGCGATTAAAATTGACAGCCATTTAGATGCAGAAGAAAAAGCCGAAGCCGCCAATCAAGTGAAAAAGATTGCCCAAGCTAGTCAAAATCCTGATGATGCCGGACTGCAAAAGAAAGCCCAACGAGCAGTTAATTTTCTCGAAACAACTGCTAAAGCTTTGGAACCTGCCAGCAAACTTGCCCAAGCCTGTCAAAAAGCCTTACCGATAATTTTGGGAATATTAGGCTTCTGATAGGTTTGTAGTTGCGCTTTAGCGCAGTTCTAGTTAGGGCTAGAGCATCTTCGTAACTGTTTTACCGTCTCTTTTAGCCATTGATTATAATCAGTTTCGTAGGCAGTTGATGACATAAGACCTCTTGTAAAAATCAAAAATTGTTGTTGGGGTTAGGAGTCAGTAGCCAGTAGTCTCCGAGTCAGGAGAATTAAGAATGAATAATAATTAATTAAATGGTCTATTCACAGATTTTATGCAATTTAATCCTTATTTTTGCCGTTTTTGAACCCTGAAAAATTAATTATGCAAGAGGTTTATAATTTAACTCTCCATATAAAATTACTTAGGACTGGCTGCATAAATCTACTTTTGTTGGAGAGGAGAATTACGGTCAGTAAATTCTAGCAAATATACTCCATCCCCGTCTATTAAGAAATATTACAATAAACATGAGTAGATTGAGAAAGGTTAATGAGTTTATCCATTGACGGATAAGAGTTTTCGGGCATTACAGTACATATGTATAGTAAAAGTTCAGACATATAGAACAACTGGCGATTACGATTCACGACGGTTATAGTAATGTATAATGTAATGTATATACTTAAACTGGCTATGGTCAGCAAAATCCGCAAGCAAATTTATATCGAAGCCGAGCAGAATAATTTACTAAAAGAGAAAGCCCGACAGACGGGACTGAGTGAGGCCGAGATCATCCGACAGGCGATCGACCAACACATAATTTCCGTCAAATCTCCTACCCCGAACTTGAGCGCTTGGGAGCGAGAAAAGGCCTTTATCGCCGGTCTCGAAAACCGCCCATCACAACCGGGTAAAAGGGATTGGCGAAGGGAGGATCTCTATGAACGATAGAGTCCTGCTCGATACCAATATTCTGGTCTATCTCTACGATATCGCCGAGAAAAGCAAACGGGAACGGGCATTAACCGTTGTCGATGACCTGATCCGCACCACCCGCGCCGTCATCAGCCCGCAGGTGATGGGAGAATTCTTTCAGGCCGTCACCCGCAGCCGTCGCCCCCTGCTAACCCACGAAGAGGCTCTGGCCCGCATCCGTCAATATCTAATAGCCTGTGAGGTAGTTCCGATCACCGAGTTGATCGTTCTGGAAGCCACCCGTGGAGTAGAAAGTTACCAGTTTTCCTACTGGGATGCCCAGATCTGGGCGACCGCTCGCTTAAATCAAATCACCACGGTCTATAGCGAGGATTTTAATTCCGGGGCTACCATTGAGGGAATTCATCGAAAATTTTGGGTCTGAAACCCCGTCGTTCTACGACGGCTTTATCGTTAAATATTAGCGCATTTACACGATATATGCCAGAATGTAAGATATGGAGAAAGCCTATTCTTACCGATTTTACCCCACACCCGAACAAGAGTCGCTATTGCGGCGCACTTTGGGCTGTGTAAGATTGGTTTACAATAAAGCTCTCCATCTCAGAACACAAGCTTGGTACGAAAAGCAAGAAAGAGTAGGCTACGCTCAAACTTCTTCAATGCTAACCGAGTGGAAAAAGCAAGAAGAATTAGACTTTTTAAACGAAGTTAGTTGTGTACCTTTACAACAAGGGTTAAGACACCTACAAACAGCTTTCACTAACTTCTTTGCCGGTCGTACTAAGTATCCTAACTTTAAGAAAAAACATCAGGGAGGAAGTGCCGAATTTACCAAGTCTGCTTTTAAATTTAAAGACAAACAAATCTATTTAGCCAAATGCACAGAA
>JAADBR010000144.1 GCA_009995705.1 Microcystis aeruginosa W13-11
GATCATGATCACACCGAACCAACCGACATAAAGACGGTTGTTGGTGCTGGTAATCCACTGGCAGAACTGCTCCCACAGGGAAGCGCTCTCGCGCTGTTGTAGAGTGGTGGTCATGGTTGAATAATTTCTGTATGTATTTGGTTGTCAAGGTTCTTTGTTTGACATGAGTTAATACTATCGGCTTTTTATAGTTATGTAAAGGGGTTTTAAGGAATGTTTTTTTATCAATGTCATAACTTTTACTTATATAATTGATTTTCAGGTAAACTAGAAGCAGACAAATTCTGCAAAAATAAGCAATGATACCCGAAATTACCGCAAAACTATTGGAAGCGAAGAAGGAAAAAGGCCTCAGTTTCGCTGACCTAGAAGCGATTCTGGGACGAGATGAGGTGTGGATTGCCGCTGTTTTTTACCGGCAAGCGAGTGCCTCCCCAGAGGAAGCAACGAAAATTCTGGCAGCCTTGGAACTGGGACTGGCCTACATCCCCTCCTTAACCGAGTATCCTGTCAAGGGATTGGGTCCGGTTGTCCCCACCGACCCCCTGATTTATCGTTTCTATGAGATCATGCAGGTGTATGGAATGCCCCTAAAATCGGTGATTCATGAAAAATTCGGCGATGGTATTATGAGTGCGATCGATTTTACCCTCGACGTGGATAAGGAGGAAGACCCTAAAGGCGATCGCGTTAAGATTACCATGTCGGGTAAGTTTTTACCCTATAAGAAGTGGTGAGTCCGGCTAAAGTCAACGGTAAGGGATTTCTATTCCTTACCGCTCTTGCTATTTTTCTTAACAAAACTTAACAATTGACGGCGAAATTTTCCTTGCTTTTGTCGGCAGATTTTGGGATAATATTTTTAAAAGACTTTATTCATAATGGAAATCTAACCACTTCGCAACAGACACAACTATCCCATTATAAAAAAGATCATAACCCAAGCCGCCGCCAAAGTCAAGGGATCACTCCTAATTCAGTGATCAGTAAACAGTAATCAGTGAAAAGACAGTAGGAAACTGGCATTTGATGAGGCTCACTTAATCCATACTGCACACTTAAAACTCAAATTTGATAACTGATAACTGATAACTGCCTAACCTAAATCTCGGTCTTTAGTGACGGTAATTTCCTTAGATAAATGTCGATACCAAGTAAAATAGAGACCGATAGAAAGCAAAAGAAAAACCAAAGCCAAAATCTTCAAACTTTCCCACTGCTTAATGATTAAAACAATCCCCATCATAAACAGGACTAATTGCCAAGGAACAGTGAGAAAAGCGGCGATGATATCCCGTTGATTTTCCGCTTTAATTTTTGCCTGTAGATTAGGTTTAACACTTTGACGCACTTCTCCCCAAAAGCCAAAAGGTCGGGTAACATTATAGAAATTTTCCATAACTAAACTATCGGTGGGAGGAGTTAACAAAGTAGCGATAATACAGCCAGCTAAAGCGAACAAACTCGGCACAAGAAAGAGAATAATTTCCTGATATTGACTGTGACGAAAGAAGGGTAAAATTATCGCTTGTGAGGCAATAGCCGCAATCATTCCCGCTAAAGTTCCCACGGCAAAACCATAACCATTAAAGCGCCACCAATACCAACGTAATAGCAGAGGAACTGCTAATCCTACCCCTAATCCCGTGGTTAACCAACCCCAAATATCATTGACATTTTCGATATTAAAACTCAAAACTAAGCCAATTACGACCACAAAAACTGAGGCCAAACGACCTTGAAAAACTAACTCCTGTTCTCCCGCATTCGGTTTCAAAAAAGCTTGATAGATATCTTTGACCCAATAGGCAGCACTAGCGTTAATAACTGCGTTAAAAGTGGACATAGCTGCTGCCAAAAAAGAAGCAATTAATAACCCTTTCATCCCCACAGGAATATATTGAGTAATCACCGTGGCCAGAATTCTTTCTGGATCTGTAATCGTGCCTTCGGTTAAACCGTAGTGAATACCTAAAACCGCAAAAGCTGTGACCAGGGGCCAACGGAAAGAAAGCAAAATAATCCAGAATAAAGATAATAAACCGGCATCTCGATCGCTTTTAGCGGCTAGGTATCGTTGTAACATATAACCACCGCTGCCGCTGCAACCTTCGATGATGGTTTTAACTAAATAAAAGAAAATCACCCCACCAAACAAATTAAAGATGGCATAATCTCCAGGTAAATCCAACGTCAGGGAAGGAAAAATACTAGACCAGTCGCTTAAATTCCAAGTTTTGGGCTCCGTTGCCCCCGGAATTGCTACCGTGAAACTATCGGGAAGATTAACGGTAAAAAAGGCCACTGTCGATACATAAATCACCGCCACAAAAATCAGAAAACCTTGAAATAAATCGGTAATTACCCCACCATAAAAACCACTAGCCACCGTATAAATTAAGGTTAAAAGAATTAATATCACCGAAGCAAGACGATCATCCATACCCAAAAACTGCCCTAAAAATTTCCCCCCCGCAACGGAGAAATAACTCATCGCACCGATAGAGAATAAGAGAGTGGCGACGGCGCTAATAATTCGGGCAAAATTCCCCGGTTTTCCCGGTCCAAAGCGAAATTGCATCCATTCCGCCATGGTCATAACTTGGGCCCGGCGATTCCATTTGCCCATAAAAGCCATGAGAAATGCCATAATTAGGACAACACCGCCGCGGATTTCGATAAATAGTCCTTTGGGTCCGACGGCATAAATTAGGGCAGAAATGACCATAGTTCCCGCTAAATCGGTGTTAGCTGCCATTCCCGACACCCCCAACATCCACCAGGGCAAATTACGATTACCTAAAAAGTAGGATTCTAGACCTTGAGAAGCTTTTTTCTCGGCTATAATCCCGATTATTAGGGTTGCTGCCAGATAAAGCAGGATAATTACATAATCAATTAACTGCATAGTTGAGATCAATTTAACTTTCGATCGTTATAGCATCAATTGACTACGATTTCGGGCTAACGGTTTCTTTTTCTAAGATTTGCACCCGTTGCTCCAGCTTTTTTAAATCTTCCTTTAATTCGATTACTAAAGTGGCTAAACGCTGGAACAGTGGGTCAGTTTCCCCGACTACTTCCCCATTTACTATACCCGTTCCCGATCGCCGTTGGGGAATGGGAGCGGCATTTTCCCCTCGGATGGTGATTCCTCGGACTTGACTTTCAAGGCGCTCGACTCGATTGCGGAGACTAATTAACTCCGATCTTAACGCCGTGTCCGATTGTGCCTTGCTGGCATTAACAAAACTCAGTATTAGCAAAAGGGAGATAATCAGCGTTAAAAAGCCAGAAAAAGAGATTTTAGCTAATTTCATCGATTTTACCCCCTATCTATTTTACCCAACTTAATGTTAAGAAACATGGCTAAATCTAAAGCTTGATTGCAATTCCGCCTCCTGGTGATTAGTGGCTCAAAAGAGGATGATAAGGTAAAAAGCACGATTTTGTGTAAATTTGGCCTTATCTCTATGTATAAAAACTCAGATAAAGATTTTCTCGGAGTAGCAATCACAGCCGGTTTAGGTGCGGGAATCGTCACTTCTTTTGCCGTCAATCAAGGACAAGACATCGGTACAGCTTTAGGAATTACCGCTTTAGCGGCTCTTTGCGGTGTCGTCTGCCGTCATTTTGACCTGATGTGATGCAATCTTCCTTACACCTCCAATTCTGCCGAAAAATCCCGTTTTTTCTCGTATTGATAGGGACCGAGCAGAGCGCCCCAAATTCCCTTACCAGTACCAGGATCTAGACCTTTATCGTAGGTTTTTAGGCTATGACTCGTCACCTCGAAACCTAAAGCCACCTGATAGGTTGTACCCTCATAGGTAAATTGACAGCGCTGTTCCGGTTGCGGTTGGGCGATAAACTGGTATTGATGATCAGGGAGAGTATGGACTTGGACTGCTAAAGTGCAAGTAGGCAGGAAAGTTAGGTCTTCCAAGCTAATTTTTCCCAAAATATCGGGATTTTTGCCCGCACCTTGCACGGATTTCAGGTCATTGAACATATAGTGCCTAACCTCTAACCCTCCCGATTCCGAGCGCGTTAATCGCCACAGTCGCGGTCGGTAGGGTTGGTCTAAATTGATCATACTGGCCTGTTCGGCAAAAAGAGCGATGCTGTCTTCCCGAAATAAAGGCAGCGGACGCAAACACAAACGCAGGTGAACGTACCACACCGGTTCCGCTTGCGCTTGCCGTTGATTTTCAAATTCACCCGCGAGATATTGACCGAAAGTGATTAATTCAGGGGTCATAGCTCAAAAAACTCTCCTTATTGCCTCAAAATTAATCCTAACACCCAGAGAACTCACTTTTTTGACAAAAATGACCTTCAAGCTACCGTAAACCGCTTTAACTGGGTTATTCCCCCTTTAGTGTACCAATATTCCCAGCCACCGCTTGAGGTCAAATTTACCGTTAAAAATCGTTCTATAATAATTTAAGGCTAGAAACTGGCAATTATTACTGTTAAAGTTGAGAATCGGCGGGCGATATGTTAAACAGACGTTCTTTTTTGCAAGGATTAGGTACAATCGCCTTAGCAGGAGGTTTAAGTGGCTGCGCTTCCAGAAGCGGCGAGCCGAGCATTTTTCTGCTGTCCGGTTCGATTCCACCGCGATTACTAACAGATTTTCAGAAAACTATTCCCGAAAAAAAAGTCAATTTTCAGTCGGAAAGGCAGCTGAAAGAGCTATTAGAATTGTTGGAAAAATGGTTGAAAAATCAGGATAAACCAACCTCACAATTTTCGATTCCTATCCCTTTTAGGGAACAAAACCCAGCGATAGGTAATTTAGTTACCCTAGGGGATGCTTGGCTAGGAAAAGCGATTACCAACGGTTTAATTCAACCCCTAGATACTTCTCAACTCTCTAATTGGTCAAAACTGCCCCCCCGTTGGCAAGAAAACATGACTCGCAATGCTCAAGGACAACTGCAAACAGAGGGGAAAGTCTGGGGTGCGCCCTACCGTTGGGGAATGACAGTAATTGCCTATAATGAAAAAAATTTCGCTCAATTTGACTGGCGACCACAGGATTGGTCTGACCTATGGCGACCGGAATTAACCGGTAAAATTGCCCTAATTGATAATCGTCGCGAAGTCATCGGTTTAACCCTAAAAAAATTGGGTTATTCTTATAATTCTAGTGATTTAAAGCAAGTTACGGGACTAAAAGACCAGCTATTCGCTTTACAAAAACAGGTAAAGTTTTATAGTTCTCAATATTATTTACAACCCCTGATACTCGGTGATGTCTGGCTGTCTGTGGGTTGGTCTAATGATATTTTACCAGTGAGCGATCGCTATAATAAAATTAAAGTTGTTGTCCCCAAATCTGGTACTTCTCTCTGGTCAGATGTCTGGGTAAAACCAGTTTTAACTACTCCTAATTCTCTTGTCCAGCAATGGATTGATTTTTGTTGGCAACCAGAATCCGCCACTAAAATTTCTTTATTTACCTCTGGATTATCACCCCTAATTCTCACTGAAAATCCCGACCAAATTCCCTCAGATATTAGAAATAATCCTTTACTTGTCAATCCAGAAGCAGTCAAAAAAAGCGATTTTATCAACCCTTTATCGCCAGCAACCGAGCAAGAATACGAGCAATTATGGCAAGCAATGCGACAGTCAGTATAGTCAGGAGATGCTCAATAAAATTCTGTGAGTTGGCTCTTTGTGTCCTCTGTGCCTCTGTGGTTAAAAAATGCTTATTGCCTGATATCGAAATCAGACCAAAAAGGAAAAAAGGGACAGTTTTCAAGCAAAAAGCCCCCTATTCCTTCATAATTGATTAGGCGGGTTGACTTTGGGTTTCTTGGGCGAGAAAAGTAAGAATAGAAGCTTTCTCAATTAACCCCAAAACCCTGCCGTTTTCCTCTACCACTGTCACTTGAGCTAAATTTTCTCCTTCCAAAATTTTTACCACATCTAGGAGGGAAGTATTAGACAAAACCAGTTTGAGACTTTTGCTAGTTTGTAATAACTGGCCGATGTTTACCTCTGTCCACTGGGAAGTGGGAATCGTTTTCAGATCCTCTACATTAATCACCCCTAATAGTTT
Organism: Microcystis aeruginosa W13-11; assembly: GCA_009995705.1. GTDB lineage: Bacteria > Cyanobacteriota > Cyanobacteriia > Cyanobacteriales > Microcystaceae > Microcystis > Microcystis aeruginosa_F. Next base: position 6,074 of record JAADBR010000144.1, read on the forward strand.
ACCTTCGCTATCGGTAACTAGGAATTTAGACCATTGTTGTTTACCGATAACATAATTATTAGCAAAATCCCGCAGGGTTAAATTAATCGGCACTACAGGACTATTAGGAGAGATAACATCTTTAGCACTGTAGCGACTTAGGAAATCTTGAACCTTAGCTGATTGAGCGGAAAAGCCAGCATTTTGTAGGAGGAAAAAGCCAATTAATAGCGTCCAAAAACTGCCAAATTGAGTGATTCTGAGAATTGATAGCACACCGATGACAATCGCTAACCAACCAAAAAATTGACCGAAACGACTAGCGAATAAAACCCCTTTATTGGGATTACCCGTTACTTGCCAAACGATAGCTTTAAGGATATTACCACCATCTAAAGGTAAACCGGGGATCAGGTTAAATAACCCTAGGGCGAGGTTGATGTAGGCAAGCAGCGAAAGAATCGCCGCCAGGGGCGCATTTAAGCTAATATTAAGACCAACAATTAGGAAGATACCGAAAAGCAGTAAACTAACTAAAGGGCCAGCAATTGCCACTAGAAAAGCTTCTAGGGGAGTTTTCGATTCTCTGCCGAGAGTTGCCAAACCACCGAATAAAAAGAGGGTAATTGATTTAACTTCAATACCTTGGGCGATGGCAACAAAACTATGACCTAATTCGTGGGCAACCACGGAGGCAAATAGGAGAATAGCGGCAAAAAATCCCAAGAGCCAGGGCATAATTCCCGTTAACTGGGGAAACTGACTTAAATCTCCCCCATAGGTTAAGGTAATTAATCCCAGAACAAAGAACCAAGAAGGATTAATATAAAAGGGAATTCCAAAGAGATTCCCGACTCTAATGCTGCCATTCATTTTGTATCTTCTCCAATTATGGGGGACTAACGCCAAGAAGATTAGGTTATCAATTGCGCCATTCACTTCTGTTAACAATTGTAACAAAAATGAAAATCTCCCCGGCATTCCTTCAGGGAGTAAAAACCGTCATTGCTGTGGTTCGGTTATTTTCGTAGGAGAATTAAATCAATGATCAATTATTTACGGGGACAAGCGATCGAGGTGATCAAAACCCCCAATAACCGACTGATCTTGATTTTAGACGTAAACCAGATCGGTTACGAAATCCAAATTCCCTCGCGATTAGCCCTAGACATCGGCAAAGATAACAGTGATAGTCGTCGGATTTTTACTCACCTACTCCTTCGCGAGGAGCAGCCTTTATTGTACGGTTTCGGCACCGCCCCAGAGCGAGATCTGTTTCGTCAACTGCTTTCCGTCAATGGGGTTGGGGCGCAATTAGCCCTAGCTTTAATCGATACCTTGGGGATTGAGGAACTTGTGGTGGCGATAGTGACAGGAAATACCAAAATTTTGAGCAAAACCCCCGGAGTTGGCTTAAAAACAGCAGAAAGAATCGCTTTAGAGTTAAAAACTAAATTGGCAGCATGGCGACAGCTAAAAGAAGCGACGACGACAACCACGGCAATACTACCGGCAGCGGAAATCCTTGAAGATGTGCAGATGACCCTTTTAGCTTTAGGATACAGCCAAGAGGAGATCGATCGAGCCATAGCAGTCCTCAGTCAAGATGCTTTATTTAGTAAAAATACTCAGCCAGAAGACTGGATTAAAGGGGCAATTAATTGGCTAGGGTAAATCAGTCGTCGGTCGTCAGAAGATTAGTTTTATTCATTCTCCCCACACCCCACACCAGCGCTCCTTTCTCGGGGCAAATGTTAAAAAGTATTACGAAAATAGTGAGAAGGTGAACCAGATGCCGCAAAATAGTTGCGTTAGGTTGCTCTAGCTAGGGAAGTCTTGAGACGCTGAGGCGGAAACGAGATAACTTGAGCATAGTGACCACAACTGCTATAAAATGTCGGATTAAGTTTATTAATCTCACTTAGTTGGGAGGAATCCATCAATGAGTATCGTCACGAAATCGATCGTGAATGCTGATGCTGAAGCTCGTTACCTCAGCCCCGGCGAACTGGACAGAATTAAAGCCTTCGTTACCAGTGGTGCCGCTCGTTTACGCATCGCTGAAACCCTAACTGGCGCTCGCGAAACCATCGTTAAACAAGCTGGCGATCGCTTATTCCAAAAACGTCCTGACATCGTTTCCCCCGGTGGCAACGCTTACGGCGAAGAAATGACCGCCACCTGTCTGCGTGACATGGACTACTACCTACGTTTAATCACCTACGGAGTAGTTGCTGGTGATGTCACCCCGATTGAAGAAATCGGTTTAGTCGGTGTGCGTGAAATGTACAAATCTTTAGGAACCGACATCGGTGCCGTAGCTCAAAGCGTTCGCGAAATGAAAGAAGTTGCTACTGGTCTTATGTCTTCTGACGATGCTTCTGAAGCTTCTTCCTACTTCGATTACGTGATCGGCTCTATGTCGTAGAATAACCCCTTTGTGAATTGTTCTAGACACACCCCTCGTAAACCTCTTAAGATTAAGCAAAACCCAAGGAAGAACCACCATGCAAGACGCAATTACTTCTGTTATCAACTCTTCTGACGTTCAAGGCAAATACCTTGACTCTAATGCTCTCGGCAAACTGAAAAGCTATTTCGCCACCGGTGAACTGCGCGTGCGTGCCGCGAGTGTCATTAGTGCCAACGCTGCCGGCATCGTTAAAGAAGCTGTGGCTAAGTCCCTGTTATACTCTGACGTAACCCGTCCAGGTGGCAATATGTACACCACCCGTCGTTACGCCGCTTGTATCCGTGACCTCGACTACTATCTCCGTTATGCTACCTACGCTATGTTAGCTGGAGATCCTTCTATCCTCGATGAGCGCGTTCTCAACGGACTGAAAGAAACCTACAATTCTTTAGGTGTACCCATCTCCTCCACCGTTCAAGCTATCCAAGCGATGAAAGAAGTCACCGCTAGTTTAGTTGGTGCTGATGCGGGTAAAGAAATGGGGATTTACTTCGACTACATTAGCTCTGGCTTAAGCTAGAAATAACGAACTCGGACAAAATAGGTTCGGGAAGCCGAGGATGAGTGCTAGGTCTTTAAAGGCTGAATCTGGCCAAGATAGGTTTTGACGAGCTAGTATTGATTCTTGACTCCCGACCTTTGTTATTTTAGGAAAAAGCCTTCGTTAGTTTGAGCGACAAGTTTTTCAGCGATTAGGAGAAATCAATCCATGCGGATGTTCAAAATCACCGCTTGTGTTCCAAGTCAAAGCCGCATTCGGACACAACGGGAATTACAAAATACCTATTTCACCAAACTCGTTCCCTACGATAATTGGTTTCGTGAGCAACAACGCATCATGAAAATGGGCGGCAAAATTGTCAAAGTGCAGTTAGCTACCGGCAAACCAGGAACTAATACAGGTTTACTGTGATTGGCTGCCACTAGAACTTAAAAAAAGAGGTCTTTCCAGACCTCTTTTTGCTTTAGGGATTTTTTTCAAACTGCAAAGCGGCAGAGTTGAGACAATAGCGTTTTCCCGTCGGGGGTGGACCATCATTAAAAACGTGACCGAGATGAGCATCACAGGTGGCACAAACAATCTCTGTCCGCACCATGAAAAAACTAACATCTCGTTCGTACTTAATATTAGTCTCGTTAGCAGCAGTCCAGAAACTCGGCCAACCAGTACCCGAATCATACTTGCTGTCAGAAGTAAATAACTCCGTACCACAGCAGACACATTTGTAAATACCTTTTTCCTTATTATCGTGATATTTACCCGCAAAAGCCCGTTCTGTTCCCTTTTTGCGAGTAACTTGGAACTGTTCGGGAGTTAGCTGGGCCTGCCATTCCGCCTCGGTTTTAAGAACTTTTTCTACCATAGTCAGGACAACCGCCATTATGATTAAATTTCTCTTTTTAGTCTAACCTGAGTTCGAGATCTAGGTTTTTTTCATAAACATGAAGTATGACCTGATTTAGCATCGCCTCCTAAAGACGTACTCCCCAAAAGGAAAACTTGGTCAGAAAACCCTATAGACTTATCATAACCCCAGCTTATCAATAGTATAAGTAACAATAGTTTCAAACCCCTTTACAAAGCGTTACAAAGTCCTTAAGATGAGAACATCATCAATCGACCGTACCTCGATAACTTAATAGGAATCATAAACCAATGACCACCACTCTACAACAGCGCGAGAGCGCTTCCCTGTGGGAGCAGTTCTGCCAGTGGATTAC
>JAADBR010000145.1 GCA_009995705.1 Microcystis aeruginosa W13-11
TCAAATTAGATTTGAGCAGAGTTACTAGAGGCATCTTGACAATGCCCATCAGAATTAGATTTTGGTCTAATTCTGTGCTAGAATCTGCGTCGCTTTAGCGCGCAGAGTGTCAAAGATATTATTTTAATGAAAGGCTATGGGTATCAGCATCCTGAGAATCTGGGCAATCGCAGCTAACAGTTTTCGCGAGGTTATTCGCGATCGCATTCTTTACTTTATCGGGTTTTTTGCCTTGTTGATGGCCTTCGCTTGGCGTTTATTACCAGAAATTGCGGTGGGAACCCATCAGAAAATCTTTCTTGACTTGGGATTAGCCGCTATCGGGTTATTAGGGGTAATTGTCGCGATTTTTGTGGGTACAGGGCTAATTAATCAGGAAATTGACAAGAGAACTATTTTAGTTCTGATTCCCAAACCCCTGAGTCGGGCCGAATTTATCCTCGGTAAACACTTGGGTTTGTCTGGGGTTTTAGCGGTGATGTTGGGGGTAATGTTGGTGATTTACCTGCTGATGTTGTTGGGGATGAAAGTATCTTTTCAAGCTTTACCCCTGATTGTCTCGGTTTTCTATCTCGGTTTGGAATTAATTCTGATCGCAGCCGTGGCGATCGCTTTTGGGGTATTTACCAGTTCGATTTTAGCCACGCTAATGACTTTTGGGGTCTATCTAATGGGTCACATCAGCAGAGATCTGATCCAATTGGGTATAATCAGCAAAAATCCCAATATTCTCGCTATCACCAAAAATATTTATCTAATTCTCCCAGATTTGGAAAGATTGAATTTTAGAAATGAGGCCGTTTATGGTTTGCTCCCTAGTGCTGATGTCTTAATCGCTAACGCCCTCTACAGTCTCGTTTATACTGGTCTATTATTGGGTATCTCCATCCTCATCTTTTCACGACGACAATTTTAAATGGGGTTGCCGAGTTAAGGAATGAATGTCATCGCCATCGATTAGTTTATAGAGATGATTAGCCATGAAATTAAAGGCACAACTGCATATTTTAAGTCGAGAAGCGGTCAATTACGGACTGGCAACCGTGGTCATGGACGAAGCGGTTAATCCCGTCCTTGCAGCTTTTGCTAGACAGTTAAAACATTTACAATACTATGTAGTTCAGAATAGCCAGGGTGATTGGTTACTAACCACCTTAGCCCATCGGCAGCAGCCAGAACAGGAAAAAAGGGTGATCTATGCCTTTGCTACGGAAAAAATGGCTATATCTGCCCAAAATACTGCTAATTCCCCCCTATCAACGCTCCTGATTCCCGTAACCCATCTTTTATTCCAATTATTTGCCGTAGAAAGAGTAGATAGTATTATTTTTCTGGAAAATGCACACACCGCTCAAACAGGAAAAGAAATCTCCCGGACCCAATTAAAGGCTAATATTGAAAAACAACTACAAAAACTGGGGACAATTCCTGCCAATCTTGCTTAATTAGTTATCCTTAATCAAGGCGAATTAGATGTCACCAGAGACTTTTTGAGCTGGCAACTTGAGTCTAGCCTAATCAGGGAGATTATTTAGAGCCGATTGTATAAACAAGCACCTGAACCAAACGGCTAGGACCATATCGGTTACTATAGAGAGTGTCTATTTTCTCAAAACCGACCTATGCTGCGAGAAGATCTTAAGAAGGAATTAGATAAACTAAACGATGATCAACTGAAAAAAATTGCTGATTTCATAGCCGACCTTGAGTTTCAGTCTGGACAAGTCCCATCGTCTGTTCCGCTTTGGCAAAGAGCAACACCATCCCAGAGAGCTAGGGAATTGCGTGAATGGGTGTTACAACTTCCCAAAGATAGTCCGAGTCTAGGAGATGAAGCCTTTAGTCGCGATAGTATTTACGAATGATGACGAGATATTTACTTGACACTAATATTGTTATGCGATTGTGCAATTCTTCCGACCTACAGCATAAGCTGGCAACCAATGCAGTTTCTCGTCTGCTCATGCAATCAGATGAATGTTTCCTTGCGACACAAGTAATAATTGAGTTTTGGGTTGTTGCCACCAGACCAACTGAAGTCAATGGTTTGGGTTGGTCTGTACAACAAACCAGAAGCATGATAGATCAACTTCTCGCTCGTTTTCCAGTCTTGGCAGAATCTCGGCAGATTTTTACAAATTGGCTGAACTTAGTCACAACTAACAGAGTGATGGGTAAACGCACTCATGATGTTCGTCTCGTTGCAGCTATGCTTGCCAATGAAATTACACATCTGTTGACCTTCAATCCCAGTGATTTTGCGGGTATATCAAGTATTACCATAACTCATCCACAAGATTTGAACCCATTTGATACTAATGAGCCATAGTGTTGGCGAGTGCCGCATAACTCAATCGTTATCAATAGGGAAAAGTTAATTATCTGCAATGGCCTTTTTTACTCGCCCTCACATTACCATGACTGAGCCAACCCGATTAAACTATCACGATACCTATTCTTGTCCCGTCTGTCGCCATGGTAAAATTGCCGCTTTACCACTAATGGAAGCCTATGCTTGTAACTTTTGTCAACACATTTTTACTGCTAATTTAGAACAACAGGTTTTAAAAATGGCCGATAGTCAATTACCCTTAACTTGGTATTGGAATGGCAAGTATTGGCAGGGTTTACCGAGAGAAGGAATGGAGATAGCAGGTTTCTACTTAATTATCGGTTTAGGATTTGTGATTTTTCCCACAGCAATTGTGACTACGGGAGCCTATCTTTTTCCCCCAGTCGAGGGGAGTCCTTTGTCATGGGTGCCTCTATTTTGGTCGATTTTAACCTTTATTTGCCATGCTATTTGTTTACTCTGGTTAATTATCGAATATTATCAGTTTCCCGTTAATATGTATCTACGGGCCTTGGCCCGTCGTTGGCAAAATTCTTTTGTTACCCGATTATTATCCTAGGGGTTATTTAATCCTAGAAAGGGGAGATGGGAATTATGAATTATGAATTAGGGGAGTGAGAATAAAAAATCTGATAACCGATAACTGATAACTGATTACTGTTCTCTAAATTATCCCTAAAGGACAAAATTGACCCGATAATTCTAGTTTATTGTTTTGCAGCAGATATAAACCGTATTCAATTCCTTCTACTACTGCTTGATAGGAAGCTTCTAAAATATTACTAGACACTCCCACAGTAGTCCATCTTTGTTGCCCGTTACTGGACTCGATTAAAACCCTAGTTTTCGCTGCCGTCCCTGAACCACTATCGAGGATTCTCACTTTATAATCGGTCAGGTGAAAGTTAGCAATTTCGGGATAGAATTTGACTAAAGCCTTTCTCAAAGCCCGATCTAAAGCAGCCACGGGCCCGTTACCTTCGGCCACTTCTAATAAATCTTCCTCTTTTACCCGTACTTTAATTGTTGCGATCGCATTACCACTATCCCGGAGCATATCACAATACACTTGGAATCCTTTTAATTCAAAAAGGTGGCTTCTCTGTCCCAAAGCTTCCCGCATTAATAACTCAAAACTAGCTTCGGCTGCCTCAAATTGATAACCCTGACTTTCTAAGATTTTTAAACGTTCCAATATTTGCCGACAGGTGGGATCATCTTTATTCAAATCGATGCCAAAGCTACGCGCTTTCGCTAGGACATTACTTAAACCCGATTGGTCAGAAATGACGATGCGGCGCTGATTCCCGATCGCTTCCGGGTTAATATGTTCGTAGGTGAGGGGATTTTTCGCCACCGCAGAAACGTGAATTCCGCCTTTATGGGCAAAAGCAGAACGTCCGACGAAGGGAGCATGATCATCCGGTGCTAAATTGACCATTTCGCTGATTTTTCGGCTAGTTCCCGTCAATCGGCCTAATTGATTTTCTTCTAGGCAAGAAAATCCCATTTTTAACTGAAGATTGGGAATTAAAGTACATAAATTGGCATTGCCGCAGCGTTCCCCATAACCGTTAATTGTGCCTTGAATCATGCGTGCGCCCTCGTTAACTGCCGCTAAGGAGTTGGCTACGGCGGTTCCTGAGTCATTATGGGCATGGATGCCTAATTTAGTCTCATTTTCGTTATCAGGATCGATACCCAATTGCTCCCGCACTTTATCCACAATAGGGGCGATTTCTTGGGGTAAAGTGCCACCGTTGGTATCACAGAAAACTAACCATTCGGCCCCGGCATCCCTGGCGGTTTTCAGGGTTAAAAGGGCGTATTCGGGGTTATTTTTGTAACCATCAAACCAATGTTCGGCATCATAAATAACTCGTCTTCCCTGACAACGCAGATACTCGATCGTATCTCCTATCATGGCTAAATTCTCCTCCCGACTGGTTTTTAAGCCCTCTGTGACGTGCAGATCCCAAGATTTGCCGAAAATTGTCACCCAACGGGTTCTAGCGGCGAGAATGGCGGTTAACATCGGATCTTCCTGGGCCTCGACATGGGGGCGACGAGTGGAACAAAAAGCGACTAATTCCGCTTGTTTTAGGGGTTCTTCGTGCATTTTCCAGAAAAATTGACCGTCTCTAGGGTTTGCGCCCGGCCAACCGCCTTCTATAAAAGGAATACCCATCCGATCTAATTCCCTGGCGATTTTAATTTTGTCTTCTAGGGAGAGGGAAATACCTTCCCGCTGGGCCCCATCCCGGAGAGTAGTGTCATAGACCCAAATGCGCTTACCATTGTTCATAGAAATAGTCAATAGGTGTTAATATTAATTAATAACTGTAGCCACTTAAAATCACGCCCCTAATGCCTAGAATAACAGTTTACGGTCAAACAATCACCTGCGATCAAAGTGAAAATCTCCGTTCAGTTATCAGTTATCAGTTTTGAGTGAACAGTATTAAGTGTTAAAGTGTTAGAGTATTAAGTGGCAAGTTCGCAGCCTTCTTTTCACTGTTTACTGATTAAGGTTATCAAATGAACGAGACAATAATTTTTCGGATATCACCAATAATTCGGGTAACTTTATTAAGTTTATATGTGGCGTTAACCATCCCCTTACCCTTTTTGGCAAAAGTCACTAATTCCTCCGTTAATCCCAATTTTCTTTGGGTAGGAATTAGCTTAGGATTAATCGCTTTATACGGAGCTTTAAGTGAAAGAGTCATTTTATCAGAAACAGGGATACAAGTTACCTATCCCCAATGGTTTCCCGCTTTTCTTCGCTCTGGTTGGTGGTTAAATTGGACAGATATAAAAGAACTTAAATGTCGCAGTACAGGACAGGGTGGTTTAGTTTATTATTTCCTTGATCGCTCCGCAGAAAAAGCCTATTTATTGCCGATGCGAGTGGTGGGATTTAATCGCATGGTCAAAATAATCGAGGAAAAAACTAACTTGGATATGACTGATATTCGCCCCCTTTCTCAGCCTTGGATGTATGGAATTCTTTTTACTCTCACCCTATTTTTATTATTAGTCGATGGGTGGACTATTGCTACGGCGAGAACTATTATTCCCTAATAAATTCGGCTCAAAACGTAATCCACTAGCTCGATTAGCACCTCTTTTGAGGGGGAAGAAGCTAAACAATCAAGGTGTTTTAAGGCACTTTGACCGTATTGATTGGCTAACTCTTTTGAGCGAGGAATACCTTGGCTAGAGTGAATAAAATCAAGAGCTTTTTCGATGTCTCCTTCCTGACTAAATTCCCTTTCGATCAACACTTCTATATAGGAATTTTCCTTCATGGCAAAGAGAGCGGGAGCGGTGATATTACCACTGATCAAATCGGAGCCAGAGGGTTTTCCTAATACTTCCGTGGGGGAGGTAAAATCGAGAATATCATCGACGATTTGAAAAGCTAATCCTAAATTGCGACCATAATTATATAAATGATGATTAACTTCAGCCGATTGCTCGCTTAATACCCCAGCTGCTTTGGCACTATTGGCAATTAAAGAAGCAGTTTTGTAGTAACTTTTTTCTAGATAAGCTTCCAGGGAGATACTGGTATCAAAGCGATTAATTCCCTGTTGAATTTCCCCTTCAGCAAAATCGCGAATCACTTCCGAGAGCAATTTTACCACTTCTAAATTATCTAAATTAGCTAGATACCAAGAGGATTGAGCGAAGAGAAAATCCCCCGCTAAAACCGCCACGCGATTGTCAAATAAACTGTTAACGGTGGGAACACTGCGCCGCAATTCTGCCTCATCTACCACATCATCATGGACGAGACTGGCAGTGTGGATCATCTCCGTGATTTCCGCTAATCGACGATGACGGGGAGTGATATCCCGGTCTAACATGGTAGCGCGAGATGCCAGCAACACGATCGCCGGTCGAACGCGTTTACCACCGGCCTCGAACAAATGTTCTGCTGCCGCCGCTAAAATGGGATGACGAGCGCCGACGAGATTTTTTAAGTTATCGGTCAAAAGACGGAGATCATCGTCAACGGGTGCGAATAAAGAAGTTGTTGGGATCATTGGTTAGCCAATTGGCGAGATAGTTACGAAAGTTTACATATCCTTACATTTATTTTAAGCTAACCGTCCAGACTAGGGAAGGGGAAGGATCAGTGATCAGTGATCAGTGATCAGTAAACAGTGGCTAGTGGCCAGTGGGGAGATAGAGAGAACAAATAAAAAGTCATCTCCGAACTCCTAACTTCTAACTTCCTGACGACTGACGGCTGATAACTGATAAAACTCTTGTCATTGTCAAGACTCTAGGGTAACTTGTATATAAAAATTAATAAAGCGAGAAGTATTAGAACGATGTTAAGAATAATTAGCGACTTTGACGGCCCGATAATGGACGTATCGGAGCGATATTACCAAGTTTATCAATACTGTTTACAGAAAACCGCCTATAAAGGTCAAATTATTGGGGAATTATCGAAAGCGGAGTTCTGGCAGTTAAAACGGGATCAGGTTTCTGAGAAGCGTATCGGGGAAATGTCAGGATTAGATGAAGATCAGTCCAGGAAATTTGCCCATCTTCGTCGTCAAATTGTCCATACTTTACCCTATCTTGTCCACGATCGCCCGGTGGTTGGTTCTTTGGAAACTCTCCAGAAAATCCAAGATTTAAAGATCGATTTAGTCGTGATGACGATGCGGCGGGTATCTGAGCTAGATCATGCCTTTAATCACCACGATATCGGTCGTTTTTTCGCCTCTAATCGTCGTTATTGTCTAAATAATAATTACACCAAAACCAACGACGTGCGCGATAAAACCCTGCTTATGGCTAAGGCCGCTAAGGAACTGCCAGCGGCTGCCGATACCTGGATGGTGGGGGATACGGAAGCGGATATTGCCGCCGCTAAGAGCCAAAACATCAAGGTTATTGGCGTATTATCGGGGATTCGCAGCCGTTCCCGTTTAGAGAGCTACGAGCCTGATTATATCGTCAATAACCTTGGGGAAGCAGTGGACGTGATCTTAGGATCCCTACGAGCGTTCGGTTAACGGAAAAAACTACTAATCACCCAAAAGATCAGAAAAGTGATGAGCGCATAAATCTGGCGATCACCGAAAATATTCAAATCAGCCTTGGCCGCTAAACTGGCTAATCCTGCTCCCAGAGCGACTCCTAGCACTAAACCAGCGAGAGTGAATAGTAAGGCGCGGCCAAAACGTTTTTCTTTGCGGTTGAAAAAATAGATATTAACGAAAACGCCAAAAGCTAAGAGCAGCGGTAAAAGGGAGCCACTGGGATCGGGAACTAACAGCGTTATTGCTCCTAAACAAGCGTAAATCACTGCTGGTGCACCGATATCCTGTGCAGAAGGTGTATCGATTGAGCTTCGCCACCAGTTAGGAGATTTACTGCTAGTAACTGGTTTACTTTCCACTGGAATCGTCAGACGTTCGGGAAAACGAATGCGATCGGGTACTTTAATCCTACCTTCCTGTCGCATCCGCAGTCGATCCATGAGGACAGAATCGTAGGCCGCCTCGATCGATTCGACAATTTTGCTATCATTCTGATACTGCTGCACCAGTCTTCGTTTGGCCTCTTGAATTTCTTCAAAAGAGGATTCTTCAGTAACCCCAAGTTGTTCGTAGGGATTCTGTTCACTCATGAACATACCTCCTTAATTGTGCTCCCGATAGTCATGATCTTAACCCGATGTTCTGTAGTTTAACTTGAGATGCAAGCTTATTTAAATTAATTAAGTTTAGCGAAAATCTGGGTAGAATCGATCGCTTCGTAGGGATAACCACTGGCATCTAAAAGGCTTTTTTCGGCGATTTCTCCTTCCTTAACGATAATTAAGCGGTTTTTACCCCCGTAGGCCTTAATTGTGACAATTTCTAAAGCAAATAATCCTGGGGAGAAACGGGGATTTAAAGCCCCATCGTACTCGAATTTACTCTGCATTAACTGCAAAGCATAGACGCTACTGCTATCAAAGGGTGCTGCCTCCCGCAGGGTTTTGGCCCGCAGCACTGGGATTAAATCGCCAAAAGGAATAGAAATCGTTTGCAGGGTGCGATCAAGTGTATCAAAAGAATAACAGTAACCGATGCCGTCCCAACGTCCTTCACAACGCAGAATTAATTTATAGCGTTTTCCGTCCCCTTGTACCTGTAATTCTATTCCCTCGTAGTTAGATAAATTTAGGGGAGGATTCAGGTTTCTGGTACGAACTGAGGCAAAACCGCCATTATTTTCGGTTCTAACGATGCCAGAAAAGAGAGCGCGTCCTCCGGTTAGGGTTATCTGACTCTCGCTTACTCCTCCCATTACCACATCATCCACCGCACCCCAGATTTCTTTGATGTCACTGCTGGGATTGCTAAAGTCAAAGAGGGTTTGTTCGGCGATTATACTGGGATTTTTCAGTAAATCGAGTAAATTAGCTAAACTATGGCGGTTATTCTCCCCTTGACAGTAGATAATCTCATCAATCCCCATGAACAATTGCGGGGTTTGCAGAGCGAATAAATCGGCATTTTCGCCGAATAATTGACGAGCATCATCAATATTATCAACTAAAGCGCGGATTTGATAGTTTTGCTGCTGTAGTTGAGCGATTACCTTTCTACCGATCGCGTTTTCACCACCAATGACTAAAATAGTCTTCATGCCTTGCTCATTTGTTAGCTGAATTTTTTTATCTTCCCCGAAACCGAGCAGTTTTTGCAGACAACTCCAGAGGGGAATACTATCAAAATAGTCGAGAGTTTGCCAAAATCTCTGAAAATCCCAGTTTTTTGACTCAGCCATAAATTTTATCTCCTTGCTGCCATTAATTTTTATTTTATCGAGTTAATTTGGCTGTTTGAGATCAAAAGCTCTCCTAGAAAAATCAAAAATCCTCCGTTAGGTGAGGCAACTCCAAGACAGGAGGAGAAAAAAGACAAGAGACAACTATCCTACCCATAAAACCGAAGATGATGTCAAATTTATCTGTGCTTTTAGATATTTTGACCCGATAGGGGCTCGAGAACTTACTTTTGCATGATATTAATTCTAGCAAAAAATATTTTGGCCTTATTCGATTCCATACTATAGTGTGCCTAAATGAATTGTGAAAAAGCATCGTATTTCTTAAGGTTAGGAAAATTAAATAATTGAAATTTGGCAAAAAACTCGAACAAGCGTTTAACCACTCGAAAATTTTTGGCCAACCAATAAAATCTTCTCAAAAGATTTTTTAACTGTAGCCAAATTGCTTCTACTGGATTTTCTTCGGGAGCGTATCGAGCAAATTTATGACAGGTAATCTGCCAATCTTCTGGGGATAAACCCTGATTTTGTTCAGTAAGGAATTTGATCATCTCTTCTCCCGAATGATAGGAAGCTCCATCCCAAATAATCAGTATTTTTCGCCCAGGGTTGCTTTGAATTAGTTTTTTCAAAAAATCTACTGTATTCTCGACCTTACCTACTTTGTAAGGAGCTAAAATAAATTCTTTTCCCACTAAATTTAGTAAGGATTCAGGTGTCTCAAATGCAGTCACAGAGCGGCTTCTAAAATCTCAGAACTCGCTAAACTAACAGTTTTATTCTCAATAAGCACGAAAATTAAGGCTTTCAGCGTTAGGGGTTGACTGCTTTTTGTATGACCTGAATCCTTACTAAATTTAAAGCTCCATAATAAGTTTGTCTCCCTTTTTCATTCTTAATTTTTACCAAAGTTTTTTTGGGTAACTCTGAGGGATTTTGACCTTCTTTTAGTCTTTCTTTAATAAAGTTCCAGAGATGACCTAGAACATCTTTCCAGACCAGATGACATTCATCAAGCAAGTACACCGCAAGCTTTCCCGACTGAATCTCCTCTTTTTTGCGCTCCAATAATTGACTGATTTCTTCATTCTTTTTTTTGACCTCTTCTGGATCTTTTTTCGGGTTTACTTGTTCCGCCTTTTGCCAGCTAATTCTCGCTTCTTTTAGCAATTGGTAGTAGCTCTGTCTCGATTTAAACACAACCTCATAAGTTTCTAGTACATAAGTTTCTGGCTCCCAAATATCCCAGTGACTCTGGTTGATAATCCATTGAATTAATTCTTGTTTTTCCTCGGCATTTAGATAGGGTCTCGAACCTTTATACTTCAAGATAATCCCCTCAATTCCTGCTGAAATAAATTCCTTTTTCCACTTAGCAATGAATCCGGGGGTCACTCCAATAATTTCTTGAATTGCTCTATAAGCGTATCCCGACAAAGCCAGCTTAACCACTAAGACTCTTTTCAGTTACCTGGAATCGGGATTAGTTTTGATGAACTCTTCGAGAATTTGAAGTTCTGCTTCCATGGGATTCTCCAAACACTTATATTTGTCTTCCTTTTATTCTAAAATATTTCGGGATTGTTGTCGGCATTCTAGTTTACATATCATTTAGGCGCACTATATCTAAGTTTTTAAGCTCATTAAAACTACTAATTTGCCATAACCAGTCTAGAGAGCCAACGGGAGGAAGCTGTAAAAGTTGTGGAGTCAATCAACAATCATTCCCGAAAATGTCTTGACTATCGAACCCCATTTGAGCTATTTTATCAAATATGATCCAATAGTGATGCAATTCAGATTTGAGCTTACTACAAATTTTTTTAATCATTATGCCACAACAATCTTTAATCCCTAAAACCCCGACAGATCAAGCCCTCCCCACACCCCTAGCACAAAATAGTTTAAATGTCAAGTTTTTTAGAAAAATATTTTTATTGTCTCCCCTGTTGTTTTGGGGATTATTTGGTTTAGAAATTAGCTCAGTTAAAGCATTAGAAAACCTACAATGTCCTGTCATTTCTAAGGAAGAGGTTGATACTAATGCTCTTAAAAGAGAAATTGCTAATTATTCGGCCACTCTGCGAGTCTATCCTAGTGATCTGGGTACGATTAAACTTTATCTTCAACGGGGAATGGCCCGGGAAAAAATCAACGATCAAAACGGTGCGATCGATGATTTTAGTCAATACATTTGGTATAGTAATTATAATGCTCCCGCCTTCAAAGATAGACAGTTACTAGCTCAAGCCTATTATCAAAGAGGTGTGTTAAAATTAGCCCTGGTGATTGAGGGAGAAGAAACCCCTATAGCTGAGGAAATCCCTGTTATTGGGGAAGAAACACCCTTGGTTGAGCGAGAAAGCCGAATTAAGGATCAGCATCAGCTAAAATTATTGGAAGCTGCCCGCTCGGATTTTTAGCAAGCCTTTAAATATAATCCCAATAAAAGCGAAGTTTACTTTAACCTAGCAATTATTGCATCTTTGCTCAATCATCAATCCTTGGCTTTAGATTATTACCAGCGTTTCATCGGTTATGAAACTGAAGATTATCGCGGCTATTATCATCGAGGACAGCTATACTCTCAGTGGGGAAATTATGCAGAGGCTATCAAAGATTATGATCTAGCCATTTTATACAAACCCGATCTAATTGAAGGCTATTATAATCGGGCCATAGCTTTAGAAAAGATAGGGGGAAAACGAGAGGCTTTTAAAGATTATAAAATCGTTTTAAAATGCTCACCTAAATTCAGGGTAATCGCACGTCGTTTTGTATAAAATGTAACAGACATAGGTGACTGAATGTCGTGCCTAGCAGGGCGAACTGATATAAGTTAATCTGAGAGGAAGTAAAAAGTTACATAGTGTGGCAGTTGAGCATGGCATCCGGTTTTGGTCTCCTAGTT
>JAADBR010000146.1 GCA_009995705.1 Microcystis aeruginosa W13-11
ATTAGAACCTCCCACCTTATGTAAGTTTTCGTTCAAGTGAAACCAGATGTTCTCTAAGGGCCAATTCAATAGCTTCAAAGTCTTTCAACTGTTCTTGAGGAGTATTTCTGACAAGGATTTTGCCGATAGCCTGCAGATGTTCTTGTAATTGCAGTTCTTCTTGAGCATTCATGATGCCTACCCATGGTATAGTTAGTTTAGGGCTAATTATCCTCTATCTCCCTCTTCCTAGCCATCAGCATTTATATTCGTTACATATCCGGGATGCTCCCTCTTAGCTTAACTAATATAAGAATTTTCTATCGTATTGAGGACGACAGGGACTACCCCAAGCCACCTTTTGAGCGGGAATATCGGCAAATACGCTACTTCTTGCCCCAATAACAACATTAGAGCCAATTTTTACCCCCGGAGCCAAAAAACAATCGGCTGCGATCCATGTACCATTACCAATAAGGATGGGAGTGGTTTTTAAGCCAAAAGAGCGATCGCTAGGATCGTGACTGCCAGTGCAGAGATAGCATTTTTGAGAAATCACGCAATGACTGCCGATAGTAACGTT
This sequence comes from Microcystis aeruginosa W13-11, assembly GCA_009995705.1. Lineage (GTDB taxonomy): Bacteria > Cyanobacteriota > Cyanobacteriia > Cyanobacteriales > Microcystaceae > Microcystis > Microcystis aeruginosa_F. Next base: position 563 of record JAADBR010000146.1, read on the forward strand.
ATCTAAACTATAAATCACCACATCATCGCCGATCCAAGTATAATCACCGATCGCCACTTTCCAAGGATAAGTCACCCTTACCGTCGGGCGAATTTTCACCCCAAGGCCGACTTTAGCCCCAAACAGCCGCAAAACAGCACAGCGAAAGCTATCCATCTGGTGCAAACTGAGGGGAAAAAGAATTGCCTGTACTAACCACCAAAGTAGGATAATTGGATTAGAACGACCGCGATCGAACCAAGATTGATCGTAGGTACGCAGATCTAGCCACGCTTCCTCATCGGTGCGGATTTCTGGGGACATAGGACTTATTTAATCATTTCCACTGGTTGAGGTTCCGAGGGTTTAATCGGGGGATTAACATGGGTATTAACGTTTAATTTACCGCCAAATCTCCGTAATTCGTACAATTTAACCCCAATTTGGTATTCATACTGACTCAAAAGACGACCGTAGATATAACCAGCTTTGCCATCCAAGAAACCGAGACGGATAAAATAAAAGAGAATAAAGCGCAGCAGCGGTTTAAAGGGCAGTTTTACCCAAATTTTCTTTAAAAAACGTTTTCTCTGCACCGCATCACCGAACAGGTGCGCTCCGATCGTGCCACTTTCGTCATTACCCGTGAGAATATTGTAATAAACTCGCGCTTCCCAGTTGGAATAACGATTATGTCTTTCTAACCAATGATAGATATCGCGGAAATCGATGTGCAGCATATCATGTTTCAGATAGCCCACCTTGCCATCAAGGATAACGTGTTCGTGAACTTCGTTATCTCCCGTGTTGGGGATATCTTCGGTGTTTAAATTCTCGTATCTGCCCGACTTATGTTTAAATAAACGCAGATTCCAGTCGGGATACTTGCCACCATAACGGATCCACTGTCCGAGGAAGAAAACGCGACGATTGAGATAATAACCGTTATAGTTGGGATCTTGGATCACGGTGGCGATTTCGTCCCATAGTTCGGGGGTAATTCTCTCATCACAATCGACGATTAATACCCATTCGTTGCGAAAAGGCAGGTTATCGAGGGACCAGTTTTTCTTTTTCGGCCAACGACCGTTAAAATGAAATTGGACTACATTAGCCCCATAGTTGGTAGATATTTCGATCGAGCGATCGCTACTTTGGGAATCGACGACAAACACTTCATCAGCCCTGGCAACACTCTCTAAACAAGCAGGAAGGTTGGATTCCTCGTCTTTGGCGGGAATTAACACCGAAACGGGAATTTTTTCCGATTGACTAAACATTGGTACACTGTGGCTAGGTAGAGTGTTCGCATCTTTCCTTAAAACCCTCGGTCACTCAGAAAGGGAGAACTAGGACTTAGGATTTTTTTCAATCATACTATACCCTATTTGGTTTTTACGTCATTCTCCTGCTCTTCTCCCTAAATTTCTAACTGCGAAATAGACGACTATACTGAGTTTCGTGGTTCATACTGGCAAAACTTAGCCCCCAACTGCAACAGCTCAGGTTTTCATCGGCTAAACTGATAATGTCTGCTGTTGCCGCTAATAAACTGGGCTGTAAACCGATCAGAAGCGATTGTCCTAGGGTTTGTCCAAGGGGAATTAAACGTAATCCTGCATTGATTAAATTACTTGCCCAACTGTGTAAATAGCCTAAAACCGCTAATTCTTCCCCAATTTGCCAATGACTTGCCCCGATCGCAAAGGCGGTGGCATAATTAGCCTGTTCCGGTAGATACTCTCTGGCCGGTGCTAACTCCCGCAATAGGTTTAACAGCGATCGCCCCATTTGCCAGCTTTGTTGTCTTAATTCGGCTGTTTCCCGTGTTGCCGATAACCAATTGTCCCAATAATTAAGTTTTGTAAAATCTTCTTGACAAAAACAACGATATACCCTTACTAAAACAGCCGTTTCTAAGCGAATCGAGCCCTGACAAAGCGATCGCTCTAACCAATCATTTAAGCTGGCACTATTGGAGACAATCCCCTTTTCGACGAGGGTTTCTAGCCCTTCGGAATAGCTATAGGACCCCACGGGTAAAATGGGACTAGCCAATTGTAATAAACACAAAAGTTCTTTTTGATCGAGCATAGAAAACCGAGAAAATTGGTGCTTTGGTATGTAGATCAAGGGAGTAGAAGGCGGCACTTTGTGAATTATACCGTGATTAATAGCCACAATTATAAACTGTTACACTTATGTCCTCACAAGAACAGCATTTTCTAAAAATAAATCTTGTCGTTCTCCTCTTGGTTTTAGCTTTGATTGCTGGGGTTGATCGGGCAAAATTAAACTCTAGTTTTTTATTTTATCCCCCCGCTACTCCCCCAACTCCGCTCGCTGGTTTATTAACCCATTCTTTTCAGTTTCTTTGTTGTTTACCTCCGATTGTTTGCCTTTTTAGTTATACTTTATTGTCCCGCAAGACAAATTTCAATAATTCTTACAATTTTTTACTTTTTTCTGGTATAATAACTGGGCTGATTGCCTTCAATGAAATCTTCAGAATTCATATCATTCTCCTCTATTTTAATATTCCCAAATTCTTGACTATCTCTGTTTATGCCCTGGCAATTCTGATTTATGGTTTAGTATTTTTGCGGCGAATAACACAAACTTCTTACCAAATTTTAATCATCGCTCTAGCACTTTTAACTTTTGCGATCGCTGTTGATCTTCTCCAGATTAAAAATCTAGGTTTTGCTAGTCTAAGTGAAGGAATTCCCAAACTGTTAAGCGCAGTGAATCTGGCCAGCTATTTTTGGGATGTATGTTTTCAAGAAATTTCAGCCCAAATCAAATCAAAATAAATTATCCATTCATCTGTTTAACCAAATGTAAAATTTCAGGAAGAATCAGTTTTTCTAGGGCTAACTTAACGGCATTAGTGGAACCGGGGAGAGAAAAGACTAATAGGTTTTGATAAACCCCAGCTATTGCCCTTGATGCCATGGCACGGGAGCCGATTTCCTGATAACTGAGATAACGAAATAATTCGCCAAAACCGGGCAAAGTAATCCTTAATAAAGGTACTAAAGCATCGTATGTAGTGTCTCTAGGAGCAATACCCGTCCCACCATTAAGAATTAAGACTTTTATCTGATTTTGATTACTAATTTCTGGTAAAATTGCTTGAATTTGTAAGGGTTCATCGGGGATAATTAAGTATAGGCTGATATCGTGACCCGATCGAGTTAGTAACTCTTGAATTATTTGGCCACTTCTATCCGTCTCTGGGGTACGAGTATCGCTCACCGTGACCACGGCACAGGTAAGGTGAAGGGGGGTGGTGTCGGGATGGGGAATAAAGGTCATGATTAGGGTTTCTCCCAAAAAGTTTTTCCTGAGGACAGGGTGTGGGGTGTGGGGTTTGACCGATTTTGAGGTAGTCAATTACCTAATTTTCAGCGAAAAAGTCCCAGAATTTTCCCCCTGATCACCCCCAGACCTGGCACTTTTGGATTTCAAAAAGGTCTAAAAGTCTTATCCAACAAGGTTTTTAGATTTATTCGGCCAGTCCTAATTAACGATATGCTGAGAGTTCGAGAAAAACAAGCATTAAGAACAAATGTATGTACTAACTAGGGCAGTCACCCTAGAATAAAAAACTTAACTTTGGCAAATATTGCTGATTTTTACTGGTTTTTGGAACCTTTTCGCCAGTAATGATGACAAAGTAAAAGGAGCTTCCAGAGAACAGATTATCCCAAAATAACAAAATCGAGATTATCATCTAAGTTGGTATAGATTATGACTGGAATTATGAGTCAACTCAGTCCCCTACAAGCCGAACAAATCAAGGAAATCGGGACTTATTTACGTCAAAAACGAGAAGAAAGCTGCCTGAGCATAGACGATATCGCCGCCCTGACGATGATTAGATTACCAATGTTAGAAGCTTTGGAAACGGGGAATTGGGAGAAATTACCAGAATTAATTTATGTCAAGGGATTTATCAAACGCTACGGTGATGCTCTAAAAATTGATGGTAAAGCTTTAGCCGATCGCTTGTCTCCTAGTGCGGAACAATTAGCTCAAGAGGTAACTATCCCAAAAACACTGCCCACAAAAGTTACCCCCATCTCCAAGGCTGAACCCGCTGCCCCAGAAGCGAAACGAGTGAAACCAGAAAAACCAGCCCCAGAAACTAGCCCCCAACCGGCTAAATCGACCTTTTTCGGGATATATCTCTGGCTAGGCTTGCTGGCGGGCATATTTTGCGGTATTGGCTATCTTTTCCTCCGTCCCCCTTTCTCTAACCCCCCTGCCGTTACTCCCTCTCCTTCCCCCGTGGGTTTCCCCGCACCGGTAGTCCCTCCTGCGCTGGTAGCCTATCCTTCCCCCTCTCCTCCGCCAAAAGTTCCCCTCTCGGCCCAGGTAACTATTGAACAGGCCGCTTGGGTAAGGGTAATTGCCGATGGCAAAAAAGTCCACGAAGGCAATCTCCAACCCGGGACGAAACGAACTTGGACAGCCCAAAAGAGTTTAAATATTCGATCGGGCAATGCTGGCGCTGTTAAAATCTCTCTTAACGAAAACCCTGCCCAATTAATGGGTAAAGCCGACCAAATTGGCGAAATCACCCTCACTGCACCCCCTCTCAGTGATCAGTAAACAGTAATCAGTAATCAGTGAACTAAAAACTGAAAACTGATCACTGATTAGGCTGCATCATCCCAGATGGGGGTAAGAGTCTGATAATCGTAGCGGGAAGCGTTGGGATGACAGGTGACACAGGTGGTGTGACCGAGAGGAGTGGGTAAATTGACCCTAGGGTGCAAAACCTTTACATAGCTGGACTGTTCAATTAGGAGGGGAACAAAAGTAGTCTCCCTAAGAGGGCGGGAAGAATAACTGAGATAATCCCAGATAAGACGCTGAGTAATGCCAACAATTGGTTTTAAACGGATACCATAGTGAGAATTAGGATTTTCTAGGATTTTTTTCCAACTTTGACTCGGTAGGATACTGGGAGGAATGGCAATATGGCAAGTGGCACAATTTTCTAGATAGGTTTGCTCTCCAATTTGATAACGATTCAGCACTGTATCCGAGGAGGGAGATTGGGCGATCGCTGGTTGTTGAAGTAGCGAAGCCAGTAGAATACCCCCTAGAATACTGAGGAGAAAGAGGATAATAAAAAAAATCGATTTCACTTGACCGCTGGAAGGCATGACTGGGATGACGAGTAATTGAACACAATTGTGACACTCTCGCCATCACAATGCCAAGCTGTGTGATGGGAGATTCTTGCTTCACAGAAATCTGCTTTTTGAGACGAATCCCAAGGAGTCTTACAGTCTCTCGACAAGCTTAAACTCCTGACTGCCCATCAGTATTTGGGTTCTTCTGGTTTATGTGTGGAAACGAGGTCTATACTGATATTTTCTAGTTTCTTCCGCCGCTCGACTGAGCATCGCCGAACGTCAAAATAGCCCTAAAAGTCTTGCTTGATAGGTAGGGTTTGCGGCAAAAAGTACGGGCGAAGCATTCGGATAGAAAATCTCCGGTTTCACCCATAGGTTATTGTCCGAATGCTTCGCCCCTACACCGACGCGGGCCGATGAAGACGCAAGGTTTTGAAGCACGATTTTCTCAAAATCTTGCACCTGTTTCGCCAGAAAAGCCACAAAACCCCTATCTTGCCTACATTTCACATTTATTCAGCAAACCCTAGGTGTTTTATGGTTTCATAAGCAAAAATTATAACACAAAGTCGAGAAGAGCCTCTTAACTTTTTTTGTATCAAAATTACTTGAACGGGAGCATTAAAAGGGGAGAATTAATCCCCCCCATCAATTTAGACAAAGAAACTATTGACCGCAATAGTGCCGAGCGCCGGTAAACCACCCGTTAATCCGGTGAGATTAATCACCAAATCCTTAGCACTTTGGAAACCCGCCGTACCGTCGTTGATAATTAGGTAAGTAGAAGAACTATTGTCCCGCACTAAAACAGCACTGTTCATGCCGAGAGCTTGATTTCCGGCTGTTGCCCCATTAGCATCGGTAAAGACGTTAGTAACAATGGTGTTAATATTGGTCGTGCTGCTATCTGTTGTCCGGGTAAAAGCGAGAGGGGCATTAATTGCCAGATTGACAAGGCATTGCCCGTGCCATTAAGATTACCAGTACCAGTGAGGACGAGATTTTCCACGTTGTCAGGAAGGGTATAGGAAATGGAAACTCGCAGTGAAACACCTCGTGAAACTTGGCTGCAACCGATTGTCGCTCTTCTGGGAGAAGGGGAATTCGCCGAGGCTTATGCTTTGGCTGCATACTTTCCTAACACTCGCAACAGACAACTCGTACAATTTGCTGCGTTGCTGGGACAAAATAAGATGAGTGAAGCTGATACTCTCTTAAGGGACCTGCGTAGGAATAATATCCCAGCCAGACAGTCGCTCTGTAGAAGAATCAGACAAGCCATAAATGGTACATTATCAAAGCGCAAGTCCCTAAAGAAATTTGATGCTGAAACTCAAAGCCTTGTGGCTGAATTTGCAACTATTCTGAACCAAGTCGATTTGAATCTCCTTGATACAGCTGATAAAGCTATTGAGGCTCAATATTTCGAGTTGGCTGATTTCTGTATTGAATTTCAACTGCTCACTCATCCAGAGACAAGCTCATTGGTCAATGATGTGTTACTCTTTATTGTGTTTTGCGGTGAAAAAATGATGGAGATTTGGGACTCAAGATATCCTGCTAAACAGTCACAAGTTTTTAAACTCGAGGCATATCTTCAAAGTTCCCCACTTCCTACTAATCGCTCAGAAGCTAAAGTTTTAGAATTAGAATTAGAAAATTGGAGTAAAAAAGTACCACAAGGTACTTTTAATGGTGGTAAAAAAGACATCAAAAAAGAATCTAAAAACATAACAATTGAACGCCACACTCGAATCGAATTCCCATCAGAATGTATTCTTGAGCAAAAAGTTGACTTAAAGATTCAGCTAACTCAAGAGATTCCAAAATCTACTCGTGTTCAAGAAAAAATTTCCCTCCCTGTAGAGTCTAATACTAAACAAGTTAAACTAAACGTCAAAGTTACGGCTCCAGGATTTGCCATAAGACCTTCTCAACAGCAGTTAACTGTTCTCGTTAAAGGTGATTCCAACGAAGTGATTTTTACCCTTTTTCCTCTTGAAACAGGTAAGCAAGTTATTGAGATTGAGTTTTTCCAAGAAGCAACAAGAGTCGGGTATCTTCTCGTCCCAACTAAGGTACGTTCCCACTCAGTTGACGAAAGTTCACCAAAAGTTTTATCAATGGAAGACCCAATTGATGGTCTCAAAAACTTAGCAAGCATGACAGTTAACCCTGACAAGCACACCCTTAATGTTACTTGGATTGAGCGAGAAAGTAAATTACTCCATACCATTTTCCCAGCGAATCGATTAGGTGAGTGGGAGAAAACAATTCCCAATATTCAGGACAAAATTGAAGATGATTTGCGAAGTTTGAATGCTTTCCTGACAGAAGTAGTGCAACAAGGAAACCCCTCTGATGAGCGTTGGGAGAGTATCTGTTTCAATCTTCAGAGTGTTGGCGCTAACTTGTTCGAGATGTTAATTCCCTCTGAAGTAGCAAAAAAAGTGCGAGATTGGAAGATTGGTTCTCCTGTCATTATCTCCACTAATGAACAGTGGATTCCTTGGGAATTAATGTACGACGGCGAAGATTTTTGGGGAAAGAAGTTTATTATTGCACGCTCTCCTCGCCTCAGCGATAGTCAAGATTTACCAGACAAAAATAGACCTGAAAGTAAGGGAAAAAGACAAATCAAGCGGATTGTCAATATTGTCGGTGGAGATGTACCTTCCTCGGAAGCAGAGCGAGCTACCCATCTATTCTCTAATCTTCTCCCCCCGGAAGCGGTACAATTGTTAGCTAAACAGCCAATTTCGTCCCTTGTAAAAGCTATTCCAGGCACAGATGCGCTTCATTTCACCTGTCACGGACATTTAGAACCGCACCTACTCCAAATTGCTGGCGATAAAAACAAAACCCGAATTGAAAACTTGCTCCCTGAAACCATCCAAAGGCTACCCCTTGAGCCAGGTAGTCTTGTGTTTGCTAACGCCTGTGCTTCAACCGTTCCCGTGTTAACCTTTGGAAAATTTAGCAGTTTTGGCTGGAAATTTTATCAGCGTGGTGCAGATGCTTTCATTGGAACTTTAGGAGCCGTACCAGTGAAATATGCCGTCAACTTTGCCGAAATTGTTTACCGTGAATTATTCAACCCAGATGAGAAAATTACTATCGGACAGGCTGTAGCCAAAGCCAAAGAAGTTGCAGCCAATGAGAGAAACTTATTTTGGCTACTGTATTGTATTTATGGCGATCCAGATTTCTCGATTGTACAGCAAAAAAATTCCAAGGAGGAAGACCATGCCAATTAAAGTATATGCCACAGCTGTCGATCCAGCTTCAGTTAGTAGCTTACAAACTGAGGATGAGGAAATCCTGACTACTTTGGGACCACAAGAGGAAACCGTCGCAGTTCAGTTGCAAGAACTCTTTGAATCTGTGATGGAAGCTCTTTCAAGCAAGGTAGATGTAGAAAGTCAGTTGACTGTTGAAATTAATGGTTCAGTCAGCCTAAAGGCGCAGGGAGGACTCAAATATCTGTTTTTCAACATTGGAGCAGAAACAGCCAATACAAACACGATGAAAGTTACCCTATCTACAACTTTGCAGCCAAAAATACAGAAAACGAAGTAAATGTCCACCATCAAAACAAAAAGCCAGAGGTCGGTATCCGGTCTCTCAAAGAAAACGGGTTTCTCAAAGAGTTTCTCAAAGAAACCCGTTTTCTAGATGTTGATTTTTGCCAAAGACTGCTTAAATTCTGTGAGAGAATTAGCGGTAGCTGCTAATTTTAGTAGCTCTTCTAAGATAGTAGGGTTAGTCATTTTGCCGATTATCTCTTCAATTTCTGAAGAAATTTGTCCAAACCGCACAGTTAAAACTGTTTTGATGGCATCGCGGCTTTTTTCTAACGCTCCAATTTCCTTGCCAATTTCCTTACCACGTTCTATCCCTCGTAACTCCCCAATTTCCTCACCAATTTTCCTTCCTCGTAACTCCATATTACTTACTAAAGGCATAGTTCTTTCCTCCTCAAATTGTTTAATTTTACTTTCTAAACTTGACTGTAATTCGGGGGATAAAGTCATCATATTGTCGATGATTTCAAATAGTTTAATTATCTGTTCCCTCTCGAACTCCCTTTCATATAATCCCCTGATTAACCTCCACTTCCACTGTTCCCTCTGTTGCAGGTTCCTAGTAGTCGCTTTTGTTTTCAGGTGTGCCATGACTATTATAGCAAAGGGATTACTACTTGCTTCTAGTTCTGACCATCTTT
>JAADBR010000147.1 GCA_009995705.1 Microcystis aeruginosa W13-11
GCCAGAGAAAGCCTGTATGATGTTCGGTGTGGTCAATAATAATTGTGAAGCAATCCTCAAGGTGGCAGTCGATCCCATTGGCTCACCGAAAATAGCACTCGATGCTATCATTGATACTGGATTCACCAGCTTTTTGTCTTTACCGCTTTCTGTCATCACAGATATTGGTTTGCCTTGGTACTATCGAGATATTGGCACATTAGGCGATGGGAGCGAAGTCGTTTTTGAAATATACAAAGCTTCTGTGATCTGGGATGGTCAAGAGCAGATTATTGATGTGGCAGCTTCTGATGCAGAGCCGTTAGTAGGGATGGGTCTTTTGTATGGCTTTAAACTTCAGATTGAGGCAGTGGAAGGTGGGCGCGTTACAATTGAAGCGCTATGACTCAGCCAGAGTTATCGGTGAAGACGGTCTAACTTTACCGTTATACTGAATCGGTTTTTAATAGCATGATTAACTCCCAATCCCACTTGAAAAACCCGCTCCCTTCTCCCCACTGTTGTAACAAAAAATAACTATCCCCCAATAGCGATCTCTAAAGGTCGAATAATTGTAAATTTTTGTTAAGGGGTGCGGTAAGATCGAAGAATCATCGCTAAACTAGACCTCTTGCATAAATCCGAAAACAAACGATAGAAACAATAATGGGAGGGACTTTCAGTTAATTATTTATTAGTAGTTGATAATCTTCAAAAATGTTGCTTTACAAGGATCGACTTATAGTTGATAATCTTCAAAAATGTTGCTTTACAAGGATCGACTTAAGACTTTTGCAAGAGGTCTAATGAGCCTAATTGTCAGGAATTTAGTTAAACAAGGTTTTTGGCAGCTAATCTGGATAACAGGCTTTTGGGCGTGATATGGGGAAAAGTTCTGGCAATCACGGCTAAATGGGGTGATATACCGAAAGTTGACCCATATCGTTACTCTAGAGAGTTTTATGCAGAAAGTTGACCTATAGTATGTAGTTAGCCTTCAAGTTTTAGCAGGGTAACGCGCTGAGGACTATTCATCTGAGCGAGATACTCTAGAAAGTCATTTTTACCGATACACTATAGCGGTATTCGCTTGAGTGAGATACAGACAAAGTCTTGCCTAGACTGACTTATAGCTTGTTGCAGTATACCTCATTCGACTGCATACCGCTATAACTATTGACTCATGCTTAAAGCCATGCATTTTAAATTCTCAAGAGTTTTAATTTTAACGGTTTTGTTTTGTATCATTGCTCACTCAGTTATTGACAATACTTTACTGGCACAAACAAATCCAAGTGCTGATATAATCAAAGATTTTATTGACGGAAGAAAAAATGAGCTAAGGATTGGATTCAGAGTACAATCATATCCAATCAGCTTTATAGATCCAAATTCAGTTTCTCCCACTTCAAAAGCCTACAATGGATTCTGTAATACTTTTGCCGATCAAATTTTTGCAGACCTGAAAGACCATCTAAAATCAGAATTTCGGAAAAATCCAAACCTTTCTCCTCTAGAAATAGATAGCAAAGTCAATGCCATTTCTCTTACTAAGACTGATGTTGTCAATTTATCTCAAGGTAAGAGATTTGATGGTGTCATAAAAGGTTTGATAGATGTTGAGTGTGGTGCGAATTCAATTCAATATAATACGGAAGTTGAATTTTCAGATCCGTTTTTTAGTACAGGTATAAGTTTATTAGCAAAAAAGGATAACCTTGAAAAAGTTTCTCAAAATGAGGCAGAGTTGGGAAATTTGAAGGTTGGAGTAGTCTCAGGAACCACTACTTATGATTGGCTTGTTAAAGACAAAAGATATGGAAGTTTGGAATCTTATCAGTCTCGACCTGAAGCGATTGCTGCATTAAAGAGGGATTTATTAGGAGCTTATGGTAGCGACTACATTATATTAAAAGGTATTTTGGAGCAAGATAGTGATCTTAAAAATAATTACGATGTATATCCCAAGTACCTGAAGGATCAAAGTTACGGTCTTATAGTCAAAGCTGGACAGAGTAAGCTAATATATCTTATCAATGATAAAACGCTCAAGTCCTCTAACGTATTGGACAAAATTAAATTCTTAAAGCAAAATTACTCTCAACCAGAATCTGAGGGAATCGTAGGTGATTTTAGCTTTAATCAAGTTGTTAACTTCATTCATAAATTGTTTTCAAGTCCGCTTAATAGCTTCTTACTAGGAATTTCAATATCAATTGTAGTTCTCATACTTTCCTTTAAAAAAACTCGGCAATTGATTGCTGAAGTTTTTAAGAAACTTTGGGAGCAAATTCTCCCTGATGTGGTTGGATGGCTTTATAGATTGCTGCAATTGATAGTTCGACCGAAAGGCTAACAATACTGTTGCACACCGACCGTATTCAGCGCGATCGCCGATCTGGTAGGGTGCGTTAAGGAAATGTAGTGCATCCTATTTTCGTCCTGTGATGATAAAGTTGAGGTGTACCGATACTGATAATCATCGTTGCCCAGTTCCGAATGCCATTACCTCAAATTGTTATTGATACCAATGTCATTGTTGCAGGGCTGAGATCTAGACGTGGTAGTGCATTCCAACTGCTTACCCTTATAGATACGGGACAATTTGATATACACTTGTCAGTTCCCCTTGTCTTGGAATACACGGACGTTTTGTTGCGGGAGTTACCAAATCTTTATTTGAGCAGAGAAGAAGTAGATGACCTAATTGATTTCTACTGCTCGGTTGGTGTACCTCATGAAATTTTCTTCCTTTGGCGACCCTTCTTACGCGATCCCAAAGACGATATGGTATTGGAGCTTGCAGTCAAGGCAGGATGTCAGAGTATAATTACATATAACACTCGTGACTTTGCTGGCGTTGAGCAGTTCGGGTTAAGTCTGCTTGAGCCGTCGGAGTTCTTACGCTTGATAGGAAAATTACCATGAGTATTGTTCAAGTTCAAATTCCTGACTCATTACAGAAAAGCTTGTGTGACCTTGCAAGTCGCGATGGAATTTCTATTGACCAATTTATCTCTACTGCAATCGCTGAGAAACTTTCAGCATTGATGACAGAAAATTACCTAATAGAGCGGGCGAAAAGGGGTGATAGAACGAAATATGAGGCAATTTTGGCAAAAGTTCCTGATGTAGAGCCAGAAGCCTATGACAAGATACCGACTGTCTAACTTCACCGTTAGCTTGACTTCAACCCTGCAAAAATTAAAACCCAAAAAGCCATTTGTAGATATAGTGCGATCGCCGATCTTGTAGGGTGCGTTCCCTAATGTGGCCCCCACTGCTCCAGCGATCGATTTTGGGGAACGCACCATGCCCATTGATTGAAGCTGTGGGTTTAAGTGCGATGCCGCCCTTCGACGTAGCTCAGGGCAAGTCTGGTGGGGCCAGTTGGGGAATGTTAGCGAAGATTCCCAATGTTTAGGTTAAAATAGAGGGCAAAAGTTGCCACAGGGTCAAGCCAATGACAGTCCGTCAACCCCGCTATAGCAAAGAAGAATTTGCCCAACGAGGCGATCTCATTTATCAAACGCAAATACGCCCACAGGTCGAATTGGGTAATCAGGGCAAAATTGTAGCAATTGACCTTGAAACTGGCGACTTTGAAGTTGATGCGCGTGAAATATCTGCTTGCAATAGACTCGAAGCCCGTCACCCAGAGGCTCAAATCTGGATTATTCGAGTCGGTTCTCGCGATGTTCGCCGATTTGGTGGACGTACAAAGAGATTAGTATGATCGCAGGAATCGTTAACGCGGATTTTGAGGCGATTATTTCACTTTCGATCTTGTGACTCTGAAGGAAATATTTACGCGCAAGATGCGATCGTTGATACAGGTTTTAATGGTTGGCTTTCATTGCCACCAGACCTAATCGATCAGCTAAACCTGAAATGAAAAAGACGAGGACGTGCTATTCTTGGTGATGGTAGCGAATGCGTTTTTAATGTCTATGAAGCTGTCGTAATTTGGGACGGAGATTATTTAACCATACCAATTGATGAAGCTGATTCCGAACCTCTAGTTGGAATGTTATTAATGGAAGGCTATCAACTCACGGTTCAAGTGTTTGAAGAAGGAAGGGTAGAAATCCGCAAAGTAACTGCCGGCTAACACTGCGTTGGAGCCGACTACTAAAAAGCGATCTGCAAAAGTTAAAATTTGTCTGCGGCGGCTCAACTTTACCGTTATACTGAATCAGTTTTTAATAGTATGATTAACTGCCAATCCCACTTGAAAAACCCGCTCCCTTCTCCCCACTGCTGTAACAAAAAACAACTATCTCCCAATTGCGATCGCTAAAGGTCGAATAATTGTAAGTTTTTGTCAAGGGGTGCGGTCAGACAGAGGAATCATCGCTAGAATAGGACTAATTGTCAGGACTTTAGTTAAACAAGGTTTTTGGCAATAGGCTAATCTGGCTAACACACTTTTGGGCGTGATATGGGAAAAAGTTCTGGCAATCGCACCTGGATGGAGTGATATACGGAAAGATTCTTAAAAAAATGCGGATCTGTTGCAATATGCGGAAAACTTCTGTATAATCTCTAGTTAGGCTACTTGTATAACTCAACAACAACCAGTAACTTGATAAAGATGATGGAATCGAAAGAACTTGACGATGCACTGGTGGACAAGTTATTTCAGCTCGATTTAAATTCCTTGCTAATACTAATCGGTCAAGAAGATGATGCACTCTTTGCTTCACCACCAGATTTAAGAAAAAGAGGGCTTCGATTATTCCGAAATGCAGTTGAAAGCATAAAAAATGAAATTTGTAAAAATGATTTCATTGAAAAATGCTGTCAGAACGATAAAGACCAACGTAAAGTTGCGGCTGTTGCTGCTATCTCTGATCTATTAGGAGGTGGAGGAGCCGTAACAGTAGCAGTGCTGATAGTTCAAGTGGGAATTGAAAATATTTGTGCAGGCACTTGGGATATTGGGAATGACTAATTCTATTAATTATTTTGAGAGCTTCTTACGAAAACGAGAGGAATCTGTTCAACCTACTTTTCCTATTGACGTTGATAATCTTTTATCTTTTAAAACAGAGGATAAAAAAATTTTTATAGACCATCTTTCTCAGTACTATGGAAATACTCATTGGTCATCAAATACATGTTATTTTAATTCAACCTCAGAGGCTGCATTACAAGTTTTTGCTACTGGTGTCTGTAGATTAAAACACCATGATAGACACCAAAAGGACGATCTAGATTGCTGTATTAGGTTGGTTCATTCTCCATCTCTTTCGCCGTATGTACTTACTAAGCCATACAGCTACATCATTGTTCCTTCTGGCTTTATCTCATCTTTACAGATGTATGTTTCTACTATTTATGCATTGTCTATCATTGGTGCTGAGTCTGAGGATTCAACCCAGACGACTCTCTTATGGCGGGATGACATGATCCTAGGTGCATTACTTTTTCTATGGGAAAAGGATCAATATGCTTTTCTCCATGGAATACTCATGTATTCTTCAGAACTTTGCGTTGCTCATCTTTTGGATTCATTTAGCGATTTAATGGCTTCTATTGCTTTCCATCGCCAAATGCATTCAGAAATGCAAAACATGTTGCCTTCGATTGATAACTTAAGAAAGCAAGGTTTCACTTCTATCCAGGAAGTATTAGGAAAATCTAAAAAGGTTCAAGCTACATCAAATCATATCTCAAGAATTCTTCTATTTTATTCTCTCTCTCATGAATTTGGTCATCTATTTCTTTCCTTGGTTGATAAGGAAGTTGCTAATCTTGATGAGTATGATAATTATGTAAATGAATATCTTAGAAGTGAAGAGGGTGCAGATCTCTTTGGTATGCAGATTGTTTGGCGTCTATACGAGACGGGAAATCTCTCTCCTATTTCTTATGAAGGCTGCACTTCTTATCATGTAGTAGCTGCCATGCTTGCCTTTCATAGTTGGAACCTCTCTAAGGTATTATCAGAGATATTGTCTAGAGTGATGAATGTTAGTAGCAATGAAAATATTAACTCCCTCTTTGATCGTTTGAATCAAACTTCATTGCGCTGGCAAAAGGCTTGTCGGGCTATTAAAGAAATTATGCCTGAAAAACAACATTTTACTGAATTATATGATTCCAGAGGAGATACATTTTTTTCATCTGGACAGTTCTTAGTGAATCAATGGAGTATTCCATGCGCAGGACTCTTGATGATGATTTTAAGAACTAAGGGATTTATATGTGATATTTATGACGCATGTGACTTGCTCGATAGCCTAATGGACAAAGAATCAGAAGTATATGCTTATTTGATTACCGAAAAAAATGGCTGACATGTCATGCGTTTAAGAAGTCATCATTATTTTCTACTTCACTCATCGCCTAACAACCGCGCTGCACCGGAACGTACAAATGTTGTCGGTTGGGTCGCAAAGGTTATCTGCGTCCGGTGAGCGCGAACGTTAGACGGAATTTTGGAAGTAAACCAACGAGATTATGTTAAGCAGAGTGTCACAATTAATAGCGATTAGTTTGCTGTGTTTAGTGGGCTGCTCTGGACGAGCTAGTAATAATAATGAACCTGCTTTCCCCAAAAAGACAAGCGTAACTGAGTCTGAGCTATCTGGTTGTTGGTCTCAAAGGTTGGGAGTGGGTGGTACATTATTGAAAAATACATATACCCTTGAATCAGGAGGTAATTACACTCGAAGAAGTAAATACACCGTTGGCCCACCTGAAGCTGTTTCTCTTCCCGAAGCTGTTTTCTTTGGAAAATGGATTATTGATAATGAGTATGTCAAAATCAAAGAGAGTCAAGACGATGCAGAAAAAACCATAACCCTGAAGGTGATTTCAAACCAGGAACTGAAACTTCTAGGATCAAGCTCAAATGCTTTATTGTTAAGTGTGATCGCCATCTTTGTTGTTCAGGGTAAAATAGAGGGGTTAATTTTGAAATCGAGGTCATGCCGATGACAGTCCGCCAACGACGTTACAGCAAAGAGGAGATAGCCCAACGCGGGCAAGAACTTTATGAGTCTGGCATTCGACAGCAAGTCGAAGCTGGCAACGAGGGCAAAATCCTAGCGATCGACATCGAAACCGGAAATTTTGAGGTTGATGAAACGGTCGTAGCTGCAACTAATCGGCTGTTTGAGCGCAATCCCGATGCCCAGCCTTTTGGAATTCGGATTGGACATCGCGCCGTTTATCACTTTGGTTCGCGGAGTTTGAAGAAGGGTCAATGATATATGGAGTGGTGAATTTGCGTCGGGAAGCCACGCTTTCCCTTGTTATTGGTAATTCATCTGGTCAAAGAGAATTCATCAATACCGTGATTGATACAGGGTTTGATGGCTTTCTGTCTTTACCCTCTGAAATCATTGTTCGTCTTGGATTGCCTTGGACGATTGCCAACCCAGCAACTCTGGGGGATGGTAGCGAAGTCTTGTTTGATTTTTACACCGCAACAGTCATTTGGGATGGGCAGTACCGTGAGGTCGATATTGCATCATCAGAGACAGAACCGCTCCTCGGAATGGCGATGCTCTACGGCTATCGATTGCAGGTTGATAATGTTGAGGGCGGTATCGTAAAAATTGAAGCCTTGTGATCCTTGTTAGAAGCGATCGGCGAGGCACGGTCTAACAACACAGTGGAGCGGACGGTATAAAATTTTTGCGCTTCGTTTTGGTCATATCTGCCGCCGCTCACTTTAGCCGTTATACTGAATCGGTTTTTAATAGCATGATTAACTGCCAATCCCACTTGAAAAACCCGCTCCCTTCTCCCCACTTCCCACTCTCCTATACCTTTTAAACAGGATTTAGTATGACTATCTAAATTACTCGTTAAGACTGTCTATGAGTAGGGAGCAGGGAGAAAAAACCTGACTACTGATAGCGGTTGGCTATTTCGTATTGGACAAAACAATTGGGGAATCCTTCAGTGATGGCTGTAAAATACGCGTTAGTGAACGCAGCTCTCAGGAGGCTTTGGCTATGACGCTCGCATCTAATGGAAAAACTGATATTATTCGTACAGAGCGAGGATTAACGATCGCAGGAACCCGCATCACCCTCTACGATGTGATGGATTATGTGACTGCTCAATATCCACCTAAGTTCATTCAGGGATTATTTGATCTGACGGAAGAGCAGATTAACACTGCCCTGGCTTATATTGAGGCTAATCGTGCGGATGTAGAAGCTGAATACCAGCAAGTTCTCAAAGAAGCTGAAGAACTCCGACAATATTATGAAGAGCAAAATCGTGAGCGAGTTGCCCGTATTGCTGCTAAGCCGCCAAAACCAGGCACAGAAGCCATTCGAGCCAAACTTCAAGCGGAAAAAGCCAAGTTGGCATCACGGGCATGAATTTTCTAGTTGATCATAACTTACGAGGGCATTCTGTTGTCCTCGCCGGGAGACTTGCTGCCAGTGGTTGGCTTGACTTGATCTCGATTCGTTTTATTCTGTTTGAAGAAGTTGGGTTAGCTGTCACGAGCGATGATCGCGTTGTTTGGCGGTATGCCCAAGCCAATCAGATGATCCTGATCACCGCTAACCGAAGTATGAAAGGCAAAGATTCTCTAGAGCAAGTGATGCGGGAGGAAAATACCCCCACATCATTACCTGTTGTGACAATCGCTAATATTGAGCGACTACTTGCCGAGCCAGATTATCGCGATCGTTGCGTTAATCGTTTGGTTGATATTGTAGTTGATATTGAAGATTATCAAGGCGCAAGACGCATTTTCATTCCGTGACGCGCCGAATGCTAGAGCCGTTGAAGTCTATCTGTAGGGACACGGCATAACGGGTTCGTTATACTGAATCGGTTTTTAATAGCATGATTAACTGCCAATCCCACTTGAAAAACCCGCTCCTTTCTCCCCACTGCTGTAACAAAAAACAACTATCTCCCAATTGCGATCGCTAAAAGTCGAATAATTATAAATTTTTGTCAATGGGTGCGGTCAGATCGAAGAATCATCGCTAGAATGAGCCTAATTGTCAGGAATTCAGTTAGACAAGGTTTTTGGCAATATGCTAATCTGGCCAACAGGCTTTTGGGCGTGATAGAGGGAAAAGTTCTGGCGATTGCGCCTAAATGAAGTGTTATACAGAAAATTGACCCATATCGTTACTCTGGAGAGTTTTATACGGAAAGTTGACCTCTAATATGTAGTTAGAAAATACAACAATGTAAATGATCAGTATATTCTATTCATGGCAATCTGACTTACCTGAGACACGAGCATTTATTGGAGATGCATTAAGGAAAAGTGCCAAGGACATCAATAACAGCGAGGACATTACTACACCGCTCAGAGTGGATCACGATACAAATCAGGTTGCTGGATGGCCAGAAATAACATCGACTATACTAGATAAGATTGAAAAATGCGATATTTTTGTTGCTGACATTACACCCATAACTAGCCATGAAACTGGTTCTCGAGTATGTCCCAATCCAAACGTCTTATTCGAACTAGGATATGCGCTTGCCACGGGGATGAGACGAACTCGAATTATCTGCGTCGTGAACACATTTCACATCCCAGATCAAAACATTAATCACCTACCGTTTGATATAAGGGGCAGCAGGCCTCTTCAATACTCTCTGGCTCCAAAGGTTGATCGGGGTGTTAGGTCAGGGGTCGAAGATATTGAAAAGAGTAAAATCAGATCCGCTTTTATAAAAAATATGTCGTTGGCGATACGTCGAGTAATCCAGGCGGTTGACGAACATAAAAGAAAAAACGAGTTACGAATAAAACCACATTTAGCAGTTGAAGGAAATCGCTACCAAGTGGTGATTGATTGCATAAATGATGTACCTTTTCAATTTGAATCCATTGTAAAAGAATCCAATAATAATATAATCACTGGCATTCCGTTGGGCATGACTTCAATTGATCCCAAAGGAGAGAAGGTAGTGCGATTTAAGTCAAGTGAGTTCAATAAAAGAATAACCGAAAATAATATCATTATCCTTTTTGGTAAATTTTCACATATACAGACGGACAAAAGGCCTGTCCCAGAGATTCATGATTTTGAAGTGCATTATGAGCTTCGTGACGGCAAAGCGATCGAAATACAAAGGGTTCAGCCTGATGTCGGCTAAGCACATCAAATGCGGACTAACAATTGCGGTCGCCGCTCTTGTAGGGTGCGTTCCCCAGCAATTCTCATTTTGAAAACAAAAGAAGATAAAGTTCTCTTGTTCACATAGAGAACTTCTGTCTAATTATCATTTTTTTTCAAGATAATCATCATAATTAGCTTCAAGAGA
>JAADBR010000148.1 GCA_009995705.1 Microcystis aeruginosa W13-11
AGAAGCTGTTCTAACAAGGATTGAGGGGAAAATAGACTCTCTACAAAGGGATGTCAATCAAAAATTCGACAAAATCGATGAACGATTAACCAAAGTAGAAATAGGACAATCGGAGTTAAAAGGGGAGATTAAAGCCTTAGATGAGCGACTAACCACAGAAATTAAAGGATTAACTGCAAGAGTCGCTAATCAGGAATTTACCAATCGAGGGATTCTAATCGCTTTGGTTGTTGCTATTTTAGGAGGGGCAGCTAAACTTTTTGGTTTTCTTCCCAATCCCTAACAGAGATCTAATTAGGAAGTTGCCGTTTTCTTTTCACTGATAACTGAAAAATCCCCACCCTACCCAATCACCTCGTGTAAATCCGTCGGTGCGAGGTTAGGATAAACCACTTCACCATCCTTAAACCAGATAATGCGCTGAGAATGACGCGCCACATCGGCCTCGTGAGTTACCATGACGATAGTAATGCCACTGTTATTCAATTCGGAGAAAATAGCCATCACCTCTTGGGTAGTTTTCGAGTCTAGCGCTCCCGTCGGTTCATCGGCAAGTAATAATATGGGTTGATTGACAATTGCCCTAGCAATAGCGACGCGCTGCTGTTGTCCCCCCGATAATTGATTGGGTTTGTTGTGCAGTCGATTGTCCAATTTTACCCTCGTTAAAGCAGCGATCGCTCTTTCCTTTCTTTCCTGGGGAGGAACCCCACCATAAATCATCGGTAACATGACATTTTCTAGCGCACTCATCTGGGGTAAAAGATGGAATTGCTGGAAAACAAAGCCGATTTTGCGATTGCGAATCTTAGCTAAATCCCCATCCGGCAGCGTGGAAACGTCGAGATTTTCTAGATAATAGGACCCCGAGGTGGGACGATCAAGACAGCCGATAATATTCATGGCTGTGGATTTTCCCGAACCCGAAGCCCCCATAATAGCGCAATATTCCCCTTTTTTTAGGCTTAAATTGATGTTATTGAGGGCTTTAACCATGGTTTCGCCACTGCCGTAGATTTTAGATACATTTTCGAGGCGAATAATTACTGGCTGATAGATTTCGGCTTTATCGTTGCGTTGGCTGAGAGAGGAAGTATCAAAACTCATGAAATAAATTCGTGGGGGCAGGGTGTGGGCTTTGGCCGTGAGCTCAGCCGAACGGGTGTAGGGTTTTACCGATTTTCAGGGGGTCAATTACCTAATTTTCAGGCAAAAAGTGCCCAAAATTCCCCCCTGATCACTCTAAGGGCTGGCAGTTTTTGATTTCAAACAAGCTTAAAGGTATTATCCGACAAGGTTTTTAGATTTATTCAGCCAGCCCTAAATAGAGATAAAACCAATAAATGCAGCTATTCTAACCTGAGCAATTCTCCATTCAAGCAACATCCTTGAGAAAACCGACTAAAGGCAAGAAAACCGGCGCTAAATTCGATCGAGCTACGGCTAAACAGGGATAGGATCGATCACTATAATTTTCCCCCACCTGTAAGGGAAAAATCTTTTCTCCTAAAGAGATAAATACCCCGCCGGCGGCCTGTAGAATCGCCCAAACTGCGGCAATATCCCAGACTTTCGGGGTTGCTTCCACTCCTCCCAAGACAGTGCCATCGGCAACCAAAAGCAGATTATAACTAGCTAATCCTATCATCCGCACTTTGCAGGGAAAGGGATTTTTGAATACATCCGTACTACGAGCGCAGAGATTAAACAGATGATTTTTGCTGGGAAAATCGTCGCTGGTGTGAATCGGTTGACCGTTGCAGTAGGCCCCCTGTGGACCGGTTAAACCCGTCTCACCGTACCAATAACCATAATAGGACTGTTTCAGGCAGGGGAGATAAACAAATCCGAACACGGGAGTCCCCCGGTAGAGAAGTCCCAGGGAAATGCCCCAGATGGGAATACCGCGAGTAAAATTAGTCGTGCCGTCGATCGGATCCACTACCCAACACCATTCTTGATCCGGGAAAATATGGGTAGTTTCCTCGGTTAAGACTCCATGCTCTGGGAAAGTGCGGGCAATTAGCGATCGCAATTCGCCATCGGACCAACGGTCGGCAGCCGTCACTAAAGTCCCGTCTGCTTTATTGGTGGCCTGTAGTTTGCCAAAATCAGCTAGTAGGCGACCTCCAACCTGGCCAGTAGCCTGATAACAAAAGTCTAAAACCTGACTCCAAAAAGTTTCCATAATTTTCTCGTTCGTCTTCTAGTAAAATACTAACTTAGTGTCTAAACTTAGGTAGTCGAGATTGAGCGCGGAAGCCCACCAAGAGATCAGACTAGCTACCCGTCTAGAAGCGATACTTTACCTAAAAGGGCAGCCTGTCCCCTTAACCGAGATGGTGACATTAACCCACAGCGATCGCTTGACGGTAGCAGATGCTATGATCGAGTTAATGTCCGATTATGCCCACCGGGATAGTGCTTTGGAAGTGGTGGAAACCCCCCTCGGTTATAGTTTACAATTGCGGTCAGCTTATCAGAATTTGGTCGAAGACCTGATCCCGGCCGAATTAGGCACGGGAACCCTCCGCACTCTAGCAGCGATTGCGCTCAAAGGACCGATTTTACAAGCGGATTTAATTAATTTACGGGGCAGTACGGCCTATCAACAGGTTCAGGACTTGGTAGAACGAGGATTTGTGAGAAAACGCAAGCAAAATGAAGGTAGATCCTACTGGTTAGAAGTAACCGATAAATTTCATCAATATTTCGAGGTTGACAATCTTAAAGAACAGGGTATTCTGGAAGCTACCGATCGGGAATAAGGGTAGAAAGGGTATATTATGGGTGAATGTTTCTGATCACTGAGCTAAACTTGAAGAAGATGGGGAGGACTTCGGACAATCAAGAAGAGCGATTTGTTAACCTAGATCCAATAACCACTACAGCGTGGGAGTTCTGATGACTTTTAATCCTGATTTTTTTCCCTGGGAAACCGAAGAACAAAATGATAACTGTCTGATGCAGTATCTCCAGCAGCAGCATCCTGAAACCCTTGAGAGAATAGCCCAATCCGTCAGTAGCGAAATTAAAGATATTATCTCGCAAAACGTCAGGGGGTTGGTGGGAATGTTGCCCTCAGAGGATTTTGCCGTACAAATTACCACCGACCGCGAGAATTTGGCTAATCTTCTCGCTTCAGCGATGATGACAGGTTATTTCCTCGGTCAAGTGGAGAAGCGCCATCATTTAGAATCAATTTTGTTAGCTACAGAATCAATTAAATTAGGCAAAAAACCAAAAATAGATTAATCCTCACCCGAAAAAGATAGAGACACTTTCATCGGTGTCTCTATCGGTTTTTAGCCCCCTTTGGCAAAACTCACCATCACTAAAATCGAGAGCAGGATACCGGGGACAAGTAAACCCGCTAATAATCCAAATTCAGTCAACGTCATAGGAAAATATGCCCAAAATTCCATCACTTCCTACTCTAACCCCCTCTTCTGGCCACCTCAACAAAGCTTAAGGAAAATTTAAAGCCTTTTACCAGTTTTTCTCCTATCAGTTGTCCGACTAGACAAGCCAAAGAGAGTCGTTTTGATGTTGCCAAGCGGTTTATAATTCTTTTTTCAGCGTCTCGTATAAAGCTGAATAGTCGTCCTCTGCGAATCCCATTTCTAAAGCTTTTTCAAGAAGGTGCTGTACTCCTGTCAGGGGAAAAGTGGTTAAATCTAACTTCTCCGATTCCTCTAAAAAAAGATTGACATCTTTCAGTAAATGTTTAGTGGGAAAGTTAGGGTTAGCATAATTTTTCTCTAACATTCTGGTTAATTTTTTGTCAAAAGTAGGCGCATATAAGGCGCTTTGACGCAGGATAGTCATGAACTTTTCTAGATCTACTCCTTGCTGGGATAAAAAAGCTAAACTTAAACCAAAAGCACTGGTTAGAGAGGCAATTAATTGATTTAAAGCTAATTTTAACGCCGCAGCGGTTCCCACTGCCCCGATTAACATCGGTTTTTGACCAAAATTTGCTAATAAATTTGACCATTGATGGAACTGTTTTTCCGTTGCTCCCACCATAACTAAGAGAGTGCCATTTTTAGCTTCGGGAATACTTCCTAAGACGGGTGCTTCTAGATATTCTCCCCCTTTAGCCACAATTTGATCTCGCAGTTGTTTACTTTCCGAAGGAGCAATAGTTCCCATCTGGATAATAGTCCGATTATTGAAGTGAGATTGCTCGGAATTTAATCCTAAAACCTCTTGAATAGCGACGGCATTAGTTAACATTAAAATCAGACAATCTGCCTCTTGAATGACTTGTTCAGGACAGCTAAATGTTTTGGCTCCCAACTGCTGTAAAGGTGCCAATTTTTCTAAGGTGCGATTATAGGCAATAACAGGAATTTTCTGATTTAATAATCTTTCTACCATTGGCGTTCCCATTAATCCTGTTCCCAAAAATCCAACTTTCATAACTCAATTTTTCCTGATTTAGTGATTAGTTTTTACTTGTTTTTATGGCTGTCCAATGACGTTCGGAAGATTGATAAATTTTAACATTTTTTAATCCCGATTGCTGGATTAAATCTTCGATTTCTGCTAGGGTAAAAGCGGCATGGAGAGAATCTTTAAATAGTTGCGCTTGTCGGGGAGAAAAATTAGGATCTATTTCCCTCACCATCCCCTGGATTATTTCCTCGGAATCGGGACGGAATAAATCTCTTAAAAAAATGCCTCCATTTGGTTTTAAAACTCGCTTAATTTCTCGTAAAAAAGGCAGGGGATTTTCGAGATGATGGATTAAACTATTAGAAATAACTAAATCAAATTGCTCGGATTGGTAGGGAAGGTTTTTTCCATCAACTTTTTCTAATTTGATCTTTTCTTGACAGTTAGCACTCAGGATATTTTTTTGACCAATTTCTAACATAGAATCGGCCAGATCAATAGCGATAATTTGCCATTGGGGACGTAGTTGACTGAGCATAATCGGAATGCGTGCAGTACCAGTTCCCACATCTAAAACCCTAGCATTAATAACAGCCAATTGTACGGCTTCTTTAGCAAAATTAGTATTGACTTCCGTGAAGTCCATGGCATCATATTCGATCGCTTCTTCCCGATCATCCATTACTTCCGGTTCTAAAATTCTTTCCATAGAAAAGCTATCCTTAAGGATTACAATATTCACAATACATCGGATCGGCGGTTTTTTCACCGTTAGGAAAGAGTTTTTCCTCTCGATAATCACACCTTTGACAACCGTATAATTCCAGTTTAATTAAAGAGGTGGGAAAGTGACATAAACCACAGGGTAAACCCGCTTTTCTTTCGATAATATCAAACCCCGGACAGCCACAATTAGGACATAATTGATTGAGTTTCTGCACCAGATTTGCTGTCGCAGCTGCAATTGCTCTCATCCGCGTGGGATTGTGCATAGCACGCATATCGGTTTCTAAATGTACTTTGCCGTTTTTGTCAAGAATATCTTCAACAATTTTAACGAAATTTTTCTCGTCAGTAATTCCCTTAAAAATCTGCTCGGAGTCGAAAGAATTTTTATCAAACATCACCACTAAACCATGACTAGGAAAGCCGATTTTTTTGGCAAATTCTAAAGCAGCTGCTAGATTATTTACAGTTTGGTGAGCGTGATTAGTTTCCGTGACTATTGCTTGACCAATTATTTCTAGATTATGAACTTGATCGAGTAATAAAATCAATTCACGATTACAGGAAACTAACGGCAAGTTGGGATAGGGATAAAAACTACCCTCACTAGCAATTCCGATATCGTATCCCGAAAGCTTGATCGCTTCTTGTGCCTTCCTGCGAGCGGTTTCAATTTGTGTTCCGATGCGCTTAATATCCCGGGTAAAAGTGCCAAAGCGATCGGTATCAAAATTATCGGGTACAATCACCTTAAGACCTATTTCTTGCGCTAAAATCGGTGCAATTACCCGCTCTTTTCCGTGCATAGTCCCTAAAATTGCTATCCGATCTTGAAACATCTTTTCTTGAAACATCTTGATCGAGGAAAAAGTAAAAAACAGCAATCAGCGAAAAGAAAACGGCAATTTCCTACTTAAGACTGTCCACTTAAAACTCACATCTGATAACTGATAACTGATTTAACTTTCGGGTGTTTTTCCCTGAGCTTGTTTTAATCTTTCTGCTGCTGTTTCCATGACTTCTGCAAAGTTTTCGAGAATTTCGCCGGGGTGCGCTTCCAAGATTTTTGTAGATAGGGAAATGCGGTTTTTATATTCGTCAATTTCCGCGACTACCACTTGAATTGCCTGACCAACTTTAAAGAAAGTCATGGGAGAATTAAAAGAGGCTCCCGTCACCTGTTTAGCATGGAGCAATCCCGTCACTCCACCGCAATCGACAAAGACACCGTAGGGTTGTAATTTAACCACGGTACCACTTAATAATTTACCCACAGCTAATTGACTGATAGCGTTAGCGCGAGCAATTTCTCGCTGAGATAAAACTAATTTATTATTTTCTTGATCGATTTGAATAAAAGTTGCGGTTAAAAGTTGTCCGATCAGGGAATCTAAATCATTTTTTTCGATTAAATGGGAGCGAGGGATAAATCCTTTTAATCCTTCCACTTCTCCCGTCACTCCCCCCTTATTCACCCCCGTGACGCGCAGCTGTACCGACTTGCCACTTTCAGAGATTTCCTTGACATTTTCCCAAGCTTTTTGTAGTAATAATTGCCGCAGAGACAGGGTAACTTGTCCTTCCGCATCCTGTCCACGGATAATCAGAAAATCGAATTCTGCACCTATGGGTAAAGCTTCAGCAATGGAAGTAACATTTTCCAGGGAAATTTCCCTTAAAGGAATAAAAGCGGAGGATTTGCCGCCAATATCGATGTATGCTCCATCGGAGGTGTGTTGATCGACTCTCCCGCGCACGATTTGCCCTTTTTCAAATTGATAATCGTATTGATCAAGAGCTTTGGCAAAATCGTCCATGGAAAAGGCTGGGTTCGGTGTCATGATAAATAGAATAGTTACAAGTATGATTTCGAGCTGCTTCCAGTGTAAGCTGAAGCTTGAGGAGTCAGACCATTAAGATTTAAGAAGGCTAAATAACTCTAGCACATGATCCCAGGCAGATTTGGCCGCCTTAGCATTATAACTAGCTCTTTGGTCGCAGAAAAAGCCATGGTCGGCATTTTCATAGCGGAAAACTCGATGGGGGATTTGATAACGAGTTAATGCGTTTTCTATCTCATCCACTTGCTTTTGAGGAATACTGGTATCTAACACTCCGAAAAATGCGTAGATTGTCCCTTTGATTTGGGGAGTCACCTTCACTGTCGCTTGACCACCCCCTGGGGTTCCCGTGGTGATTCCTGCACCGTAAAAAGAGGCAGTAACTTTGATATCCTCTAGAGTGGAGACAAGATAAACCACATGACCACCAAAACAAAAACCGATCGTACCCACACCGGTTTTTTGCACCTGTGGCAAACTATAAAGATAATCGATGGTGGCTTGGATATCGCTGATTAATTCCGCTGCTTTGGTTTGTTCCTTGTACTGACGACCGATTTCGATATCTGCCATACTGTACCCCGTTTCAAAACCTGGAACAAATCGCTGATAAATGGCAGGAGCGATCGCTATATAGCCTTCTTGGGCAATTCTGCGGGTAACATCGCGAATATGGTCATTTACGCCGAATATTTCCTGAATCACGATAATTGCTGGATAAATTCCCACCTGATCGGGAATGGCTAAATAGGCATCTATGTCAATATCTTTGTTAGAAATCGTAACAGTTTGCGTATTAATAGTCATAATTTTCTCGGTGAAAAACGAATTGGTTTTTTGGTTTTAGGGTGTTGGGGTTTTGGTTGAAATTTCCCATTCCCCCATTCCTCAAATTAAAACAAACTTTGCCAAGGCCGCGGCCACCCCATTTAAGTCTACACTGGGGGCAACCCAATCGGCTTGATCCTTAACGGCTTGGGGAGCATTACCCATGGCGACACCGACACCCGCATAGGTGAGCATAGAAACATCATTAAAATTATCACCGATCGCCATGACGTTTTGCGGTTGTAATCCTAGGATATCTTCGGCCAAAAATTGGGTGGCGCTTCCCTTGGTAGCCTCAACGTGGGTAACTTCAAAAAAAGTCGGACTCGATTGGGTAAAGTATAAATCTTGATTTTGATAGCGTTGCTGTAAATGCTGCCAAATCTCGGCGATAAATTGCTTATCTTCCCCCATGGCCAGGATTTTAGTAGTTTTGTGGGCGACTTTGCGTAAATCTCCCACTGCTTCGGCAATAATACCCGATCGCTGGCGATAGAATTCCGTTTCCGCGTTTAATTGCCGCACATAAAGCACATCGTCCATATAAAAATTAAGAGATATTTTCTCCTTCCATTGGGGTTGTTCGAGATAATCTAACAGATCGATCGCCAAGTCGGGGGAAATAGGGGTATGTCGATGGTGAACTTGGGAAACAGGGTCTTGAATCCAAGCGCCATTGTAAGCAATTATAGGTAAAGTGGATTTAAGGCGTTGATGAAAGCGTAAAGCCGAGCGGTACATCCTGCCAGTGCCAATAGCGACGGAAATCCCCTTTTTTTGGACGGCTGAGACAGCTTGCACCACGGCCGGATTAACCTGATTGTTATCCCCGGCGATCGTTCCATCCACATCAACAACGATTAAGCGAATATCCACAGTCTTTTCCCATTCAACGGTAACATTTAATAGTTTGCCACTTCCCCCCTCAAAAAGGGTAAGAATTGAGTAGTTTGTTAAGACTCCCAACCGTTTATCAATCAAGGCGATTCTATCATCCAGTATCTTCAGTTTGGCTGAATGGGCGATCGCCTTTTCCGTCAGTTGTTCCACCACTCCTTACTGCGATCCAGACAGTCTTCTGCGATCGCTAGACCTGACCATGACAGCAACCTTAACACTAAGGCTACCATTACTGTTTGGGGATGATTCTTCATCGCTTGGGCGGACTTTTCTCTCAATCTTGCTCGCAATTCGGAACGGGAATTAATCGACCTAATTTTCTAAGAATAAATGAGGAATTTGTCTAAAATGTCGCAGATTTCTAGTTACTAGAGTTGCTTGATGAGCTAAGGCGATACTAGCAATTAACAAATCTGCTCTGCCAATTTTGCGGAATTTAGAAATACCTTGTAAGCGGTCGAATTGATTGGCTGCATCTGGGTCAATTAAAATTACAGGAAGTTGATTTAATAAGGTTTCTGAACGAGAGAAAAGCTCTTGTGCTTTCAATAAATCCCTGCCTGAAAAAGCCTTAAGCAGATAATCTATCCGCCCGCGTAAAATTTCTACCTTAGTGACAATCGTAATGGCGACTTCCTCATATTGTAAGCTTTCTAAGCGATTGATGATGTTATTGACACTCTGCGCGCTAAAGCGACGCAGATTCTAGCACAGAATTAGACCAAAATCTAATTCTGATGGGCATTGTCAAGATGCCTCTAGTAACTCTGCTCAAATCTAATTTG
>JAADBR010000149.1 GCA_009995705.1 Microcystis aeruginosa W13-11
AGAGTCGCTATTGCGGCGCACCTTGGGCTGTGTAAGATTAGTTTACAATAAAGCTCTCCATCTCAGAACACAAGCATGGTACGAAAGACAAGAAAGAGTAGGATATGCTCAAACGTCTTCAATGCTAACTGATTGGAAAAAGCAAGAAGAATTAGACTTTTTAAACGAAGTTAGTTGTGTACCTTTACCACAAGGGTTAAGACACCTACAAACAGCTTTCACCAATTTCTTTGCTGGTCGTACTAAGTATCCTAACTTTAAGAAAAAACATCAAGGAGGAAGTGCCGAATTTACCAAATCTGCTTTTAAGTTCAAAGACAAACAAATCTATTTAGCCAAATGCACAGAACCTTTACCTATTCGATGGTCAAGACAAATACCAGAAGCTTGTGAACCAAGCACAGTAACAGTCAGATTACATCCTTCTGGACGTTGGCATATTTCAATAAGATTTGATGACCCAACGATTAAGCCATTACCCCCAACCGATAAAGCCATCGGAATTGACTTAGGAATTAGTAGCTTCGTGATTACTAGCGATGGAGACAAAGTATCTAATCCTAAGCATTTTAACAAGCGTTATCGGAGACTGCGAGAGGCACAAAAAAGCCTTTCTCGAAAACAAAAAGGGTCAAAAAATCGGGA
Source organism: Microcystis aeruginosa W13-11 (assembly GCA_009995705.1). Classification (GTDB taxonomy): domain Bacteria; phylum Cyanobacteriota; class Cyanobacteriia; order Cyanobacteriales; family Microcystaceae; genus Microcystis; species Microcystis aeruginosa_F. Next base: position 646 of record JAADBR010000149.1, read on the forward strand.
AAAAGCGAGAATCAAGTTGGGGAGAAATTACTCGACAAGTAGCTTATAAATGCCGTTGGTATGGGAGAAATTACCTCGAAGTAGATAGATGGTTTCCTGGTTCTAAGCGGTGTAGTAATTGCGGGTATATTGCTGAAAAAATGTCGTTAAATGTTCGAGAGTGGGATTGTCCAGACTGTGGGACTCACCATGACCGAGATATTAACGCCGGTAAAAACATTTTGGCCGCAGGACTTGCGGTGTCAGTCTGTAGAGCGACCATAAGACCAGAACAGAGTAAATCTGTTAAGGCAGGTGCGGAACCCCGCAAGGGAAAGAAGCAGATTTCTCTTCCCCAAAATTACCGACACATATCAGATCACGGTAGAAAACCCTAGGAAGAAAATATTAAATTTTTCAAGAAAAATTGCAAAGTTTAGTAAAAATTACTAGCAAGATCAGATGATCGAGTTCATAATGGGGATCAAGGAAAAAATAGGCTTAAACCGATTGGGATCAAGAAAAACTAGCTTTACATACAAAAGATAACTAATTAATGAGGTTTGCTATGATCACCCTGCAACAAGTGCGCTGCCCTAATTGTGGAAATTTTGCCGAAAGACATCATATTTTAGAACACCATCTCGTTAGTACCGCCTGTTCTCACTGTGATTATCTGTTAGTTAGTTGCAGTCTCACGGGAAATGTACTAGAGTGCTATGCACCCGGTATTGGTTTAAGAAATTAACACTGCCCCCTAGCCAGATCGAAAATGTCTTGTCAAAATTAGAGTGGGAAGACAAAATCAAGGAGCTAAGTAGCTATGGGGGGTAATTTCTTCAAGGGAGCGATCGCCCTGGGGGTAATAGCGGGGATTATGGGATTTACCAATCCCCCCCAAGAACTTTACAACGAATACGCCGCCGAAAAACTCCTCGCTCATGCCGACAAAATCGCTTGCGAGAAAATCAGTCTCTGTGACTCGATCGATTCTTTACCGGTAGCAGCCAGAAATGTGATCAAAAATCAAATCTTAAAACCAGCGATCGAAACCTCTAGTCAACGGCAAAATCTAGGTGTGTTCAGTATCTACACCACAGAAGTACCGGGGGTAGCTAAAATTAGAACTATTGGCGCTTTTGGGCATTTCTTGACTTTCTCGGAGACTTAGGCTTGGATCAGTGCTGGTTTAACGGCTACCAGCTTAATAATGAGTTAAGATGATCATACTAACCCGCGATTTGAGCGATAGACTCCTTAAGAACACCGATTAATGCTGCCTAACCGTGTTTAATTTTCTGCCCATTCTTCGAGAAGCGATCGCCCGTTGGTGGTCCGAATTCACTCTCCAAACTAAATTAATGGCTGCGGCTACTTTGGCCGTTTCTTTGTTGATGAGTGGTTTAACCTTTTGGGCGGTTAACACGATCCAGCAGGATGTGCGTCTCAATGATACCCGTTTTGGCCGGGATTTAGGGCTGTTATTAGCCGCGAATGTCTCCCCCCTCATTGCTGAGGACAATTTAACCGATTTAGCCCGTTTTTCAGCCCGTTTTTATAGCAGTACCTCTAGTGTTCGTTATTTGATCTACGCTAACGAGGAGGGTGAAATATTTTTCGGTATTCCCTATTCTACCGCCGAAGTTAAGAACTCCCTGACGATCGAGCGTCGCATTCAATTACCGGAAAATTATGGCGAAAATGGGGAAACTCCCCTCATCCGTCAGCACAAAACCCCCGACGGTGAAGTAACCGATGTCTTTGTTCCCTTGAATCATGAAGGCAAATATTTGGGAGTATTAGCGATCGGGATCAATCCTAACGCTATTGTGGTGGCTTCTTCTAATCTAACCCGTGATGTTACTATTGCCGTTTTTGTCTCGATTTGGGCCATGGTGATTCTCGGAGCAGTTTTTAATGCTTTAACTATCACCAAACCAATCAAGGAGTTATTAGTCGGGGTCAAAAATATTGCGGCGGGAAATTTTAAGCAGCGCGTTGATTTACCCCTGGGAGGAGAGTTAGGAGAATTAATTCTCAGTTTTAATGAAATGGCGGAAAAGCTAGAACGATACGAGGAACAAAATATCGAAGAAATGACTGCCGAAAAAGCCAAACTAGATACGTTAATGTCCACTATTGCTGATGGAGCAGTTCTCTTAGATACTAACTTTCAATTATTATTAATTAATCCCGCAGCTCGGGAAATATTTGGTTGGGAAGATCAGGAAATTATCGGTAAAAATGTTCTACATCTTTTTCCTTCGGAGTTAACGGTTAAACTAACTAAACCTCTCTATCAAATTGCGGCAGGAGAAACCCTCCAACCAGAAGAATCCGCTAATCAAAATCAGAAAAATGCTGTTATTGATCAGGAAAATAATAACTATTCCCCGGCGGAATTTAGATTATCTTTAACTCACCCGAAACCCTGCACAATTCGCATTTTGTTAACTCAGGTATTTGATCAGTACCGGGAGAATGTCCGGGGAATTGCTATGACGCTACAAGATATCACCAGAGAAACAGAATTAAATGAGGCAAAAAGTCAATTTATTAGCAATGTTTCCCATGAGTTAAGAACGCCTTTATTTAACATCAAATCTTTTATTGAAACCCTGACAGAATTTGGTGATGATCTCAGCGATACAGAAAAAAGAGAGTTTTTAGAAACCGCCAATCATGAAACCGATCGTTTAACTCGTTTAGTTAATGATGTTCTCGATCTTTCTCGGTTAGAATCCTCCCGTAACTATAACTTAGATGCGCTCGATATCGGACAATTAATCGAACAAACCCTGAGGACTTATCAACTCAATGCTAGGGATAAAGGACTAGAATTAAGCTCGGACATTGAAGCCAATTTACTACCAATTTTAGGTCATTATGATCTACTCTTACAGGTATTAACTAATCTAGTCGGTAACTCCCTGAAATTTACTCCTGCTGGCGGTAAAGTGGTGATTCGTGCCTATAAAATAAACAAAGATAATCCCCAAGAAACTCTCAAAATTCGCGTGGAAGTATCCGATACTGGTATTGGCATCGATGCCGAGGATCAAAGTGCCATATTTGATCGCTTCTATCGGGTAGAAAACCGCGTTCATACCCTAGAAGGGACGGGCTTAGGATTATCGATCGTCAAAAATATTATCGAAAAACACTATAGTCAAATTCATTTGATTAGTGAGGTGGGAATTGGCACAACTTTCTGGTTCGATCTAGACTTATATCAAGGCTCGATCGCCAGCAAGAAAATTAACGACGTGAGTTTATAAAAGCCAGAGCAATACTGCCCAAAATCAGGGTTAATAATAGCAATAATCCCTTATTCCTGAGACACCAATTTTTTAACACCCTAGGAAGAGGGAGAGGAGGAATTTTTTCGGCTATTATTTGCCTATTTTTGTATAAAGTGCAGCTGGTAGCGTAGGGACGTTGGGGAAAATTACAGCTATCATCGCCATGATACAGACAAGTTTCACATAAAAACCCGCCGGTGACAGCTTGATGCACAGTCATGCTGGGATGACCATAGGCTTTTAAAATATTAGAACAGTAGGGACATTGTAAGGCTTGACTATCGACCTTGTGCTGACAACGAGGACAGGCAATCATAATCGCTAAATTTTCCCTTTGAGAATTATCATTGCTGATGATCATAGACTATAAGTAGTTGGGTGTTAAAAACTCTCAGACACCCCCCTTATCAAGGGTAGATCCCCCCGCCTATCGGCACCCCCCTTATCAAGGGTAGATCCCTCCACCTATCGGCACCCCCCTTATCAAGGGTAGATCCCCCCGCCTATCGGCACCCCCCTTATCAAGGGGGGCAGGGGGGATCGAACCCAAAATCTATCTTCAATTTAATTATAACCAGCTACTTAGCAAAACCCCCGGGCTTTTTCCGCTTATCTCACTAAATAGCTGCGCCATTGCGAGGCAACTTCTTCCAGTAAACGCCAAGTTTTACCCTCGATCTGTCTTTGTAAATAAAGATCAAAATTGTTGTGTTGTTTGGTATCTTTTTGATGGGGCAATTGTAGAGTTAGATCGTAATCTCCCTGCAAGTGATAAGCGGGCAAATTGCCCACATAAATCGGTTCCAGACTGGTGACATTAATTTTAGCAATTTTTACCGACGGCTCATCGATCTGTAAAGATTGACTAAGGCGATCGGATGTGTGACGAAATTGTAATAAAAGGGCTTTGGCGACGATTTCTCCGTCAGGGGCAAATTCCTGCGGGGGAGTGACACTACCACAAGCAGTCAGGAAGACAAGGAAAATACTGGTTAAAAAACCGAGAAAACGGCGCATAGAATGATATTTTGAAAAAGAATGGCAGCGAGTTAAGAAAGATTATGACTCAACCAAATGAGCGAGAGAATTTCAGCCAAGCAGAAGCGGTGGTCCGGCTACAAGAGGCGATCGAGCAGCTAAATTTGATCGTTTCCCAACTTAACACGGGAACGGGGACAGTGTTACCCCCAAAAGTTGCTGTTGATAATCTTCTTAACTCAACGCAACAGTTAGCCGCTGCTTTAAAACCAGACGAATTCGCAGAAGTTGAGCAAAGTTTAACCCCAGATTCTCCCATCGAAGCAGCGGAGGGAATTGACGGTATTTTACCAGATTTCGAGCAGGTGGAAGGTTGGTGGACGGCGATTTTGAACAAAATTCGCCGACTTTTACCCGGGGGAATTGGCGAAAAAATTCCCGATTGGTTAATCACTGGCTTGTTAACAGGAAGTTTAGTCACTATTCTCTTAGTAGCCGTGATCAGTTTACCGAAAAATCCAGCGGAAATTGCCGAAAATATGCCAGAAGTTGTCTCTAGTCCCCCACCGACAGCCGGGGAAATTATCGAAACCCCCCCAGAATTAACCGCACCAGAGGCACCGATTCCCGTCTCGATTACTAAAGCAAAACCACGATTAACTCCTGAACAAAGTTTAGTCGCAGCCATTCAAGAGGAAATTACCGATTTAACTACTCGTTATCCCGCCGGGATTATTTCTACTATAGAAGCGGACTTTTTGGCTAGTCGTCTAGTAGTTATTTTGGGCGATAATTGGTATAGTCTGGAGGCATCACAACAGGATAAATTGGCTAATTCGGTTTTTCAACGTTGCCAAAGTCTCGATTTTCGGCGCTTGGAAATGAAGGATAACGAGGGAATTCTCCTCGCTAGAAGTCCCGTTGTCGGCGATCGAGTGGTGATTGTCAATCGCACTCAACCCAACGCTGCCATCTCCTCTGGTGAGTAGTTTTCAGCGCAGGAGGAGGTAGTTTCGGGCAAAGACAGCCTCAAAAATCCTCGCCAACCAGTCCGCTTTTTCCCCTCGCTGGTTAGATATCTGAATATACACAAAAATTAGTGATCCCTGACTTAACAGTGCTATAATTAGCTAGGTAAAATTTTGTAACGATTCTTAATCTTGAACCTACCCGATAGTCAATGCTTCCCCCCGCCCCGGGTGGACGTGGCAATTTTGGTGCGAGAAAAATTGCTCCGATCCAACCCAACGCCCTTAAACCTTTCTAGGGTTTCCCCGACCGCCAAAATTTTGCCCTAACTATCCAGAATTAAGAGACTTTAGATTATACCATGAACTCTGTTATTCGTCAACAGCGAGCGCTGATCACCGGAGCCAGTAGCGGCATCGGCAAAGAAACCGCCCTCGCTTTCGCCAAGGCGGGAATTAATCTGGTTTTAATCGGTCGCAATCAGCAAAAATTGGCAGCCGCGGTGGGAATGGCGACAGATTTAGGCGTATCAGCCCAAGCTTACCCCTTAGATTTGGCAGATATCCCGGAAGTAGCTCCTAGTATCGCTAAAATCGCCCAAGAATCCGGACCGATCGATATCCTGATCAATAATGCCGGCATGGGTTACACAAATCCCTTAGCTGACACACCTTTGTCAGACTGGCAGCGGGTGATCGACCTGAATTTAACCAGTGTTTACCAGTGTGTGCAGGGGATTTTACCTGCCATGCGTCAACAAGGAGGAGGCACGATTATTAACGTTTCCTCGATCGCCGCCGATAATTTTTTTCCTGATTGGGGGGCCTATAGTGTCAGCAAAGCGGCATTAGTGGCATTTTCTCGCATTTTAGCGATCGAGGAGCGGGCTAACGCCATTCGCGTCACGATTATCACTCCCGGGGCTGTCAATACTCCCATCTGGGACAGCGATAGCGTCAAAGCAGATTTCGATCGCTCGGCCATGTTAACCCCAGATATCATCGCTCAGGCTATTCTGCAAGCGGTGTTACTGCCCAAACAGGCCGTAGTGGAAACGATGACCATTATGCCCAGTGCGGGGGCATTATAACCCAAAATACTTCTATTTATTGATCAATTCGCCTACAGGCCTCTTCATTATGACCATAGCTTCTTCTAACGGTTTAAGCGGTAATCTAACCGACGCTATTCAAGCACGCGTGACCACTCGCCCCGATCGCAACACCCACAATGGCAAAACCGCTCAAATTCATCCAACTTCCGACGAAAACAAAGAACAGATGATGAATGCGGTCAGAAATATCCTGATTTCGGTGGGGGAAGATCCCGAAAGAGAAGGTTTATTAAAAACCCCCAAACGGGTGGCCGAAGCGATGCAGTTTCTCACCCAAGGCTATCAACAATCCCTAGAAACCCTCGTTAATGGTGCGATCTTCGATGAAGGTCATAATGAGATGGTATTAGTGCGCGATATTGACTTCTTTAGTCTCTGTGAACATCATATGTTACCCTTCATGGGGCGGGCCCACGTTGCCTATATTCCTAACCAAAAGGTGGTCGGATTAAGTAAATTGGCTCGCATTGTGGAAATGTATTCCCGTCGTTTACAGGTCCAAGAGCGCCTCACCCGTCAGATTGCCGAAGCGATTCAAGAAATTCTCGACCCCCAAGGGGTTGCGGTAGTCATGGAAGCAACCCATATGTGCATGGTGATGCGCGGGGTGCAGAAACCAGGATCCTGGACTGTCACCAGCGCCATGTTAGGAGTCTTCCAAGACGAGCAGAAAACCCGCGAGGAGTATCTTAACCTGATCCGTCATAAACCTAATTTCTTCTAGTCAGGGAAATGGGGAAATTTCAACTAAAACCCCAACACCCAAAACCTTCTAACTGATCAGTGATCACTAAATTTTTGCAGTCGCTCTAACAAGAGGGCGACTTTTTTGAGGTCTTTATCACCAGGCGATCGCTCAACGCCGCTAGAGACATCAATGCCATCGGGGTGCAGCCGAGTTAAAGCTTCACCAATATTATCGGGGTTGAGTCCTCCGGCGAGAAACCAGGGCAAGGGGGGCGAAAAACTGGCCAAAGCTTGCCAGTCTAAGGTATATCCCGTACCGCCGAGTAATTGGGGATGGTAGGCATCTAAAAGTAAAGTATCGACGCTATTGAAGTAAATTGCCGACTTTTCCCAACTTTCTCTGTCTTTGATCCGCAAAGCCTTGATAATTTCCCAGTCGGGTAATAATTGCCGCAAGCTTTGGCAATATTCGGGAGATTCTCTACCATGTAACTGCACACTTGTCAAGGGGGTTTTAAAAATTATTTGTTGAATAATTTCGAGTTGCTCGTCGGCAAAAACACCAATAAAATCAATTTTGTCGGGTATTGCGGCGATAATAGCGTTAATTTGCTCGATTTTGACGTAACGAGGCGAACTCGGTACGAGGATAAAACCTAAGGCTGTAGCTCCTAAATTGGCGATCGCTCGTCCTTGGTCTGGTTGGGTAATGCCGCAAATTTTAATTCGCATTTAATCTTATTCGCAAAACGTTACAAAAACTGTTAAGTATTCAAACAAAAAGCCGTTTCGGGTTAAGAGCTTTTTATAATTTCCTGTGATTAACAAAATCTTATCAAGACTGGAGCGCCAATGATCCCTTCCACCTTACTTTTAGCCACCGCTCAAACCATTCCCTGGAATTTATCCGTCGGCATTACCATGACCTTAGCTAACCTAGTAGCCTTCGTTATCGGTTATTTTGCCATCCAAAATACGGGAGCAGGTCCTGCTTTACCCTTGCCGCAGTTAGCCTCGAAAAAAAGCTTCGGTCTGCCGGAATTATTGGCTACCATGAGTTTTGGCCATATTCTCGGTGCGGGACTGGTTCTCGGTCTTTCTAATGCGGGGATTCTCTAATCAGTGATCAGTGATCAGTGACCAGTAAACCTCAGAGAGAGGAGCCAGTAGTCAGGAGAACTAAGCATAAAGAGATTTTAGGCAACTTCATCCCTATTTTTCCCATTTTTGAACTCTCAAAAGTTAATTATGCCAGAAGTCTAGTAATCGTCAAGATCGGGTGATTATTCTGGCTGCTGGCGAGAAAATTAAGAAAGCAGTAGCCCAAGTCGAAGCTGGATACTTTGCTGACTAAGAAGAAGCCGTATGGCTCTCTTATTCTTTATGTGATAATTTTAACTTATATAAGAGCGATCAATCTTTGTGTCCTTTGTGTCTTCGTGGTTTGTTCCACTCCCTTGCCAGCAGGACTGTACCTTAGAAGACATTTTACCCACCCAACTCAAGAGAGCCGCAGCTTGCCCTGAGCTACGTCGAAGGGTATTATCCTTAGGAAAAGCGTGATACTGCCTATAGAGGGGATGTAAGACCAAAAGCTGGGCGTGTAAGTCCGTCTTGAGGCAATCCCCCATGAAATAGGAAGCTTTCAACGACCTTGAGAGTAGTTCACCCCCGATCCTCACAAACAAAGTCCACTACTCGATCGATTTCCCGAGATGAGCGGATACGACGACTACCGCTGCCGAGTTCGCCACCACGACAATTGGCCCACCAACGCTCGCGGCTGCCATTAACGATCGCATCAAATTCTCTAATTCTGCCACTATCATAATAACTGCGGCGATCAACGACAAAACGACCGATATTGGGGAGGCGAAATTCTTCATAAACATTACCGTCCCAACCGCCACCAGAATTACCGTGATGGTCGTCGGTGCGTACCTCAAACTCTCCCCGACAACCATTTCTCACCACAATATTGCCGTTTTGGAAATCCCAATTACCCTCACAGGGAGCAGCGGAGCGAGTACGGATTAATCTTACCTGAGCCCATCTAGCGTTCACAGGACAGCGAGTAGTGCGACCGCTTTGACTTTCACAATTAATTCTCGTGGTTCTGGCCGCTGCTGGCTCGCTCCCCAAGGGACAAATTAGCAATAAACCGAGACTAGATAATAAAATTTGGCGAAACATTCTCTTTATCTCCAAGAAATTCTCTAGTTTATCTTACAGGGGTATCCAGAAAATGAGTAGTAGTGCTTGAAGTGCCTTAATCAACAAAAAAGAAGGGTGATTTAACTTCACCCTTCCCCCTATTCGGTAAATTTTCTTGCCATCTTTAGAGAGCGTTACCGCGAGGTAATACTTCTTCAGGGAAGATAAAGTTTTCGTGGGGTTGGTCTTGGGGAGCCATCCAAGCTCTCAGACCTTCGTTAAGCAGAATATTTTTAGTGTAGAAGGTTTCAAATTCCGGGTCTTCGGCC
>JAADBR010000150.1 GCA_009995705.1 Microcystis aeruginosa W13-11
GAACGAAAAGGCACTCCCGCGAGGGGGTGCTTTTTTGTTGTTAGAATTATGATTTGATAATTTTGGATTGATCATCCTGAAATTTTCAAATCCTGAAAATCCTGAAAATCCTGATCAGGTTTTGGGATTGTTAGAACTATCTGTAAACATTAGAGTTCTTGCATAATTAATTTTTGATAGTTCAAAAATGAGAAGAATAGGCATAGAATTGCATAAAATCCCTGAATAGAGCATTTAATTGATTAATTCTCATTTTTAATTCTCCTGACTGCTGACTACTGGCTTGTAACTCCTCACCTAAGGAAAGATTTTTGATTTTTGCAAGAGGTCTAATCTATCGATTTTGATCCCTAAAAGCTGACAGCGGACGGCGGAAATTAATTGCGGTAAAAAGCACAAAAATGATTACAATCGATACAAAATATCAACGACTAGGATTAAATGGCTACTCATATTGTTACTGGTGTCGCGGGTTTTATAGGTTCTAGCTTGGCACAAAAGCTTTTAGAACAAGAAGATCAGGTGATCGGGATCGATCAATTTAATGATTATTACGACCCCAGTTTAAAGCGCAAAAATGCCCATATGCTAGCCAAATATCGCGAATTTAAGTTAATTGAAGCGGATATACAAGCCCTCAACTGGAGACAACTGTTGCAAGGAGTAGAAGTATTATTCCATCAGGCGGCCCAAGCAGGAGTCAGAGCAAGCTGGGGTGATGGATTTCGTCAATATACCGAAAGAAATATAAATGCTACTCAAATTATTCTTGAGGCCGCTAAGGAAACCCCTTCTTTACAACGGATGGTTTTTGCCTCCACTTCCTCGGTGTATGGCAATGCGGAAACGATGCCGACTCCGGAAACCCTTTGTCCCCAACCGGTTTCACCCTACGGCATCACCAAATTAGCGGCAGAAAGACTCTGTTGGCTATATCACCAGAATTTTAACGTTCCCGTCACTGCCTTGCGTTATTTCACCGTTTATGGACCGCGGCAACGTCCCGATATGGCTTTCCATAAGTTTTTTCAAGCCGCGATCGCAGGTAAACCGATCGGCATCTACGGGGATGGCAAACAAACCCGCGATTTTACCTTCATTAGCGATGCTGTAGCCGCTAATTTAGCCGCTGCCGTAGTGCCGGAAGCGGTGGGTGAGGTATTTAATATTGGTGGTGGTAGTCGCGTGGTTTTGCTGGATGTCTTGGATACGATGGAAAAAGTCATCGGTAAACCGATCGAGCGATTGCATCAAGGATTGGCCCGGGGAGATGCCCGTCACACCGCCGCCGATGTCACCAAAGCGCGTACTATTCTAGGTTATAATCCCCAAGTCTCTTTAGCCGAAGGATTGGCCCAAGAATGGCAGTGGATTCAGGGATTATATTGTTAAGTTAATTAGGGTCTGTTGAAAAAGTTTGTTGGTGGGGGCAGGGTGTGGGGTTTGGGGTGTAGGGTTTTACCCATTTTCAGGGGGTCAATTACCTAATTTTCAGGGAAAAAGTGCCTAAATTTCCCCCCCGATCACTCCCATGCCCGGCACTTTTTGATTTCAAAAAGGCTAAAAGTCTTACCCAACAAGGTTTTTAGCTTTATTCAGCAGACCCTACATATATAACCTATCAGGTAAGGGAGGGAGACACTCCTTTTTCCCATTGCCAGATGGAACCTTGGCACGAGACAAGAGCATCGAGTCGCCCCACCCTACCGTTCCTATTTTCGTTTTTTCAGGCTAGAAGCTAACCCTAATCCTCCTAATCCTAACAAGGCAACCACGGAACTTGGTTCAGGGACGATCTCAAGGCTAAATTGGTAAGGCCCACCCGTAGGAAAAGTGTTCCAAGATGCTGATAGGTCAATACTCTCAACGTAACCATCGCCAATCGTCCAACCGGGTAGTCCTGTTTGATTGAAAGATGTAGTATAACCCCATAGATACTCCCCTCCACCAGTTGTACCACTACCACTGACTAACCAGTAAGTGGTATTAGCGGCTAATGCTTGCGGAGTAGGCAAGGTAAAGGTGTTATTGGCGAGAGTGGTAGTAATGGAAGGAGGGTTAGTAAAATTCGTTATCACAGTACCAGGTTGTCCACTGTTGTCGCTATAGAGACGAACAAACAAGTCGGTACCGGCCTTGAATTCTTGGAACAAAAGAGTAGCAGAATTAAAGTTATAACTGCTACTACCAGTGGTAAAGCTTGATCCTTGCCAAAAGTCAAAATTTATACCTCCTGTGCCTGAATTTGATTGACTTAAGTTCTCAACGAGGGTGACAGCATAAGCTTGTTGCCCTAAGCCCGAAAAAAGAAGGAGAGCAAGGCTACTTCCCCCGATTTTTGCCAGAATTTGCTGATTTTTAGTCATTTTTGGAAGTCTTAAAGACAAAAAGGGTGAAATTGGCCTTGATTGATGGTCTATCTTCTGAGCATCTGCTCGGAAAATAAACTTTGTGGTAACTTAGCACAGATTCCTCGTTTTTGGGAAAAAGTAGAGTGACCTAAACCAAAAATCTCTTTCCTTTGCAAGGGAAAGTAGGAAGATGGAAAATTAGTTAACCTTTTGGCGATTGCTAGATGACCAAAAATAAAAGAGTGCTGATTTTAGGGGGAACGGGGGAAGCGGCGGCATTAGCGGCTAAAATTGCGGCAATTCCTGGTGTAGATGCCATCGCTTCCTTTGCCGGTCGCACGAGAGAACCGATTACTCTCACAACTCCTTCTCGCCGGGGGGGGTTTGGTGGTGCCACCGGGTTAGCCAATTATCTGCGCCAAGAAGGCATTGATTGTTTAATTGATGCCACCCATCCCTTTGCCGCACAAATTTCTTTTAATGCCGCTCAAGCCGCCTCAGATTGTGGTATTCCTCGATTAATGTTAAGTCGTCCAGCTTGGGAAAAAGTATCTGGAGATAATTGGATTGAAGTAGAAAACAATCAAGCTGCGGCGAATATTTTACCCGGGTTAGCACCGCGGATATTTCTCACTATTGGTCGGCAAGAACTGGAAAGTTATGCACATCTAAAAAATATCTGGTTTTTGATGCGGATGATTGACCCGCCGGAACCAGATGCCATCGTACCAGTTGGAAAATTATTATTGGAACGGGGTCCTTTTTCCTTGCAGTCAGAGCGTTCTCTTTTACAAGAATACAGGATTGGGGCGATCGTGAGTAAAAATAGCGGCGGTGATGCCACCTACGCTAAAATTATCGCCGCTAGGGAGTTGGGAATAACCGTGGTAATGGTACAACGTCCACCTGTACCTGAAGGAGAAAAAGTGGCGGATGTTCAAAGTGTCCTGGCATGGTTAGAAAAAAGACGGCTCTCTTGATGAGACCTCTTGCAAAAATCAAAAATCTTCCTTTAGGTGAGGAGTAGAGGGCTAGTATAATACACTGGAACTTAATATAGCACAGCACCTTTCACATCACTGAGGTATCGACAAGTTTTGCCAACAAAGGGTTTAAGCCCCTTGCCTATGGCTCATTTTAATGAAAACTGCTGTAGTATAATAAATAATAGTCTAATAGTTTTCTTTTTCCTCCGTCACCAGAGTAATACCTGTCCATTCTCCCTTCTGATCATAAGAACGAATTAGGCGTTGTCTTTGAGTAGGAGAAAGTAACCAACCCACTTCTAAAACAAAAGGATGACCGGCAGTAATTTTCACAGGTGTATTACAGGAAGTTCCATCTGGCAGTAGCAGGATTTGCACCAGCATCGGACTATTTTCAAACAACAATCTTTGTCCCTCAATACGAGCGCTAGAAGTGATTTGATTATCGCCAAAAGTCAAAGTTTGCGAGAGATAATTATCCCCCTGACGCTTGATCGATATATGGGTAGAATAGGCAGCAGAATTATAAAAATCGCGCCCCGTTGTCACTGCTTGTCCTCGCCATTGACCCAGTAATTGCTCCACCGTTAACATCGGTCTTTCTGGTGACTGAGAATCAACTAACTTTTCCCGAATTAAAGTCAAGCGATCGAACTCACAGCGTTCATTAAATAACTGTACGATTCTTAATCGTCTTTCTCCAGAGATTAAGCCAAATTCTGCTCCGAATTGTGAGGAAAAACTACTAAAATATAGAGAACCTTGGCAAAAAGCTCCCGTCTGGCTAAATAGAATACCCTGATGGAGAGAACTATACTCTAAAATTAAGTCTTCTGGCGCTCGATCGCTGTAGAGACGGCGGACCAATTGACGAATCGATCGATTATTATTAATGCCTTGCAAAGATACCAAAGTCGGGGTATCTTCGATCAAGTCGCCTTGGGGAGACAGACGGGTAAAAGAACCTTGCCATTGACCGAGATTTTTTAGTAAACATTCCCACTGGGAGAGCATAATAATTGAGGTAATTGGGGGAAATAGGACAAAATACATGGGAACAATTCGATTAATGCACGCCAAACTCCATCGAGTGCGCGTCAGCGAGGCTAACGTCGATTATGTCGGCAGTATCACTATCGATCGAGAATTGATTGAGCGGGTCGGTATTTTGCCCCTTGAAGAGGTGGATGTGGTCAATCTTAGCAATGGTAAGCGCTTTTCCACCTACGTTTTTCCCGGCCAAACCGGGGAAATTTGCCCCAACGGTGGTGCGGCGCTGCTCTGTCAACCCGGAGATATTTTGATTATCTATGCCTACGAACAACGTCCGAGGCAAGAAGTTCTCGAAAAGGGTCATTTTGCCAAAGTTCTCGTCGCTGATGCCGAAAATCGCTGTCAGCAATTTTTTGAACAGAGCCTAATTCCCCGGAGTGATGGTCAGGGATTGGAATTCTATAGCCAAGAATGCTGATTCTTCCCCTCAATTTGTTAACTTTCCCGTCATAATAAGAATAAGTAATGTAAATTTTCTTAGAATCAGCCCCCATGCGTGTAATTCTCATGACTGGTAAAGGAGGCGTGGGTAAAACCTCCGTCGCCGCCGCTACAGGACTCCGCTGCGCCGAACTTGGCTATAAAACCCTAGTTCTCAGCACCGATCCCGCTCACTCTCTCGCTGACAGTTTCGATCTCGAATTAGGTCACGATCCTCGTTTGGTACGTCCCCATCTTTGGGGGGCAGAATTAGACGCACTAATGGAATTAGAAGGCAACTGGGGCGCAGTAAAACGTTACATTACTCAGGTATTGCAAGCTAGGGGTTTAGACGGAGTGCAAGCGGAAGAATTAGCGATTTTACCCGGAATGGATGAGATTTTCGGCTTAGTTCGCATGAAGCGCCACTACGATGAGGGTACTTATGATGTGTTGATTATCGATTCCGCACCGACGGGGACAGCTTTACGATTGCTAAGTTTGCCAGAGGTGGGCGGTTGGTACATGAGAAGATTTTACAAACCTTTACAGAGAATGTCGGTGGCATTGCGACCACTGGTGGAACCTTTTTTTCGACCGATCGCCGGTTTTTCCCTACCGGACAAGGAAGTTATGGACGCTCCCTACGAGTTTTATGAGCAGATCGAGGCCCTAGAAAAGGTTTTGACCGATAATACTCAAACCTCGGTACGTTTGGTGACAAACCCCGAAAAAATGGTGATTAAGGAGTCTTTACGCGCCCATGCCTATCTAAGTCTCTATAATGTTTCCACCGATTTGATTATTGCTAATCGGATTATTCCCGACAAAGTAACCGATCCTTTCTTTGCTCGTTGGAAAGAAAATCAACAGGGTTATAAACAGGAAATTTACGATAATTTTCATCCCTTACCGGTTAAGGAAGTTCCTCTTTACTCCGAAGAAATGTGTGGTTTACCCGCTTTAGAAAGACTGAAAGAAACTCTTTTTGCTGGGGAAGATCCGACTAAGGTTTATTACCAAGAAAACACCATTCGGGTAGTTCAACAGGAAAGTAATTACAGTTTGGAATTATATTTACCCGGCATACCCAAGGAACAGATACAACTAAATAAAACTGGAGACGAGTTAAATATTCGCATTGGTAATCACCGTCGTAATTTAGTCTTGCCCCAAGCTTTAGCAGCCCTGAAACCTTCTGGAGCAAAAATGGAAGATGATTACCTGAAAATCTCTTTTAGTAACGTGGTAAAAGTTTAATTTCCCTAGATTAGGTGGAGCTAAGGGGAGTGGGGAGCTTTTCAGTGATCAGTAAACAGTGAACTGAAAACTCAAATCCGATCCCTGATAGCTGTCTCCCCTCAACCGTCTCGACTAAGAAATTAATTTTGCACGACCACTTATCTCTTGGATTTGGTGGGTAAAATGTACTCTAAGATATATTCCCCCTAGCGAGGGGGTGGGACGAACCACAAAGACACAAAGATCGAGCCTATGTAAGTTAAACTTATCACATAGAACCTGGAAGAGCCATTGTTCCCTCACCCCAATTCGTGAAATTCCTCATTGCCGCGATGCAAATTCCCCACCTGCCTAGGTGTCCAGGTGGGGACTGACGCGGAATCGTTCACCCTAATTTCGGTAAACCCATACTATAGTTCTGGACTCTGGCGTTGAGATTATAGCTAATTTCGCCTTTTTGCAGGAGAGAACGGATAAGATGTTCTAGATCTGAACCGATGCGACGGAGATTATATTCGCTCAGTTCTTCCCCATTGTAGGATTCCACCAATTCATCGAACTTACTATAAACCTTATTGAGGGCCACTTCTTCCCAATTAAATTCATTATCGGGATCCACATCAAGAGTCAAAACATTGTTACTCTCGATCAATTGATTATTTTTTACTTCAGCCGTATAAATGCGAATATGACGGGTCGTGGATTTTAACAGCATGGAATCTTCAGGGTAAGTTAGACGCTATGTCTAAGATTTTGCCATGATTTGCGGCAATGGGGAATTGGGGAAGTGGGGAGATTGGGAAGCTGTCTGATCACCCTATCTCCCGAACAATGTTTACGGATCGACCAGAAACGTGATACTATGATAGATTGCAGTGTTTAAGCAGAGATCACGAGTCCTATGGCCTTAACCCAGACCAAGAAACAAGAACTAATCAGCCAATATCAGTCCCACGAAACCGATACAGGATCATCGGAGTTACAGGTAGCTTTCTTAACCGAGAGAATCAACCAACTGACCGAACACCTGAAAGCTAACCCAAAAGACCATGCTTCCCGCCGGGGATTACTCCAGATGATCGGTCGTCGTCGGGGACTGTTAACCTATATTCAGAAGAAAGATCAACAACGTTATCAAACCCTGATCGCTCGTCTCGGAATTCGCCGTTAAGCTTACCCCCCTTGCATCCCTACCATGGCCTCTGAATCGAAATCGACGGAGAAAAAACAGCGTCTCCCCTTTGAGCCGCGCCAAAATAAGCGAAAAACCCCGAAAATTGCCCCTAGTCCCGTGCCACCGCCGATAAAAAATCGCTCCGAGGAAACCAGCTTAAAGGCAATTCCGCAAGCGGTCAGTCAACGGATGGCCAAACGGATGGCGGTATTTTGTGGACTTCCGACAGTATTGGGGATAACTTCCTTTTTTGGCTTCTACTGGATTATTAGCCACAATCTTCTCGAAATCCCTTCCTACGTCGCCATGCTCGTCAGTTTAAGCCTATTTGGTCTAGGTTTTATCGGTCTGAGTTATGGCATCTTCTCCGCTTCTTGGGATGAGGATCGGGTGGGGGATTGGTTAGGATGGCAAGAATTTCAAGCTAATTTTGGCAGAACGATCGCCGCTTGGCGGTCCGGCAAAAAAGAAGTGGAAGAAAAATAGATAACCTCTAGAAATCGTCAACAATAGAGATTAAAGGAAAAAATAACAGGTTAATGCCATGATTGTTGTCATGAAAGTTGGTTCCCCGGAAATTGAAATCGAGCGCGTCGGTGCCGAATTCGAGGTATGGGGATTAAGTCCCGAGAAAATCGTCGGTAAGCATAAAGTTGTCATCGGTTTAGTCGGAGAAACCAGGGAATTGGACCCCCTACAAATCCAAGAACTAAGCCCTTGGATCGAAACCGTCCTGCGAGTCGAACAACCCTTCAAACGCGCCTGTTTAGAATACCGTCACGGGGAATACAGCGAGGTTTTAGTCCCCACTCCTAACGGTGTTATCCCCATCGGCAGAAATCATCCCGTTAGCATTGTCGCCGGCCCCTGTTCGGTGGAAAATGAAGCGATGATCGTGGAAACTGCCAAACGAGTGGCGGCAGCTGGGGCGCAATTCCTCCGGGGTGGCGCCTACAAACCCCGCACCTCTCCCTATGCTTTCCAAGGTCACGGGGAAAGCGCCTTAGAATTACTAGCGGCGGCCAGAGATGCCAGTGGTTTGGGTATTATCACGGAAGTAATGGACGCGGCGGATCTCCCTAAGATTGTCGAAATAGCCGACGTGGTGCAAGTGGGGGCCCGCAATATGCAGAATTTTTCCCTCCTGAAAAAAGTTGGGGCGCAACCGAAACCAGTCCTACTCAAGCGCGGCATGGCCGCTACTATTGAAGATTGGTTGATGGCGGCAGAATATATCCTTGCGGCAGGAAATAGCAATGTTATTCTCTGCGAACGCGGTATCCGCACCTTTGACAGTAAATATACCCGCAATACCCTAGATTTATCCTGTATTCCCGTTTTAAGAACTTTAACCCACCTGCCGATCATGATTGATCCTAGCCACGGTACGGGTAAATCAGAATATGTACCGACCATGGCCATGGCTTCCCTGGCAGCCGGGACCGATTCCTTGATGATTGAGGTACATCCTAACCCGGCGAAGGCCCTATCCGATGGGCCGCAATCCTTGACTCCCGACCGATTCGATCGATTAACTCGGGAGTTAGCGGTCATTGGTAAGGCGATCGGGCGTTGGCCCCAGGTTCCGGTACTGGTTTAATAAGATAAAAAGGGGGTGAGTTAACCCCCTTTTTTGGGCATAAATTTCGCTTTTCGGGGCAGTTATGGTGACAGTTCTTCTGGAGTTAAATACTAGCGAAATCCGGGCAGAAAGACGGGTTACTTTTTATCATCTCAGTTGGTTATCCTATCAGCAAATTTTACAGGCCCTAGGGGAAAATAATCGCTCCCACTTATTTTATGATTGTGGTACTTTAGAGATTACTATGCCCCTAGAAGAACAGGAGTTTTATCGAGAATTAATCGGACGTTTTATCTATTTTTTGGTGTCCGAATTGGGTTTAAAAATTAAAAGTATGGGTTCCACAACTCTAGCTAGGGAAGATTTAGAACGAGGGGCAGAACCCGATAATGCCTACTATATTCAAAATCAAGCTAAAGTGCTAGGGAAAAGGATTAATTTAACTGAAGATCCGCCCCCAGATTTAGTGGTGGAAGTGGATATAACCCACACGGATATTAATAAATTAAGTCAACTAGCTGAGAGTTGAGGTAATTATGGTGACAGTTCCTCTGGAGTTAAATACTGAGCAAATTAGGGGCGAAAAACGGGTAGTTTTTAATCATCTCAGTTGGTTATCCTATCAGCAAATTTTACAGGCAATAGGAGAAAATAATCGCGCCCATTTATTTTATGATCGTGGTACTTTAGAGATTACTATGCCCCTAGAAGAACAGGAGTTTTATCGAGAATTAATCGGATTATTTATTCGGATTTTGGTAGTAGAATTGGGTTTAAAAATTAAAAGTATGGGTTCCACAACTCTAGCTAGGGAAGATTTAGAACGAGGGGCAGAACCCGACAATGCTTACTATATTCAAAATCAAGCTAAAGTGCTAGGGAAAAGGATTAATTTAACTGAAGATCCGCCCCCAGATTTAGTGGTGGAAGTGGATATAACCCACACGGATATTAATAAATTA
>JAADBR010000151.1 GCA_009995705.1 Microcystis aeruginosa W13-11
TCAAATTAGATTTGAGCAGAGTTACTAGAGGCATCTTGACAATGCCCATCAGAATTAGATTTTGGTCTAATTCTGTGCTAGAATCTGCGTCGCTTTAGCGCGCAGAGTGTCAAGGTGACACCTGGCAACTAAGAAAACAGATATTCAGTTCCCTCACATTCGTGAGGCATTGAAGAAGGGACAGGCGAACCCGACCGCGGGGCGGTTCTTGGTACAACAATCCAAATAACTGCCGTTCCGCTTACCGCAACAACAACAACCGCCGCGACAACCGCAACAACAACAACGGTTTTCGGGTGGTGTGCGTATTCGGGAGAACTCTTTACAGTCAGAGTTGGCAGGTGGGAATCTGTCAAGAGTGCGCCAGAGAGTTCAGCCTTTTCCTGAGATGCTGGTAACGGTATCCAAAAATCAAACTGGGTTGGGGAGCTTGGTAGGGTAAAACCGAACAGTTTTCCAGCCCTCCACTAATATTTTGGGAACTAAAAGCGTGAAAACACTGCAAGTAAAACGCCAAAGCCAAAAGTTTCGAGGCTATAGAGACTATATTGATGGTGTCCCCTTAGAAATGGTCTTGATTCCCGATGGAACTTTCACTATGGGTTCACCAGAGACAGAAGAAGGGGGCTATGCTGATGAAAGACCCCAACATCATGTAACCATTACCTCGTTTTTGATGGGACGTTACCCCATTACTCAAGCACAATGGCAAGCGATCGCTGCTAGAACCGATTTAAAAATTAATATAGACTTAGATGAAGACCCCTCTTATTTTAAAAAACCCTATCAAGATCGAGACAGGGAAATAGATAGATGGCAAAGACCCGTAGAACAAGTAAATTGGTATGAAGCAGTAGAATTTTGTGGGCGACTCTCT
Source organism: Microcystis aeruginosa W13-11 (assembly GCA_009995705.1). Lineage (GTDB taxonomy): Bacteria > Cyanobacteriota > Cyanobacteriia > Cyanobacteriales > Microcystaceae > Microcystis > Microcystis aeruginosa_F. The sequence continues at coordinate 878 of JAADBR010000151.1, forward strand.
AAGCTAACAGGAAGAACTTATCAGCTACCATCAGAGTCCCAATGGGAATATGCTTGTCGAGGTGTGACAACACCCTTAAATCTAGAAAAAGGGGAATTTTATCCACCGTTCCACTTTGGGGAAACTATTACAACAGACTTAGCCAATTATCGAGGGGAAGAATCCTATGGCAAAGGGACACAAGGAAAATATCGCCAACAAACAACACCTGTAGGTTATTTTCAAGTCGTCAACGCCTTTGGACTCAGCGATATGCACGGAAATGTTTGGGAGTGGTGCGCTGATGACTGGCATGACAATTATGAAAATGCTCCTACTGATGGCAGTGCATGGCTTGATAGTAATCAAGAGAAAAAAGTCAAGTCTGAAAATAAATCATATTCTGACAAAAATGATTATAATCAGCCAAATACTGTCCTGCGGGGCGGTTCTTGGTGCAACAATCCAGATCTCTGCCGTTCCGCTTACCGCAACTACAACTACCGCCGCGTCAACCGCCCCGACTACGGCGGTTTTCGGGTGGTGTGCGTATTCGGGAGAACTCTGTAACCCTTTTACTCTTTTTACCCTTTTTACCCTCATTCCCTATTTTTTCTCTTTTCCTTCTCTTTCCCGCCTAAGGGCGGGTCGATTTTTTTGGGAAAATTGGGGTTAATGTTAAATTTTATTTCTGAACTTCCCCCCCATACATATATACCACAATAGCCGAAAACCCTTATCCATCAATGGATACACCCCTTAACTTTTCTTGATATACCCATGTAATTTGTAACATTTCTTAATGGACAAGAATTCTCTCCATTTGCTAGATTTGTCTGTCATTTACTTGTCAAAAAATCGTCCCAGTCATAGTTGGGGAAAAATGTTATAACTTCTAGCGTAAGGCATTGCAGAGGTAAACCGGGGGTGAAGATTTCTTTTCAGGTAGATAGCGATCTCAGGTCCTTAGATACCGTTTTAAAGTATTTTGAGCAACTTGAACCGGCGGGCATTCCCCAAAAAGACTGGCTCCAGTGTCAGCTTGCCCTTGCCGAAGGTTTTACCAACGCTGTCCGTCACGCTCACCGACACCTCCCCCCCGAAATTCTGATCGAGATCGAGATCGAGATTGTTCCCCACCAGATGGAAATTCGCATCTGGGATCGGGGTTCCGTCTTCGATTTAGAGAGCTTTATCGAGAAAAACGCCCATCGTGAGCATGGTTTCTCCGGTCATGGGCAAGGACTGCCGATCCTCGAAAAAATCGCCGATCAACTCAGTTATACTCGCAGCGAAGATCAGCGCAACTGTCTATTAATTATTAAACAATTTTCCCGCCATGAATCCGATCGCACCCCTCGTTTCTCCTAGCTGGTTAGTGACTAATCTCGATCGCCCGGATCTGATGGTTATTGACTGTCGTTTTCAATTAAACAATCCCGATCTCGGTTATCAAGAGTATTTAGCCAATCATATTCAAAATTCCTTCTATTTAGACCTCGATCGCGATTTATCGGCTCCCATTGCCCGTCATGGCGGCCGTCATCCTTTACCGAATCCACAGACGATAGCCGCTAAATTAAGCTCTTTAGGGGTGATTTCTGGTCAAACCCATGTCATTGCCTACGATGCCTCCCGTTTTGCCTTTGCCAGTCGTCTCTGGTGGTTATTACGTTATCTCGGCCATGAACCAGTTAGTATTCTCGATGGTGGTTGGCAAAATTGGTTAAATGCCGGTTATCCCGTCTCTAATCAGATACCTGTGCCGAAAACCGGCGCTTTTCTCCCCCAAGTTCAAGAGGATTGGGTAGTGACGATCGAGGAGGTAAAAAGGCAAAAAGAGCAAGGGGGAGTGGTGTTAATTGATGCTAGGGAAAGCGATCGCTATCGGGGGGAAAGGGAACCGATCGATCCGATCGCCGGTCACATCGAAGGGGCGCTTAATTATCCCTGGTTGGAAGTCACCGATAGTCAGGGTTTTTTTCAACCCCTGGCCCAGCAAACACAACGTTGGCAAGAGGGGCAAGGCGATCGAGAAATTATCCTCTACTGTGGTTCAGGAGTGACAGCCTGTGTTAATATCTTTTCCCTGACCCTAGCCGGATACGAGAATGTTAAGCTATATTCTGGAGGTTGGAGTGATTGGTGTTCCTACCTGATCTAACCAGCCTTGTTGATGCTCATCTATCGAGAAAAATTATCAAAATGACCTAATTACTGTACAATCCCCCTATTATCACTTTTAATTATTCCGAAACTATTATCTAGTTTGTCTCCTAAGTGGGTGGGTGGAATTAAATATGAGATGAACGTAGGTTGGGTTGAAGCATGAAACCCAACGCCCGCATGGGTTACGCTACCGCTAACCCATCCTGCAAATAATTCTGCCTCCCTACTTAGACAAAAAAGCTAATTTTTATTTTAGTTGCTATCTTTTTGCTCTCAAATCACCGCTATTCCTCAAAGAATAGTCGTTTTCCCCCGTAAAATTACTAAAAGGTAATTTTATAGTTAAACTCTATAAAAAATTAGGTATGTATTTTGTATGACAGAAGCCGGTCTTTGTCATTGTAATGGTGGCACCCGTCCGAAAGATCGCCTTTCGATTTTTGTGGATGGCAATAATATGTTTTATGCTCAACAAAAAAATGGTTGGTTTTTTGACCCGCGCAAGGTGTTAAATTACTTCACCAACGACCCGAATATTATGTTAATTAATGCCTTTTGGTACACGGGTTTAAAAGATTCCCAAGATCAAAGAGGTTTTCGCGATGCTTTAATTAGTTTGGGTTATACGGTGAGAACAAAAATTTTGAAAGAATATTATGATGATAGTTCCGGTCGTTTTTCCCAGAAAGCTAATTTAGACATCGAAATTGTCGTCGATATGTTTAATACCGTCGATCAATACGATCGAGTGATTTTATTTAGCGGTGATGGCGATTTTGAACGAGCGATCGAACTATTGCGCTCTAAAAATACTCATATTACCGTAGTTTCTACGGAAGGAATGATCGCTAGGGAATTACGCAATGCCACCGATCGCTATATTGACCTGAATGATATTCGCAAAGATATCGAAAAAAGTGATTATTAAGCGGCTGTTTTGTCTTTAAACCGGCCATTTATCCCCTTTTTCTTTATTGGTAGGCCTCACCTATCTCCCAGAAGGGGATAGGTGAGGCAATTAACCATCTCTTGTTTATTTTTCCTTGAGTCGAAAGAGTAAAAACTGATTGACCTGATTCGGATTAAAATTATCATCACTGACCAAAATCAAGGAGCGACTACCATCAGCTAATCTTGGACCGAGGGTCATCCCTTCCAAATTATCTAAATCAATCCCCAAAGTCCCTAAATCTAGTAATAATTTTTTCCGCAGGGGTTGCACCTGTAAAGCGTCTAATTCCCCCGGTATTCTGGCGATTTTCGAGGTATCGGTGGCGCTCCCATTAACTACCTGAAATAGTTTCGCTCCAAAACCTTCTAAACCAAAAGTTCGCTCTAAACTAAGAAAATAACCCTCTTTTTCTAAAGCTAATAATTCCGTTAAACCGTAGTATCTCGCACTACTGGGTGGCTCATCTAACACATACAATTGTTCCGATACTAACACAGGCGCACCAATCGGATCGATCACATAATGAAGAAGTCGCACTCTGAGATTTTCTGATCTTTTTCCCGTGGGACTATCTTGAATTAAAGCGCTTTCTGTGGCAGTAAACAAACGAAAAGGATCGTCTTTGAGGGTGCTGGTAATCCCTAAAGTTAAGGATTCAAACCCTAAATTATCCTGTATTCCTTTTTGATTGCTATCATCCGGTAAAAAGCGATCAGGAATTAATAAAGACTCCTTTAATTGTCCCTGCAAATCAAATTCAGCAATAAAAGGGGCAATTCCCTCTTTAACCGCACCTTCACTGGAAATAAACAAAGTTTGTCGGGGCGAAAAAGCGATACCTTCTGGGTCGATCGATCCCTTTTTAAACGTTTCTCCCTTGCCATCTTTTAGGAACGTGACCGCTTCTAAATTCACTTTTTCGATTTTTTGATCATTTATCTGCAAACTAGCCCGATAAAAGCGGGCTGGAGCTTTCTGAGAACGATCATCACTGAGGAGATAAAAGCGGTTATTGGTGCGATCGTATGTAATTGCCGATAATCCCCCCACCCTTGTCCCTTGATAATCCGCTTGTGGTAATTGATATTCTCCCAAAAACTCGACCGAGAGGGGTAGAAACATTCGTTGTTCTGCCAAAACTTGTGGGGAGACACCACAGGCAACCAGACTAAAGGTTACAATCAAACTAGCAATTAAACCCAAAATTGGCAAACGGCAATTTTCGGCGGTCAGTCTCTTATAGAATCGATCGATCACAAAATATCATCCTCTACTACGCTCTTATCAATCTATTATGCTACGTTTTTCTCTCAGTTTATGGCTCTGTTGGATCGCTACTTCCCTTCCTCTCCTAGCACAAACAGAAACCCCTGCACCCAATCCCCTCGAAACTCCCCTAAAAAGTCCTTTATTACCGGCAATCGATCGCCCTTTAACTCCCTTGGAGCATCGTCAACTGTTATTATACATCGATCAACGGGATGCTGAAGCTCAAGCTAAATACGATGCGGGATTAAATGAGGAAGCTTTTCCTATCTGGTATGAAGTGATTAAATTAAATCGTTATTTAGGGGCCAAAGAAGAAGTAAAATCTTTGGGAAAAGTGGGGTTAGCAGCTTGGAATCGAGATCGAACCGAGGATGTTAAATTAATTACTGCTCGTTTAAAAACTGTGCAACAAACCGCAGAAAATAACCGGACAATGGATGGGGAATTATTAGCATTACTAGGTACATCCTATCAACAGGTACGAGCTTTTAATGAGGCGATAATCATCTATGATAAAATCCTAGCTAATGCCAGACAATCTGGGGATAATCTGGCAGTAGAAGCAACTTTAAATCAACTTGGTCAAATTCATTTATCCCGTTTTGATTATCAAAAAGCCGCCCCAGTTTACGAGGAATTATTAACTATTTCTAAGGGGCAGAATAATTCTTTAACTCAAGGAATTTATCTGCAAAGACTAGCAGAAATTTATCGAGAATCTCTGCAACCAGCTAACGCAGTAAAAATTAAAGAAGAAATAGCTGAAACCGAGATCAGAAATCAGCAAATACAGTTAATACCCGATCTAAAAATTCAAATTGGTTTAGATTATCAAGCTTTAAAAGATGCAAATAAAGCCAGCCAAAACTTTCAAGAAGCCTATTCTCTCGCTTTTGCTTTACAACAGTACGGCACTGCAGGAGAAGCTTTAAGTAAGTTAGCCGAACTTTATAAAAGTTATCAACAGGTGGATTATGCTTTACAAATCTATCAAGAGTTAATTAAAGTCCATGAATTGGGTTACAATTACTACGGTTTAATGAACACCTACGATCAAATCGGTCAAATTTATCTAGAGAGAAAAAATTATCCCCAAGCTTTACTCGCTTTCCAAAAAGGTGCGGAATTAGCCCAAGCTATCCGTTATCGTGAACAATATTTTCAAACCCAAATCACCCAAGTTAATCAAGCAATAAATAATCCTGAATAGTTTTGAAACCATGATCGCATCTCACATTTGCAGAAATACCGACAATCAGTCAGCAATTATTAGTGAATCTTAAAACGCCAATTCAAAAATGAAAAGCATCAACCTCAAGATTTGACAAAGAAAGGCTCATCAGGTACTGAAAGAAAAACCTTTACTTGTGACAAGGCCAAAGAATTTTGTGGACATCAAGAGTTGAGTCAGAAACTAGGAGCAGATTTTTATTTTGCTACTCCTTATCATTCTTGGGAGAGGGGATTAAACGAGCCTACTAATGAACTATTGAGACAATTTTTTCCCAAGGGAACGAATTTGAAAATCGTTGAACCAGAGGAGGTAGAAAGAGCCGTAAACTTAATTAACAATCGTTCTCGGAAATGTCTTGACTATCGTACCCCGAATGAGGTATTCTATAAAGGTAGATTAAACAGTGATGCAATTCAAGTCTGAATCGGTCAATTTTTTGCTAAATATAATCTTTATCAAGTTAGGAAATTTGAAAAGATTTGATGCCTTTTCACAACTCATTTAGGTTTGCTATATTATGACAAAAGATGTCAGGTTTTCCGACAATTACCAGTAGTTTTTGCTGAAATAATCACAAATTACTGGCAAGTTTAATTATTAAAAGAGGGTGAGCGCCCATGGTCAAATCCGAAACCTAGCTGCTGAGAACCGAAAAAGTTGAGTTAGTATGGGGGGAGATTACCCTCTGAGGAGTTGCACTAAATTATATGGACATCAAATTAATCCTGTTGGCATTAACGGCTGTATTCACCGTCTCCTGTCTCTTTTTCGGCACCCGCAACGGTTTTTATGATAGCGATAACTACGATGGCAACGGTTCCGCTCACTAACCAGTCATCATGATCAGGGTTGCCATGGTTCAACGCTCTACTGCTGTCTGGGGGTCAAAATCCCTTTTATCCTGTTTACCTTTTGGTGTCGGTCACGCATCAGAAGGGGTTTGTCTCCTACTGAAAATCGGTCCCTATCGCATACTTTTAGATTGCGGTTTGGCCGATATGCAACCCCTGACCCAAAACAAAAAACCACCCGTAGATCTGGTATTCTGTAGTCATGCCCACAGCGATCATATCCGTGGGTTAATGGCTCTTCATCAGACCTATCCCCAATTGCCAGTTTATGCCAGTGAGGTGACAGTACAACTGCTGCCCCTACAATGGCCCGATTCTGCCGGGGAAATCGGCAGTTTCTGTCAGGGTTGGCCATGGCGATCACCGATCGCTCTCTTTGATGATCTCACCGTCGAGATTTTTCCAGCCGGCCACCTACCCGGGGCCGCCGTCGTCCTATTCACCTACAAAACCCCCAAACGCACCTATAAAGTCCTCTATACTGGCGATTTTTCCCTATCTAATTTTCAACTGGTGGAAGGATTATCGATCGATCTGCTGCGGGGAATATCCCCCGATGTGCTGATTATTGAAGGCAGTTACGGCACAGAACGCCATCCCCACCGACGACAGCAGGAAAAACAGTTGATGAATCGCATCTATCATGCGATCGCTGAGGGACAAAATGTCCTACTACCTGTCCCCGCTTTGGGATTGGGTCAAGAAATTTTAAAATTACTGCGATCGCATCATCAATTCACGGGTCGCGATATTGATATCTGGGTTGGGGGCAAGATCGCTAAAGCTTGCGATGCCTACCTAGAAATTTTACCACAATTTCCCGCATCTGTCCAGAATTTTGCCAAACATCAGCCCTTATTTTGGGATGAGCGCATCTGTCCCCGGTTGCGAAGGTTGCCAGAAAAACCGACACCTCTAGGGGGACCCACTCCGATAATTTTACTAATCGATCGCCTAGAGGAGGTGAGTAAATATCTGCAGGGGGATAAACCTTGGTTAATCTTAGTTCCCCAACACCCGCACGATATCAACCTAGAGAATCCCCGATTAAAAGCGGCACAGCGTTCGCGATTAATTAGCCAAGAAACCTATCTACTGGCTGAACATAGCGATAGTCGCAACACCACCCAACTGATTCATAACCTGCGGCCGCAGCATATCATGTTCGTCCATGGTTCGCCCCTATATCTAGCGGATTTGACCAGTTTAGAAGAATTACAAAGCCGTTATCAACTTCATTCTCCGGCCGTGGGAACCCTGGTGGAATTGCCTATTGGCGATCGCTTTCTACAGCCGACACCCCCGGCCCCCAGTCACTATGAGGGAGAATTAAATGAATCGGATTCGATCGTCACTATCACTTTACCAGAGCCGATCACCCGGGATCCCCGGTGGAGTAATTTCGCCGATACGGGACTGGTAGAAGCACGCTGGCAAGGGGAAGAATTATTATTGCGGGGAGTCTCCCAACGGGAACTATTAAGCGAGAGTCCCAACTGCATCACCAAAGCTTTAGAGGAGATGGATTGCTGTCGTGTCTGTGTCCACTACAAAAGTCAGCGCTGTTGGAATCCCGCTTCTCCCCTCTACGGTTTTAAAGTGGTTGCCGAAGGTTATTGTCCCGTTTTTGAAGCCAATATATGATTAGGGTCTGCTGAAAAAGTTGCTTGCTGGGGTTAGGAGTCGGTTCTTAGGAGTCACTATTCTGGGAATTCCTCCATACAGAAATAGTTGGTAAAAGTATAGTCAAATATAGACAGACTGAATTCCATTTCAGAAATTCCCTTCACTTTTACTTCGAGAGATTGATTCTCCCTGGGTGAACTACGCACCTCTCTATCCCATAGCGGTTAAACGCATTTGGGAATGCTTTTCGCAAAATGTTGTAGGAACCCATCACATCAGATTGGCAAAGAAATCCTCTATCTGT
>JAADBR010000152.1 GCA_009995705.1 Microcystis aeruginosa W13-11
GTCAGGTTTTTCAGGCTTTCCCTGTCTAGTAGCGGCGGCGGTTCTTTTTGCTTCATCCTCTCAATCTACACTTTTTTCTGTTTTTGTCAATCCCCTGACCTGAATCCTTACCAAATTATTAAATTACTTAAATTGAAATCCATTAACTAAATAAAGTTTAAAGCTGATTCCCTTCTTGATATTTTCTGAGTATTTATTCAAAATATATTGATCCTATTTGCTAACTTTAAAGAGGTAAAAATATGAGTACAAGTAATAAAACTAAGCTTGAATCATTAGAGTTTTATTTGGGGTTAAAATATCCAATCACAATTTATCCTGATGATGACGGGGGATATGTATCAGAAATTAAGGATCTTCCGGGATGTTTCACTCAGGGAGAAACCATAGAGGAAACCTTAGCTAATATTGATGATGCTCGCCAACTTTGGCTAGAAACAGCTTATGAATATGGCGATCATATTCCCTTACCCGCCAATTCAAAAATGAAACGAATCAACTACTTGTGACAAGGTTAAAGAATTTTATGGACATCAAGAGTTGAGTCAGAAACTAGGAGCAGATTTTTATGAGTGCTACTCCTTATCATTCGTGGGAGAGGGGATTAAACGAGCCTACCAATGGACTATTGAGACAATTTTTTCCTAAGGTAACGAATTTGAAAATCCTTAAACCAAAGCAGGTAGAAAGAGCGGTTTCTAGTGGCAGATATAAACAAGCTGCTTATCCTAAATCAGATGGTAAAGATGCTCTTTGGTCTTCTAGTTATTTTGTTTCTTCTGTGGGAGGTGTGCCCTTGGCAGTTCTTAAGTGCTATATTAGAGATCAAGAAAGGCTGTCGTGAAACGAAGGGGTTTTAACCCCAAATTTTCGATAATCAGATAGCCATTATCTCAAAAACTATCACCATGACGATCGATCCGCAACAACTCATCGAACTGGCTCTCAAATCGGGAGCAGTGGCAGCCGAAGTTTATCAATCTTCCTCCCTTTCCCATCCCGTTTTTTTTGAGGCTAATCGTCTCAAACAGCTAGAAAGTTCCGAATCTGTGGGAACTGCCTTAAGATTATGGCGCGAGGGTTGTCCGGGGTTAGCGGTGGGTTATGGTGATGTGGAACCGGAAATTTTAGTAGAAACAGCGTTAAATTTATCCTATCTCAATGCCCCCGAAGAAATCGAATTTTCGGCACCAAGACAGGCAATTTATGACCCGATTGGCCAAGATGTGGCGGTAGAATCTTTAATCGATATGGGTAATCAAATGATTGGCCAAATTCGCCAAGTTTATCCTGAAGTTATTTGTAGTGGTGAATGGGAATGTGAACGGGAAATCACCCGTTTAGTTAATTCCCAGGGTTTATATTGTCAATATACCGATACAGCTTTGAGTTATTATCTGGGGATTGAATGGGTGCGGGGGGAGGATTTTCTGGCAGTTTATGATGGGGAATATACTCGCAGTACACCTCATCCCGATACGGTAATTAAACAGTTATTGCAGCGACTAGAATGGGCAGCCAATAATGTGGATAGTCCCACGGGGAAATTACCAATTTTATTGACGGCTAATGCAGTTACCCTCTTATGGGGTACGGTGGCGATGGCTTTAAATGGTAAACAGATCTTAGAAAAATCCTCGCCCTGGAGTGATAAAATCGGTCAATTGGTGATCTCAGAAAAGTTGACTTTATCCCAACAACCCCAGCAAGAACCCTATAGTTGTCCCTTTGATGATGAGGGAACTCCCACCAAATTTTTATCTTTAATTGAGGGAGGTCGAGTTAAGGAATTCTATAGCGATCGTACCACGGCCAGATTATTAAAAACTACTCCGACGGGAAACGGTTTTCGTCCCGGTTTAGGGGTTTATCCCATGCCGGATTTAGTTAATTTAATCGTGGCACCGGGAGAGGGAACTTTAGCGGATTTAATCTCGCAAATAGATGAGGGTCTAGTTATCGACCAAATTTTAGGTCATGGGGCCGATATTTCTGGCGATTTTTCTGTCAATATCGATCTGGGTTATCGCATAGAAAAGGGCAAAATCACCGGACGAGTTAAAGATACAATGGTGACGGGAAATGTTTATACGGCTTTGCAGAATTTAATCGCTCTGGGGTCCGATAATCAATGGAATGGCTCCTGTTATACCCCCTCCCTAATCGTTGATAGTTTATCGGTGGTAGGTTAAAAATGTGGCGTTGTCAAGGCGAAAGATGCTCCGAATCAGCACCGGAACTGAAATTATTCTGATCTGACAATGCCTAATTTTTTAGGGCTTTACTTAACCGGAAAAGAAGGGGTTCGCAGGCAGGCACGGATTCCCATTCTATAGGAAATTATCTGTCAAGTCGTGGGGTTTTGTCAAGCTTTTTTGGAAAAAAATTTAAACCGATGTGAGTCGGTATTTTTTAGCTTGGCATTAACGCTTTAGTTGCCGAGGCACCAAGGCGATTTAATTGCCGATTAATTTGCCATCCGAGGAGGGTTAAACCCAACCACTGACCGAAGATTGCCAAAGCGAAAGAGGGAAGTGTAGCGTATTTAGTAGCGGCAATGGGAAGAAAAGTAAAAAACCATAACAGCGGAGATTGACTGGGATCAACTCCCAAGACAGCGAAACAGAGAAAGGGGAAAATAATTAAAATGCCGATGCTAGTGGCTGTCAGCAAAGCGCGTTTATTGGTGCTACCTAACATCAATAATTGGGCGATAGCGGCATAGACTAAAATCATGTTCATTGCCAAGAGAAATCCGGCTGCAGTGGCTAGTTTATATTGATGGAGAGGGGCGATAAAAATAGCGGGAAGGATGAATAAAATGGCAATGGCGACGTTAACAGCCATGGCTAGGGTAGAAGGGCTTTTTTCGCCAAAGATTACAGCTTTCCCCAGACTAATGCCCGTTTTTCCTTGCAAATGACGATAGCGCGCCCAATCTTGGAGAGTTTGACGGGGCGGAGTGAGGGCAAAAAGGATTAACAAGCCGAAAATTGCCACAAAAACGCTAAGAATCGCAAAATTATCGAAAAGATAGCTCGGTTCCAGAGTTTGGAAGACAAAACCTAGGCTAATGGCACTAAAACAGCCCATCATCCAATAACTTTGGGGTTTACTAACAAGAGTAACGAGGGGATTATGGAAGCGACGCCGGATAATTCTGGTTAAACCGTAGGTAAAGAGGGCAAAATTGAGCAAAATTAAGCTAATACCCATTATAACCGATTGCCAGAGAGATTGACCGTACCAACGCAGATCAAAGATTTGTGAGATTCCTAGATAGCGTACCGCATCGGGGGGGAGAAAGGTAGATTTAACTAGATAGGGAAGAAAAAAACTAGGATTAAAGAGAATTAACCAATCAAAGGGGGTACGGGAACCGCCATAGCCGGATAAAGTAAAAATACTGCTATAAAACACAAAGATTAAGACTGTAGCACTGCCTAACCAGGATTGAAATCCTCCTAACCATGGCGTGGCTAAAGCGAAACTTAGGGCAGCATGATAGAAAAAGGCACAACTAGCGATCAGAACCCCGTAGAAGGCTAAAATTAACGATAGGGGAATACCTGCTGATAAACCCGCCCCCAAGTGAAAGGGTAAAGCGAGAAGACAGACGAGATAGAGGAGAATGGGAACCCCGAAAATTTTGCCGATAAAAATCGTTTTGGCGGGTTGGGGACTCAGACGGATAAAATCAAGTGTACCCCGGCGCTCTTCCCCGGAAAGATCGGCAATTAATTGATAGGTTCCCACCACTAAAAGAGCGAAAATGCCGGTAATACTCAGAAAAGTGAAGATATCTAACCACCATAACCGGGAGATAATCATCCATTGACCATTTAAGTCTTGGATACAGTATTTAAGCCCACTATAGGGATAATAGTCGTTGTTATTGGGGGGATTGGCGGTACAGTAACGACTAAATCCCGCCCCTACTGGCAAGAGATTTTGATAGTACAAGTAAACTAATAATTGACCAACAAGGGAGATAATCGAGGCGATCGAGATATTTTTCGAGGTTAATCTTCCTTGCCATTCTCGCATAATTTGCGGGTTGGTTTCCGTAAGGCGATCGATTATTGTCAGTATCATATTTCTGTCCTCTCTACAGCCGTCAACAGGAGCTAATCCTAGATTAACCCGGTAACTTCTCGATCGGTTTGGGGATGAAGAAATCCCTCGAGATGCAGCTAAGTAGCTGGTTATAATTAAATTAAAAAGGGATTTTAGGTTCGATCCCCCCTTAATCCGCCCTTGATCAGGGGGGGCTGCCCCCCCCCTGCTAAGATAGCGTTGGGTGAGGATGCGAAGTCAGTCCTTGAATTGATTAGAGAAAAGGAGTTTTAAAGGATGAAAATGACTTATCTGGAAGCTACTGCCAAATTTTACAGCGAAGTAGCCCAAACTCCCGAAGTGGGGCTATGTTGTGTCCAAAGCAGTCCTTTGCAACTGCCGGGGTTAAAAATCCCCGCCATCATGCAGGAGATGAACTATGGTTGTGGCACGACGGTGCAGGTTAATGAATTGGGCAATTCTCCTAGGGTTTTGTATGTGGGTGTGGGTGGTGGTTTAGAAGCACTGCAATTCGCCTATTTTTCCCGTCGTCCGGGGGGAGTCATTGCGGTGGATCCAGTGCCGGAAATGCGTTGGGCAGCCCAAAGAAATCTCGGCGAAGCATTGCCAGAAAATCCCTGGTTTAGTCTCGATTTTGTGGAAATTAAAGATGGTTCCGCTTTTGAATTACCGGTGGAGGATGTCTCCGTCGATGTAGTGGCGCAGAATTGTCTTTTTAATATCTTTAAACCAGCCGATTTACAGTTAGCTTTACGCGAGGCTTTTCGCGTCTTAAAACCGGGAGGACGTTTATTGATGAGTGATCCGATCGCCCCTCGTCCAATTCCTGAACATTTGCAAGAAGATCAGCGTTTAAGGGCTATGTGTCTATCGGGGGCCTTGACCTACGATGATTATATTCAACAGTTGATTGCTGCTGGTTTTGGTCAGGTAGAAATTCGGTCCCGTCGTCCCTATCGTTTACTGGACTGTCAGAGTTATAATTTAGCCGAACCGCTCCTATTAGAAAGTTTAGATTCCGTGGCTTTTAAAGTAGCTATTCCCGAAGATGGGGCTTGTATTTTTACAGGCAAAACTGCTATTTATGCTGGTACGGAGGCAATTTTTGATGATGGTGCTGGGCATATTTTAGCCAAAGGATTGCCGGTGGCCGTCTGTGATAAAACTGCGAGCAACCTAGCTCGTTTCTCTCCCCAAGATATCCTCATCACCGAGTCCACTTGGCACTATAATGGGGGCGGTTGCTGTTAAAAAAGTACGGTCGAGGCAAGTTCGATCCCTCAGTTACCAGTTTTCAGTTCACATTTTTATCAATTCACTGTTTACTGGTCACTGAAAAAAACTAGCCTTGCACCACCTGTTTAAGGGTGGTAAAGGTTTCTAGGTTGATTAACCCCCGGCGCTGGCCTTTTTGGTTGGAAATGCCCAAAAATACCGATTCTCCCTGTTTGGGATTGCGATCAAATCGGGGGGAAGAATTGATATAAACTAAAGCACTATCGGACTCCATGGCGAATTGACGACTTTCTCGATAGGATTCGGTGACAATACAATCGGCATGACCGCTACTATACTTATTAATCCAAGCGATCGCATCAGTGAGGGTATCCACTAACCTAAAGGCCAGGGTTTTTTCTAAATAGGGTCTTTGCCAATCATTATCGGTGGCAATGGTTAAATGTTCCGGAAAATCCGCCGCCAATCGGGTATCTCCCCGCAATTTAAAGCCTTTTTCCTGTAAACTTTTGAACAAACGACTTAAAGTCGAAGAATTGTAATGGGGACTAATTAAAACTTTTTCGATCGCGTTAACCGGATCTGGTATGCTGCCATGACTATCGATAATTACCTGACGAGCTAACTCCAAATCGCCACTAGGAGACCAATACAAATAACAGTTTCCCATGGCCGCACGCAAAACGGGAACCGTAGCCAATTGACTCACCCGACCGATTAAACTAGGGCGACCGTAGGGAATAATTAAATTAACATAATTTTCCTGGGTCAGCAACTCCTCTAGGGAGGGACTAGAATCACAGGGTAAACCACTGACACAATCCACCGGTAAACCCACATCTTCCAATGCTTCTTGGATAATTTCCGTAATCACTCCATCGGAATGACTAGAGGCATTGGAACCGCGAATAATCAAACTATTGCCACTTTTTAGGGAAAATCCCGCCGCTACCATCGCTAATTCCGGAAAACCTTCATAGACGAAGGCAATCACTCCTAAGGGCATCCTTTGGCAATAGGTTTGGGAAGGATTGAGTTGATAGGCTGCGTTAATTACCTGTTGCAGCGGATCCGATGCTTCCGCTAGTTGTTGCAATACCTCCACCGTCGTCTCTAAACGTTCGGGAGTTAACCGTAACCAGCGAATCATTTGTTCTGAGACAGCCATCTCTCGACTGACTTCTAAATCGAGGGTATTGGCTTCTAAAATACGATCAAAGCCAGTTTTAATAGCATTAGCGATCGCAATTACTCCGCGATTTCTTTCATTGCCATTAAATTGACCTAGAGCCAGAAAAGCATTGTATGCTTGCTTAAAGATCGTCAGGGGGGGGATAGAGGAACTTTCGATCATAGATTCTTGTCTAGCGTCGATAGGCTAACCAAAAGATTAACGCGGGCAAAACAACTAATAGCATAACTAGAATTGCCCCAAAAATCACGCTTACCCCCGGCGGTGATTTTAAAATTAAGGGTAGCCAGACGATCGATAATAACAGAATTATCCCCACCATCAGGGGTAATACCTCCTGTGCAAGGCGCCGATTCGTACTCACCCAACGAAATCCCGTCCAGTGCCAACTGCGTTTATAGGGATAGTGGGGGGCTAATTGTTCGATAATTTGGCCGTTTTCCTGTAGCACAAATATCTGTTGACAGCGATCGCAGCCAAAGGCATCGGTCAATAAAATCGGGCATAATGTCCCTTTCCGACGACAGGGACATGGATAGTCTTGGTGTTGGTCGATTTTGGTATATTTATGCGGTCGCACAAGCTAATTTTTTGTTTATAAACGGTTGTTTTTAGTCCCTCGTGGTCAATAGCTAAGGGATTCAATGGTTGCCCAAAATCCTCAACCCTATTGCTCACGGATAACTCCCATCTTAAGGGATATCCCTAAATTATTCATCCTGACCTTAAGGTCTATTTCAAGATTTTTTCAAGCGGGCAACGCGATTCGAACGCGCGACATTCACCTTGGCAAGGTGACGCTCTACCACTGAGCTATGCCCGCAAGCCGTTTTTTTACACTTACCTAAGTATGCCAAATCTCAGAGCATCTGTCAAGCAGTTTGGAGCATTTTTTTACAATGATTTATCTTCTGGCCAATCCCCCAAACCCGTAATAGCTTCGAGAACCACTTCTATCTTAGCCTGTAGTGCAACATTTAACCTAAGCAAAGCTGAGTATCGTTGTCTTGATTCTCTCGACAGCGGGGAGTGGGGACAACTAAAAGCCTAAATGCTGGGGGAATTTTCTTAGCCTTCTATCAGTGCCTGTGGGAGATTATTTTGCAATAATCCTAGGGGTTTATCTTCATCCCGGGGGCGCAATTGACGCATGAGACTAGCCATTTCTAGGGCAGATAGGCCATAATTCCAGCCCAAATTACTTTTAATACCAGCCCGTTCGAGGGCCTGTTGTAGAGTATCAGTGGTGAGAATACCGAAGACAACGGGAACACCTGTCTGAAAAGCGGCCGCAGCGATGCCCTTAGCGGCCTCGGCAGCAACGTAGTCAAAATGGGGCGTTTGGCCGCGAATAATTGCCCCTAGACAAATAACGGCATCGTAACGGTGGGAAAGGGCGACTTGACGGGCTACCATTGGCACTTCAAAGCTACCGGGTACCCAAATATAATCCACTTGCGCGCCATCGGGATTAATATCAACCCCGTGACGCTTGAGACAGTCTTGACAGCCTGATAACAGTTTATCAGTGACGAGATCATTAAAACGACCAATCACGATCGCAAAGCGCAAGGACGATATATCCTCGGTAAAATTTCCCTCAAAAACAGTCATAGGTGGAAGGGTATGGGGGATGGGGGATGGGGGAGTGGGGAGTGGGGAGTGGGGGAGTGGGGAGAATAAATAAAAATAGTCTCCCGTCTCCTGCTCAAGACTAAATCACTAAAAAGTTTAAAATAGCGACGGCAACGACTAAAATCGCCCAAATTGCCGAACCCACATAGAGAAGGGGTTTCGATTGGTCCCAGTTTTGGGGGGAAGCATAGGCAACGGGGACACCAATCACCATCAGCAAGGAAAATAAAACTAGGGCAATGAGAAAAAATTGAAAAACAATAGACATGATTGGGTTCTCCTAAAGCAGTTGATCTTTATGTAGATAATTCTCCCAGATTTGATACTTGTATGGAAGAGCCTCGCTTCCACTCAACTTAACTGGACGATCCTTTCTCTAAGTCCTCCCTGAATCAGGGTTTACAAAGAGATATGCCCGTCAGACCGAATCCACGAGCATTTTAATTTTACTGCCACTGACTACCTAGCCCCAGCGGGGCTGAAAACTTTTTTCCAGTGTCTATCCCTGCCAAAAGCAGCATGGCAAGGGTTAGGTGGGGGAATTGACTCTCTGTGACACCCTGCTCAGATTACCCTATTTTTGCGTTTTCGCCAAAGCTGCCCTAGAAAGCTCTCCAGACTGCCGAACCGCTAAGAGAACTCCATAAAAAAGATGATCCAATAGTTAAGTGAGTTGATAAGGGATTTCCACAAACCACTTTGGCAAATGGGGAAGTCGATTAATCTGTTTTTCCAACTCTGCCATTGCCTCCTGGGTCAACTTCACCCCATTGCGGTAAACCTTGTCAATGAGCTGGACAACTGGATTTTTTCCTTTGAAGGTCAAAGATTCGGCAAAGCGAAGCACCGTTTCCACACGAAAAAAGACGGGAGCTTGGTAGCCCCGTCGTTTCAACACGGATGTCTGTCATGATGTGGGTCATTAGTATAAGCCATCACTTTTGCTGTACTAACTTTACCCGAAGTGTCATAAAAATAGCTTTTTGTCCAAAGAGAGGGTAGTTTTGTTAATTCTGGAAATTCTTCTCTTACCATTCTTG
>JAADBR010000153.1 GCA_009995705.1 Microcystis aeruginosa W13-11
TTTCCCCCCAATGCTTTCGGACTGTACGATATGCACGGCAATGTCCGGGAGTGGTGCGCCGATACTTGGCACGATAACTATGACGGCGCGCCGACGGATGGCAGTGTCTGGATAGAAAATGGTAATAATAATCGTTCTCCTCTGCGGGGCGGTTCCTGGGGCTACAATCCTACTTACTGCCGTTCCGCGATTCGCTACGACTACTACTTCCGCCGCGTCAACCGCATCAACAATTACGGTTTTCGGGTGGTGTACGGTACCCGGAGGACTTTGTAGCAGAAAAGAATTTAACTTAGTGTCAACAGACTTTTAAAAATTAGGTGGGCAATGCCCACCTTAATCTTAGGATGGCGGTTTGTAGGTAGAAGCAACGGATAATTCCTTTAATTGCTTGGCTGCCACCGTTGAAGGTGCAGAAGTGAGTAAACAACTAGCTTGCTGGGTTTTCGGGAAAGCAATCACATCGCGAATCGATTCTTCTCGGGCTAACAACATCACCAAGCGATCTAAACCGTAGGCGATGCCACCGTGGGGAGGGGTTCCGTATTCAAAAGCTTCTAACAAAAAGCCGAATTTATTATCGGCTTCCTCTGGGGATAGACCGATGGTAGCGAAGACTTTTTCCTGTACTTCCCGTTGATAGATCCGCAAACTGCCGCCACCGATTTCAATACCATTAAAAATCATATCGTAGGCTAGGGCGCGAGCCTGGGCTAGATCGTCTAAATCTTCGGGATTCGGGAAATCCGTCACCCAGAGGAGGTTGATTTTCTCAGGATCAATTAATCCCAATTGTTCCCCTAAAACTAAGCGTAGGCGGGATAGGGATTTATTGACTATATCGGTATCTCCTGCCCCAAATAAGAGCAGATGTCCCGGTTTTGCGCCAGTCTTGTCGATTAAAGCCTGTTTTTGTGCCTCTGTCAGGTTATCTTTAATTGCACCAATGGTATCAAAATCGTAGTCTTCGCGCACGCGGATATAGGCGATTCCTTTGGCGCCGGCATCGGTGGCTTCTTTGAATAAATCCCCACCCGGTTTGATTCTAACGTTAGAAATCGCCTCGTTACCGTTGGGAATCGGTAAAACTTTCACTGTCCCGCCACTAGCGATCGCACCTGAAAACACCTTAAATCCCGAATCGGCAAAAATCTCCGCCACATTGACCAATTCCAAGCCAAAACGGGTATCAGGGCGATCGATCCCATAGCGATCCATAGCCTCAGCATAGGTTAAACGGGGCAGGGGCAGGCTTATATCAATATTTTTGACTTTTTTGAAGATATGAGCAATTAAAGCCTCATTGAGGGCTAAAATCTCGCTTAAGGAGAGAAAACTCATCTCCATATCCAACTGAGTAAATTCCGGTTGACGATCAGCGCGTAGATCTTCATCCCGGAAACAGCGGGCGATTTGATAGTAGCGATCCATTCCCGACACCATTAATAATTGCTTAAATAATTGCGGTGATTGGGGTAAAGCGTACCATTGGCCGGGGTTGACACGGGAAGGAACCAGATAATCCCGCGCTCCTTCGGGAGTCGATCGAGTTAAAATTGGTGTTTCCACTTCGATAAAATGCTGTTCATCTTCGAGAAAACGGCGCATTTCCTTGACAACTTGGTGACGTAGTTGTAAATTCTGACTCATACGCTCCCGGCGTAGGTCTAGATAGCGGTATCGCAAGCGCACATCTTCCCGGACCGATTCACTTTCGGAACTGGAGACGACAAAAGGCAGTTGTTTACTAACCCCGTTGAGAATCTCGATGCTAGTGGCGTAAATTTCGATTTCTCCGGTGGCAATGCGCGGGTTAAGGGATTCGGTAGGCCTTTGACTGACTGTTCCCGTCACCTTGATGACATACTCGTTTCTGACGGTTTCAGCGATGGGGTAGGAAGCGGGGGTTCGTTGGGGATCACTGACGATCTGGACAATACCACTGCGATCCCGCAGATCAATAAAAATAACGCCACCGTGATCGCGACGGCGATCGACCCAACCAAAGAGGGTGACACTTTTTTCAATTTTGATCGCGCTAAGGTCGCCACAGTAGTGAGTTCGCATAGTCTAACTAGAGAATTACTTATATTACGAATGTAGTATAGAAAGGATGTGGCCAGAAAAAAATCAGACGGCCTTGCTCATTATGCCAGTATTTTGTCGCTCTTGTCCCTTTGTTTAGGGTATTTTTATGGTTTCCTAAGTAGCTGGTTTTAATTAAATTGAAGATAGATTTTGGGTTCGATCCCCCCTGCTCCCCTTGATAAGGGGGGATCGGCACCCCCTTAATCCCTCCTGAATAAGAAGGCATCTGACAATTTTTAACACCTACCTACTTAGTCCTCAGCCATCAGCCTTTCGCAGATCGGCTATAATCAGCAAGGCTGATCTAGCAGTTAGCGATTGTCAACGATTAAAATCATGAATTCCTTAGAAAAAAAAATGGTGCAACTGTTAAGAGAACTCAGAGAATACCACCATGTTTCAGGGGTAAAAGCGGAATTCGAGACGGAAGGAACCCGACTGACGGAAGCGATGCGGTTGAAAGAAATTAGTCTGAAAGCGGGGGTGGATTTTAATCTGAAAATCGCCGGTTGCGAAGCAATCAGAGATATCTTTGATGCGGTTCATTTAGGAGTTGATCGCTTGATGGCTCCCATGGTAGAAACAGCCTACGCTTTACAAAAATATCTGCGGGCAGCCAGGAGAGTTTTAGCTGATCAAGGGATGGAAGATGTGGAGTTATTGGTTAATATTGAAACGATTACTGCCTGTGAGAATTTTCAGGAAATGTTGGCGATTCCAGAGATAAAATCTCTCCATGGTATCGTCATCGGACGGATGGATTTAGCCTGTTCTTTGGGATTAACTCGCCGGGATGTGAATAGCAAGCAAGTTTTAGATCTGGCTTTACCTTTGGCAAAAAAAGCTAAGGCTGCTGGTTTGACTGTGGCTATTGGGGGTGGGGTGTCACTAGATTCTTTACCGTTTTTCAAAATGTTCTGCCAAGGACATTTTGACCGCTTCGAGACGCGCAAAGTTATCTTTAATTGTCCCCAAGCTTTGGATAATTTTAGTTTAGCTTTGTCCAAGGCGATCGAGTTTGAATTACTCTGGCTAGAGAATAAAAAAAATTATTATGGTGCTATTGTTCGTGAAGATGACCAGCGTTTAGAAATCCTCCATGATTTACTTTTTGGTTAAAGATATCGTTCAGTTAGATCGACCACTCAAAACCTAGGATGCAAAGTTATACGGATGTGGACTCTCAAATGATCGGTAAAATTCATTTCTACTGCGTTCATTAAGCGAACAAAGTAAAGCAATTCCTTTCTTTGCTCGTTTTTTATCTGCGGACCAAGACGAGGCTCCGACTCCCGATTCCCCCCCCCGATTCTAAACCCGCTCCCGTTTGGACTTGGAAATGGCCTTCTGACTGGGAAGATAGTTAATTAATTTAAAGATTGCTTTCAGTAATTCAGACAGAAAACAACTACCGCCATAAGTCAAGCAGGAGTAAGGTTTATGGAGGTTTTGTGTTGTATTTAGGGTTGGCTAAACAAGTCAATTGGCTGGTGGAGGCAGCAGTGCTTAGTTAAGTTAAAACTACTCTTCAACAATTTCGACTTTTTTGGTAGCAAGAGGTTCTTGGGTGAAAATTTCTACTTCAATAGCCTTTTTCAGGTTAAGTTTTAGAACTGGAGAAATTGGCAAACCTTTCACCTCATTGATGAGATATTCTTGAGTTTCTGTTTCACGACGTTTGAGATAGACCGTTTTAAGCAGTGCCTCAATGCCATAACCCGTCACAATGTCGCCAATAATGGTAGAGAGGCCTAAGACCCCAAGTCCACCAATTAGTCCCAGTGGACCGCCTAACCCCAAAAGTGCGTAAATCATAGGATAGGCAGTAGTGCTGGATGCGGCAACAGCAATAATGAAAATAATGCCGGGGAGTCCAAGAGAAGCAAGTTTTTGAACAACTTCATCCAGAGAAATTCCCCAGGAGACAAGTTTTTTGTTGATTTCTGCGGGATTAATTCCGAGAAAATCTTGGGGAATGACGGGTGCGGTGGTTTCCGTCATTGATGAGACTCCTAAAATCACTAAGTTGGATTGATTGGTCGGGATTTCAGTCATATAAAGTCCATGGTAAGGCAAAGGCGTACAATGGCGGCCGTCTAGGGATTCAGATGCCTGGCAGCACTCTACATCAGTCTTACTGTTCACACAACTTGCAGAAAATCCTCAGTTCTTAAGGAAATAGTCATTTTTGGGCATTATCGGGTTAACCCCTAGGGCATATCCCAGAGGGAAGCCAGAATGGGCAAGCTGACAATTTAGATTCTGTCTCTCTTGTCAAGTACAATTTATACTAAAATTGATAGGCTTACCCATATCGGACAGAGCTATTATTATAACACCGCAAGATTAATGTTAATATCCTACAGTCATCAGTTCATTTTTTTTCATGTCACAAAAGCTGCGGGGACAAGCGTTAAAGCGGTCTTAGAACCTTATGCTCAACAACCTGAAAAATTCAAAATTAATCGTCCTCCCAGAATGTTAGGAGAGCAAATCAATCCCCTGTATGAAATGTGGGAATCCTCTCTTTGGCACGCTAAAGCCAGAGATATGCAAAAAGAACTGTCAGAGGAAGTATATAATAATTTTTATAAATTTTCTTTTGTCAGAAACCCTTGGGATTGGCAGGTATCCTATTATCATTTTATTCTTAAGCAGAAAGATCATGTTAGATATGAATTAGTTAAATCTCTGGCTGGTTTTGAAGAATACTTAGAATGGGTTATTAGTACAAAAAATCCCTTTCCCAAAGGAGCAACTAAACTACAAAAAGATCTTATTACTGACTTAGAAGGCAGAATCATAGTTGACTTTGTTGGTAGATATGAAACTTTGGAAGCTGATTTTGATCGGGTGTGTCAAAGGCTGAATATTAAAGCTTCTCTGCCCTGTTTAAACAAGTCAAAACATCGTGATTATCGAGAATATTACAACAATAGAACCAGAAAATTAGTAGAAAAACACTTTCAGGATGACATCGCCTTATTTGGCTACACATTTGATGGTTATCAATCCCAAATTGCGGCGGAAAAAATTTTCGTCACAGCTGCCGGGGGTTATTGAGAGTTGGCAAAAATGGCTCTTCGGTTTGTGTTATGCAACGGACGGAGGTTATAAGGGATGGAACCCTTATGTAGAAAGGCATTTAGCGATTTTTGTTAATTGTTTTTGCTCTAGGAGCGAACTAAGTCAATTAAGTCTCTTGCCAGATAAGGACTTAGTCGATTTATGCCCCCCTATCGAATCATGCCAAGTAGCGAAGAACCACAAAAATTTAGCTAAACCAATTTTCTGCCTCGGGGTTCAAAAGCAGCGTCTATGTGAGGTATTCTAACAATAGTCCATTGACAAGACAAAATCTAATGATTTCACAAGCCTCATCCCCTATTATCTTGACAGAGCCAGAACAAATCCAGCCAAGAAATATGAGTGACCTAATTGTCGATTATTTAGAGCAATTAGGGGTAGAGTACGTTTTTGGCATTCCGGGAGGACATAATAGTGCCTTCTACGAAGCCTTAGCACGCAGTGAAAGACGCGGGGGGGTTCGTGCCGTTTTGACTTGTCACGAAACTGGTGCCGCTTTTATGGCTGATGGTTATGCTCGTGAAACGGGAAAAATTGGGGTTTGCTGCGGCACAACCGGACCGGGTAGCACCAATTTCATGACAGGATTAGCCTCAGCTTATGCTGAAGGGATACCTCTACTTGTTATCACTGCACAAACTGCCCTACCCCATTTTAGCTGGAGTGCCTTTCAAGAATCGTCGCCTGATACCATTGATACAGTGGCCATGTTTAAGCACTGTACCCGTTATAATACCCTCGTCACCCACCCTAATCAATTAGAAAGAAAATTAGCAGCGGCATTAACAACAGTTTTGCATTCACCTTTTGGACCGGCTCATCTTAGTATTCCTGTGAATATTTTCCGGGTTGAGTCTCCCTCATCCCTTGCTTATCCCCAGGTAGCGACTCAAGCTGCTGCATTAGTTGATTTAAAAGCCTTAGATGAGCTTGATAGTACCATAAACAATATCTTAGATCAAGGTCAAACCATCGCCATCTGGGTTGGTCAAGATTGTACGGAAGCCACCCCAGAAATTATGGCATTAGCCGAATTAATTAACGCTTCTATTGTCACAACTCAAGGTGGTAAAACCTGTGTTAATCCTTATCATCCTTTAGTAAAAGGTGTCTTTGGTTTCGCTGGACATCAAACGGCCCGTCAAGCTTTAACCGATGATTCTGTTGCTTTAATTTTAGCGGCTGGGATGAACTTAGGGCAATGGGAAACCTCGGCTTGGGATCAGGCATTGTTAACTAAAAAAATAGTTCATATTCATCACGCAAGGGATTATTTTAAAAGTTCTCCGATGGCCAGCTTACACATTCAAGGTACAATCAAAACCACCTTGGCAGAATTACTAAGAAGATTACAGAAAACTCGGCAAAGGGGACAATTAAAACCGGAGTTGTCAGCCAGCTTATTCCCTAAATTTTTCCAGCCTTATCAACCCGCTCAAATTACCGTTAAAGAACCAGATAGCTATCGACTTTCAGAGGATAATTCCCCCGTTAAACCCCAGCAATTAATCGGTGAACTCATACAACATTTTCCCCCAGAAACCCGCTATTTAGTTGATGTAGGTAATTGGTTAGCTTGGACAATTCACTATTTCTTCCCACCCCGTCCTGAAAATTTCCGTTTAGCTGTGGCCACTGCCCCCATGGGTTGGGGAATTGGCAGTGCGATTGGAACAGCTATGGGGGCAAAAAATACCCCAGTGGTTTGTCTTACAGGTGATGGATGTTTCCTAATGCACGGCAATGAACTTGCCGTTGCTGTTGCCGAAAAATTACCGATTATTTTTATCATTCTTAATGATCAATCTTTTGGTATGGTTAAACACCGACATCTGCAAACGGGAGTAGAATCTTTAGAATTTGCTTTACCATCAGTAGATTTTAGTCAAATTGCTCGAGGAATGGGAGCGAACGGTTATATTATTCGTAATAGTCAAGACTTGCAGGAATTAGATTATGAGGCAATTTATCGGGATGGCAAACCTACCGTCTTAGATGTGCGAATTGATTCGGAATATGTTCCCCCCATAGGAATGTTTTAAAGCCACGAACAATGATCAATACCTTTAACTCAAAAGCGATGTCCTATACCGAGTTACCCGCCAAGCGATTACTAATTAATTCTTTGCCTAAAAGTGGCACTCATTTATTGGCTAAGTCCGTTGAAATTCTGGGCTATAGAGAGCATTTTGAGGATCAAGAAATTCAAGAAGTGCCTCTATTTTTTAACTATCGAGAAGTTAAAAAAAGAATTGAGCATCAAACCCAATTTAGCCAAAAACAGATTAGCATAGGGGCCTTAACCCCCTACTATGTAGATTTGGCGATTGTTCGACATTGGTTAACTCTTATTGCCCAAAACCAATACATTTTAGGTCATATTCCTTGGACACCTCTGTTAACCCCAATTCTTCAGGAATTGAATTATCAGCATATCTTCATTATTCGTGATCCTCGTGCTGTTATAGCTTCCTCAATTCCCTTTGTTTTAGATACGGGAAAAATGCCAGCAAGACACTTTTTAGAAGAGGATTTTAAGTCCATGTCTCCTAGCCAAAGATTAGATTTTATTTTAGCGGGAGGCTATGCGGCAAAAGCGGGAGTAGAAATCAGAAATTTTGCCGAAGTGTTCCGTTCTATGTTAGCTTGGTCTCAAGAGCAAAATTGTTTATTTATCCGTTTTGAGGATCTGGTGGGAGAACAGGGAGGTGGCAAGTCGGAAAAACAAAGGGAGACGATGGAAAAAATTTGCCACCATTTGGATATTCCTTTTAATGAAACTATTGCTTCTCAGCTGGGGGAGATTTATAACCCTTCTGCCAGAACATTTAGAATGGGTAAAATAGACGGATGGAAAGACTCAATAGAGCTAGCAGATATCGAAAAATTCAATGCCTATTGTCAACCATTATGTCAAGAGGCGGGTTATGAAATGTATTGAGTTATTAGCTAAAGTGTCCTGCTTATTGGTAAAATTTTAATTGACAACATCGTCAAACAGAGAATATTGAGCTTATGAATACCCACGCCTATACCTACAATAATCTTTTATTTGCCGAACTTTATGACTTTATCATCGAAAAACTCAGCCGAGGAAATAATATGAAGGTCTGGGAGTTTTTCCCTCAATGCGCCGAAATTTTTGGTAGTCCTATTTTAGAGATGGGATGCGGTACAGGAATTAATTTATTACCCTTAGCAGAGATGGGTTATCCTGTTACAGGATTGGATAATTCCTCTGCCATGTTAAAGTTTTTAGATCAGAAACTCCAAAAAGCTTCACTAGAAGTCAGGCAGAACGTTGAATTTGTTGAAGGAGATATGGTGAATCCTCCCCTTCAAAGCAACTATTTTCGCCTAATTATTTTCGCTCAGTCTCAGTTTTTACATCTTCACAGTGATGAGCAAAGGCTAACTTGTCTGCAAAATACCCGCCGTCTTTTAGTGGAGGATGGAGTGGTATTGCTTTGTAACGGTAAGCTAGAGCAAGAGGAAACTTGGGAACAATGGAGAGAAGTCGCTGGAAACCAGAGGGATGAATGGAGATTATTTACTAGAAGTAGTTGGCAAAATGGTAGCCTTGAAGAAGAAATTAAGCTGCAATCTAATTCTGATCCTCAACAAGAACATTTATTTAATTATCGTTTGTATCCTATCCCAAATGAGCGGATGCTACAATTAATCAAACAAGCTGGCTTACGTCCGGCACCTATACCTGCTAATTTACCCGCAAACTTTTATGAAAGATTTAAGATGTCTGCTTTTACCAAGTAATTTAGTAATGATTGACCACGGCGGCTGTCAGTTTAACATAAGCAGGTTTTGATTATCAACTTGCCTAAGTCCCCAAAAAACAAAACAAGGAGAAATGAGAATGAGCCTACAAGCAAATCTTGAGAGATTTAAAAGCAAACAACCTATCAGTCGCAACCATTATATTTCTTATCGTAGTATATATAAAGCTACTCCCAGTCTCAAATTCATATTCAAGCATTATTGCCCGATTTATCATATTTCACTAGATGAGTTTTTTGAATATTATCCGCTTTTAGCGTTTATTGAATACCTTGTCTATGAAACTGATGCGGAGATGGAAAGTAATCAAAAAGATAGCAGCCCATCAAGTCAGTCTTCTTTGTGGGATTCTAAAAAAACCATCATTCGATCTTTTTTAAAAGAATTTGATTTAGAATATCCTAGTATTTTAAATCAAATGGATAATTTAGGGGAATATATTAAATTAGAAAGTCAGCTATTGACCTCTAAAAAGATCACATTAGAAGACGTAATTCGTGCTTCTGAATTGCGGTCTTCTGACGATTTAATTCTCCACTGTACCTTGATTGCTATGTCAGGTAAACCTTATAGAGATGAAGTTTTTGAGATTATGTCACCCATAAACATTTTGCTAGAATTTCATGATGATTTTCGTTCCTATCAAGAGGATAGGGCAGCTGGTAACTATAACACCTACTGGATGTTTCAGAAATTGTATGGAGAGGAAGCACACCATTATTTAAAAGCAGAAATAGACCGTTACAGTAAGCTATTTGAGGCAACCCTG